>CACGIM010000001.1 GCA_902573115.1 uncultured Candidatus Poseidoniales archaeon
CATCATCTAATGTCTCTCCAGTTGTTAGTATTGTCATGTAAGTTGTAAGGGCATTATGCTATTAATATTTGAGGGAAATCAAAGGGGCGGTGAATTGTACTCGGGGGCATCATATTCCCTAGAGTATTACGTCACTCTCTTCGGAACTCAATGCCAATTGCTCTCGCTATTTCTCGTGCCATTTTTGTGGAGTCGTCGAATGTTTCCACCATGCTCGTGATGTCCAATTTCCATTCACCCTCTTCATCGGAGTGTCCGTGGATTTCGTATTCGCGATGCGTTGTGGTGGTTCTGTTCCCATCCGAGTCGGTGTCTGTTTCTGTCCATTTGTGGTATCTCAGGTAGAGTGATTCCGATAGGCGCCTCTCCTTGACTCTCCAACTGTGCCCCCGAATCGTGCTATCAAAAAACAATAGGTCGGTGCTGTGCTGTACGCGCAGACGATGGACGGAGAATATTTTGATAAGCCATCCAAGCATAATAAGTGGACCCAAGAGGGGTAAGAGCCCCATCAACAAATATGGTAATTCGGATAGTCCCATTTCTCCAATTGGCATCTCCTCGAATGGCAACTCCTCTACGCTTCCGATTACCCAAATGACACTAAAGATGGAGGCGAATAATACGGCAATGGTCCCGGACACTGCTCCCCAGGGATCTGATGTAAAATCCCGATCATGGCCAAAGGGGATAGGTTCAGGCTTCTCTTCCACGCCTATTCGGAACTCAATGCCAATTGCTTCCGCTATCTCTCTCGCCTTTTTTTGGTAGGGTGGGTTGTATGGATTCTCGGGTTCCGCCAATTCGGAAACCAAAGCTTCGATATCAAGCTCCCACTCCACCCCCTCGCTCGAGCGGCCGTGGACCATTGCATCGTCCCCATCTTCGTCGGTCTCGAGGTAAACTGCTTCTGAGAGGCGCCTCTTCTCGGAGAGGAGCCCGAGCCCCCTAAGCGGAGGGAGCCCGAGCCTGAGCAACGTAGCCTGGTAGACCAGTCGATCCCTGCTGTGCTGCACGCGCAGGCGTTCTTTGATTACGCCGGCCCACCATAATAAGAAGCAAAACAATCCAACTAATGTAAGGGGAATCCCCATACATACAAACCCCACTAGTCCCCCGTCTTCGTGATATGGATTCATTATCGAGAAGAACAGTAACCAGACCCCCACCCCCCCGAAAATAATTGCTCCTGGTACTACAAAAAAGGAAAAAGCAATGATGCCTATTACTGAGGGGGGTTCCGCTGTGAAATCCTTGTCGAGTTTCGGAGGAACGGCTTCGTCGTCGTCTCCCAGGCCTGAGTCTCGGCCCTTCCACCAAGTCTGGTCCATAGACCATTTTTTCTCATGGTCTGTTTTTCCAAAACCCTCTGGAACGCCCCATTTCTTGATGTAGAAATCAACAGGAACTGTACCATTTCCCCTATCTACGGCATAGTTCTCATCGTAAATCTCCTCCACCACTGGTGCAGGCCCATCATACGTCAAGTACCAATCATCAGGGACATCCGGGCCACTCTCAGTCCCATCTGGCCCAATCCAGTTATTTTTGGAAATTGGCTCCTGGCCTCCATCACTATTCCCAGGACCCATGTATTACGATGGAGGGGGCGTTATTTACTGATTCGTCATGCACCCTAAAAATCCTTCAAGGCTGGCGCCCCCTCATAGTACCATGTCGGCGGAAGAAGATAGTTGGTTCAGTAAAGTCGGGCGAACTGGTCTCGGAATGATCATTGGAACGCTTCTCATATATGTCCCCGCAATAATAGGCGGTTATTTGGTCGGAGGTGTTGGATATTTTTCAGGGGCCGTTTTGGGGTTGGTCATTGCCATTAAGCTCATGCGGAAAGGTATCGAAGTACACGTGTAGCTCCATCATTGCGTATTCTCCATGGTGGGACCCTAGATTTACTAATACCTTTGGGATTAACTAATTATCTAAATTATGCCCCATTATTCTGGACCGCGGATGCTTCTAATTGCACCCATCACGCTCATCAGCTTATTTGGAACTGGGGCCAAATATAACCTACCTGTTCCGCCGATTATGTTCACGAAGCCCTCTCCCCCTGCTACTTTCGAGAGCATGCCCTTGCCAAGTAGCTTGGTCTCGAAATTTAGAGACGCATCCCTAGCTACCGCAAAATTGCCATCCACAGTGATTACGTCGTTTACCATGTCAACTAATTGTACAGGCCCTTGAGAATGGATCACAACTCTTCCACTCCCTTTCACTGAAGTCTGGAAAATTCCTTCTCCTCCAGCAAGCATGGCCATCCCCTTATTCCGGAAGACTCCAACTTCGATAGAGAAATCTGAACAAATGTAGGCCCCTTGATCGATAACCATTTCGCCATCCAATTCAATGATACTATACTCTCCGAAGGTAGGAGGCCCAAAGAAAACATCACCTGTTCCCGTGTATATTGGTCTAAAGACGTCTTCTCCCGAGACCATTGACTTCAGGAATCCGCCAACACTCGGAGCCTTCGTCGTCATCTCGATATTACCATGCATGTAGTGCAAGGCACCCGACTCAGAACGAATACTGTCCCCATTCAGAGTCACCTTGACCATTTTTAGCCCTTCATTATCCACTACCTCAATTTCTGCCACATTCCGTCGAATACCGGCGCATAATTAAGACTAATCTTGCATAATTAAGACTAATCTTGCTTGTAACAAATGGGCCCTTAGATTATGCGGGAGGCATCTATGATACGTTCTATCTAGAACGGGTTATACCCATACCTTTAGTTTACACATAAGTATAGTGGGGGGTCCTGTCTTCATTATTGCAGCACAACAGATAGGATGGTCATTGGCAGTCTACCAGCATTCATCGTCCTGATCATCATGACAATGGTGTCTATCGGATTCAGCATGTTCTGCCGTATTGTTCTCTTCATGCTGATGATGATAATCTTCATCGCCATGGTGATGAAGGCCGGGCTCATCGTCGTGATGGTCTGGATGATTATCTCTATCAACACATCCAGCAAGAGCGGATGTCAGCATTAGCAATACAATAATCATTGGTTTTAGTTGACTCATATCCTTTAGTCAATATTCGATTTTTTAGTATTTCTTACACAGCATCTACTTGGGTGCCCCTTATTGACGCCCGCATCATAATGGGTAGGGTAGCTGACGCATACATCATTAAGCGGCCCCCATAATTACGTCCATGGACTTAACGACACTTGATTACATTAGGATTTTGATTGGCGTGGCTATACTCCTGTATGTGGCAAATTGCTCGGTCAATCAGAAAGTATGGATTCGTAAGACGTTTTCATGGGGGGCGAGAGAGGAGTATCCCAAGATTTTCCAGATGAACATTATTGGGGGATCATTGATTGGATCATTTTTGGTTGCAAGTCCTTTCTTGTTCTGACATCTTCCCTACCCTCTGACTAGCCCATGACTCAATGGAATCTCAGTGGGTAGGATTATTGACGTCTGCATAAGCTAGGGACAAAATAATAAATGAAATTTCAGTGGGAAATTCATGTATTGCCGAGTCAATCAAATCAAGTACGACGCCTCAAGGAAAGACGAAGTCATTGAACTCTTGGAAAGCCAACGTGAGACCATGATGGGGCTTACTGGCATCCAATCAGTTTACACAATCGAGATAGCCCCTGGAGAGCTTACAAGCATTGCAGTATATGACACAAAGGAAAATTTTGATGCTGCCACTCCCGAGGTAGGAAAGATCATGGGTGGTTTTGCTGCTTTCTTCACTGCTCCTCCTGTTGGAAATGAAGGACCAACCATCTTCAATTTCTGAGCTAAGGTTTCAATGGGTAGGGAGGATTATGCCGGAGAAATATCCTTGTGTACTTCATCCTTTGATCAAGCCTCTACGTGGAAGAGCTTGTTGTAAATTGACCATCTGTCGCCTTCTTTGACTAGGGACAAAGAGTCCAAGAAAGATATCCCGAGATACTTGTCTCTGACCTTCGCTGTTGCCGTGTCGCCGTTTACCTCGCAGGACAGAATTTCAAACTCAACTGTCCCGGGCTCCTGGGCTGAAACAAAACCTGCGAAATCAGATGTTGAAAGCTGTAGGAAATCCCCATTGAGATATCCCACGACCTTCGCATTCTCGTGGAATGCCTCTGTGACCATGTCGCCACTCGACTTCTCCATACTTTCAATGTACATTTCTATTACTTGGTTTACTGCATCTTCTGCGGTCATATAATTCACATTCATTAATTCCGGATAATCCTTTTCCCGGCATTACTCTCGATTAGTATTCGGTCTAATGATGAAGAATGCGCAATGAAGGCTACCGTTAAAATCGGTCATTCCCACCAAGGCGACTCTGCTTCTTCACTCCGCTCGGTCGCATCTTTCTCACCTTTTATGGGCATGGGGATGGCTAAATTATCGCGTTCTTCTTTTTCACGCTTTGACTGTTCGATGTTTGCGGCAATGGCTCTGCCCAATTCGCCGAACGTAGATTCTACGACAACGTAATACGTCACCCATGCCATTGGTCCGCACACAACCAGGAATATTGTATAATCAACTACGTCGTTTTGAATGAGTACGAAGAGGAACAAAAGTATGATCCAATCTAAGACTATTGTTATCTTCAAAATCCCCATGAACTACTTATCCCCAAATAGCACTAAAGTTTCTTAACACCTAACCTTTTTCTTTTGTTAAAAGCGAATTAAGCCTCATAATCGCTAGGGATTATTATGTCCGTAACACCTACTGATAATTCCGGTAGTTAGGCCTGTTTGCCATCCCACCATCTTTCAGAATTGGTTTCATTGACACGTGCCACTCTCCATTCCCCCCATATCATTCCTCGGGCAATTGATAGGACAAAGAGTCCAAACATCAAGAATGGTATCGAGAAAGCAATCATAAATAGTGAGATTGGGTCATCTGACATGTCTTGCTCTATTCGATAAATGAAGTAAGGGATCAATGTGAAAGTCAATCCGAAAAGGAACAAGAGCGTCGCAACAAAAACATCTACTATTCTACCATCCTGCTTCGCACCCGAGTTCTCCTTCTTTGACCTCTCCAGAAAATCGGGCCCCCACGGCTTAGTCTTCTTCAGGCTGAGCTCAAGGATATCGCACAGCTTTCTGATTTTCTCGGGAACATCTGCGTCCCAATCGGGCTCCCAAGGTTGGGGCTCCTCTAATTTTGGTAGCTTGTGAATCACTGAATCGGATATTATTGCAAAAAAATCATCGGTGGTATCTGGACCATCCGGATTGCGGAACTTCCTGGTCCAGTGGTGGACTGCAGAGACTTGACCCAACTCGAGATGAACTACCTCTTCGAGCCCGTTCAGGGTTTCTTTGTAGTGGAACTCCAAGCCAGCCTCCTTGCTCACCACCATCCTTGTCAAATACATACTTGATTTCCCAGACAGCCCGGAAAGGAAACCGCCAAATTCAGATAACCTGCGATTGCTCCATGGAACTTCGAACTTCAGGTCGATCTTCTCCGGGTCCAATCGTGACTCGGAGGGCCACAGAATATCACTCCTCGAAGACCGACGATAACTCATCCAAAATACTAGAAATAACAAAAGTAATGTTAGAGCGCATAAATCGTTAGAGAAACCATCGACATTTCGCCTAAGCCAGAATTCAATCCATGCCCATGCGAAGACCACCAGTAGAGCAGATGCCAAGTCTTTGCGATCCACCATTGGGGTCGATGGAGGGAGCCTTCTTTACTCATTCGTCATGAACAATAGGGAAGGTGATGCCCCCGAGTAACACGGTTGCTTTGTGACGTATCCATAACCCTGGGATACGTGAATTCCACTGGCATCATAGAGGGGACCCCTATCTGATGACATGTCTGAACCTCAGGTCGACAATCCACAATACTCACGACGAGGGTGGAAAATAGCAGGACTAGGACTACTCATCACATTCAACTATGCTTTTCTTTTTCCTCCCGTAGGTGATCTATTCTTTGACGACGGTTTTTCCTATTTGTATTGGTCTATTTTCACGGTTTCAATCGGAACGCCGATTGCATTTGTTGGATTGTTATTGTCAATCAGGGACAAATGGAAAATTGGTAAAAATATCGTGATTGAAATTATCTTTTTGATCGCCCTTTTTGGAAATGCATTTTTCTGGGCAACACTCGGTACCATCGGAGTTTGAATTAGGCATCATATTCCCTAGGGAAGATTATGCCCCTGCCCTAATTAATTACTTCAGAAATTATGATTTTTCATCTGCTTCTTGAAAATCTCCGATTTTTTCCAGTCCCGGAGGAAAGGGAACAGTGTCGCCATATTGTGTCTCAGATCCGCCTTCGATTTTTGACTCAGGGCGGTTTTTGGGTTTAGGTGGTCTTTTCTCAAAATCCTGAATAGGAGGATTTTTCCCCGTCTTTTTTTTACCATTATTGCTTGGCTTTTTACGTTGAGTTTGGCTGATGGAGTCATTTCGAATCCTCTCTATGGTTCTTATGTCCCATGACTCTCTGAATCTCTGAAAGTAAATGGCAATTCCACCAATGAGGAAAATAATCGACTGAATTAAATTTATGAAAAACGCTCTTTCATACTCTTGGCACAAATCTTCCAGCAGTGGAGTTGAATTGCACGTTTCAAATGCTTCATATTTATCCCCAATATCATATCCCAAAGTTATTGAAAATGAAATAAAAACAAAGGCTATGATTAGGATTGAGTTATTGTATAGTGTTCTTAGATGAACAAAATGCTGTCGAAGTTCGTTGTCCACCATAATCAGCCCGACATAGTTGTCCGACATTAACCCAATGAGTCCGATTGGCGCATGATGCCCTTTGAGAACCCTATGAGTCGTATAATGGTCAGAGGGTACCCATTGAGTCGTATACGGATCATAGGGGGTTCTATATTCGACTCATGCTTCTTTTCCGATTTAGAATAGATTGGACGAAATCTTGGTTTAGCCAGAAGCACTGTCTCGTAATGTCACCCCATGGACCTATGTCTCTAACAGTGTTGTTCTTTGCCTTGGGCCTCAGATGAAATATTCTGGTTTCCTTTGCCTTTGGGATTTCATTCGCACCATTCTCAATTCTCAGTATGTCCCGATGCATTCGCCATTCTTCTTCCATTATTCTCCACTCACTATCTGATGGTTGCCATAGAACTGGTTTTCCAAAACGAACTTCAGTCCATGGAACCTTCCTAGATTCTCGGATAGTTGGCACGAAAAGTATGGCAGAAACCTCTTCAGACATGAAGTGGTCTTCGAATGTTTTAGTTTCAGTAAGTTCAGCGATGTCAATAGCCGGAAAGGAAGTTGCTTCCCAAGTCCTTTGAGTGCTAGGATTGATCGGCACGGTCTTCAAAATTATCCCAATATCATCTAATTCAGCGATTCTTCTTCCTCCCTTTCCGCCCGTCAGCCACTGTCTAACTATTCTGTATGCGTAATCCTTGGACCTTGGAAAAGGAAGGCCCAATTCCGCCATTACTTCCGCGGTAGTTCGCCCTTCTATCTTCTCTAGTTTTGATCGGCATGCTTCCAATGGGTCGTCTTCTTCGAAAATTCTCAGTGACCCGATTCTATTCGTGTAACATTCCCAAATTCCATTCATATAAGCTACTTTTAGTGAAAATGCCCTCCTCATTGCGGGCTCAGAACCGTGATGATATGAGACAAGATCCCGCTTTCCTCCGGATCCTTTTCGTGCAGCAGATAGTGTTTTGAAAAAGCGTTCAGATAGCCTATGAGCAGATCCTTCGGACACCATTGATTGGCATAGCGACCAATCTTCTTCCAAAATAGGATCTATGAATGAGTCGGGCTCCCATATTGATGCTCCCTTGACGATGCATTTCTCCCTCTCTCCTTTAGGTTCGTGTGTAACGAATACATTCAGGATTCTATTCATTTTTGTACGAGCATGTGAAGATGGCCATACTTCTCTTGGTAGCTGGTTGTAATTTATCATGCCAATTACTTGTCTTTCCTTAACTCGCCATTTTCCTGATCCTTTCTTCAACGGGACAATTTTCAATTCTAGACCCGGCATTTCAATTCCGGGCCCAGACGCATCCGGAAAATCCGCCTCTGAACGACTATCTAGTCCCAATCCAAAAGCCGCCTGAATCGCATTACCTACACCACCCTTTCCAGATTCGATATTGGATTCATCAATCCGTATCTCTAACTCATGCAGAATCTGGCCAATTGTCTTACCCCTCATGCTCTTCCCATGCTGCTCGAGAGAAGATATCGAATCTGGGTCTGGTGGCCTCACAGGGGACCGTCTAGACCATACAATTCAATATTTTACCATGATCGAGATCTTCAATAACCGTGACTTATGAGATATCATAGTGAGCATCAGAGTTGTTGAACTATTTGCGGGTGTTGGAGGCTTCCGCATAGGTTTCGAAGGTGCTCCGGGAACAAGTAGCAACAATAGATTCAGGATTGTATGGGCCAATCAATGGGAACCGAGCACCAAGAAACAACACGCAGCAGAAGTATATTCAGCTCGCTGGGGCCTATCCCCAGATAATGAGAGGCCGACATTATTCACTAGTTCATCCGGCCAAAACGATGTTTTTGTGAACGAAGACATCTCCACCATAGAAGCTTCAGAGATACCAGAACACGATCTCCTGTGTGGAGGTTTCCCTTGCCAAGATTATTCTGTTGCAAAGACTCTTGACAAGGCAAAGGGACTCTCTGGGAAGAAAGGTGTACTTTGGTGGGAAATACATCGGATAGCAGAATATCATCGCCCATCGTACCTACTCTTGGAAAATGTGGACCGACTTCTCAAGTCACCTAAGGGCCAGAGAGGTCGAGACTTTGCGGTAATGCTCGCATCACTTGAGGATCTAAATTATGTCGTAGAATGGAGAATGGTAGACGCATCATCTTACGGTTTTCCTCAAAGAAGGAAGCGAGTTTTCATCCTGGCACATGGACAAGGGACTCCAGGCCATGAAGCCCTCACTAAGGGTGGCTCGCCAAAGTATTGGATGGAGGAGGATGGAGCACTGGCACGCTCACTACCTATCCTCCCAAACAACGACGGCGAACCCACTTGGTTCTGTTTGCGGGAGAATAAAAATGATGATCTTGCAGATGTTTCTGATAATTTCAACACCGGAAAAGGTGGTAAAGACCCAGGAAGCCCATTCCTAGGAACAGGTGTGATGGTAAATGGTAAAGTTTGGACGTCTAAAACAACACCCAGAGATGTAAAATCTACGCTTACACTTGGCGATATTCTCCAAGATTCTGAGAGAGTTGCGGATGAGTTCATTCTAACTCCGGAGAGCCTGAACCATGAGAGAGGATGGATATATCTGAAAGGAGCAAAACGTGAATTACGGACTGGAACTGATGGCTTCACATATCGCTACTCAGAGGGGCCCATTACATTCCCAGATGCTCTGGACAGGGCATCGAGAACGATCATTACTGGCGAAGGTGGCAAGGGAGCCTCTCGATTCAAGCATGTAGTAAAGTTCCGTCCTACGAAAGAACAAGTAGAGAGAATGGGCTTGAGTTCAGAGGGTGCATCACTTGTTCGAGAAAAAATCGGTCTAAAACTCACAGAATGGGTACGGAGGTTGACCCCGATAGAGCTTGAGCGACTAAATGGTTTTCCAGATAACCATACCGAAGGAGTGACTGATGGAAAACGGGCATTCTTCATGGGTAATGCTTTGGTATGCGGTATAGTCAGTCGTATAGCTGAATCCCTCTGACCATCATAGGCCTCACAGGGTTTGGGCAAGTACCCCTCTGACTATACTATGTTCTCAATGGGTTGCTAGTCTGGACCCACTGACCACAATTCGAATCCCAGATACCGACTGACTGCTATACCTCTCACACGCTACCCTCTGAAACGTATAGGAGCTACAGGGGCAAGGGGGTATTCCTCTGAGAACCGCATAGGAAAATCGCTATCATTAATTCTCAAGACGTGACGGCATAATTGTTGCTTATCTGTCACATAAATCATTTTGATGGATGCCCATTACGTAGGATTGATGCTCTATGAATTATGATATTGGCTCGAAAAATGGAAATTATGTCCATACTAAGAAGCTCGCGCCTCTCTTTGCAATTTTATGTTCCTTAGTTTTGGCCGCTTCGGCTTCCTCAGCCTCAGTGGGAATAACAAGTGCCTCCAATTCTACAAATCAGAGCAGCAACTGGTCATCATCCTTCGATGAATACCAAGCATATGACGGAGATTATGGGACAACTGCAAAGATTCGCGTGAGTAATTGCTGGGTTGATCAGGAAGATCAGGAATGCACAGAAGGCGCCTATCACGAGGAGGAATTCCGCTTCACCACCGAACTAGACGAGCCCTTCGCGGTAGGAATTAGAATTAACATTTCATCAGAAAATGCCTCGATAAATGCACTCACCGGGTTTTTTCTCCTTGACTACGATGCTGATCAGTTTGAGTTAATGTTAGACATCAGCGGCACCACAACTGACGAAATACTCTATCATTTCATGACATATCCCCGGCACAAATCCGAAGAAGGACAATTGACATTAGCAATTTTTTCCCAGCATACCAATTCAGCGAATAATCATACTGTATTGCTCGTGGAGATAAGTGAAATCGACTTCGTATTGGATTCTGATACCGATGGTTGGTTTAATTTCCAGGATGCCTTTCCCTATGATCCAAATGAGTGGATGGACAGCGACGGTGACGGAGTCGGTGACAACTCCGACGACGACATTGACGGCGACGGCATCACGAACGACAAGGACGACTTCCCCCTCAACAGCAGCGAGTGGGCGGACAGCGACGGTGATGGCACTGGCGACAATTCTGACACCGACATGGATGGGGACGGCGTTGGTGACAACGCTGATTCAAGCCAGATTGAAGAGTTCGTTGAGGATGGTCCCGAGGCTCCTGAGGTGGTGGAAGAGCGATTGTGGGAGTCTTTACAGGAATGGTTCGTAATCCTCCTCATATCTGCCGTTGTTCTTGTAGTGTCGATTGGAGTTTTAAGACCAAGGAGCCAGAGCCCGGCCGAGGACCGAGTCAAAAAGAAGGCCGAAAGGAGGAAAGTATCTGAGGAGCGACATAGGAAGCAGGTCGCTGAGATAACAAGGCTAGAAGTGGAGATGAGGCTCAACGACTTGAAGGCCCGAGAGAGCTCGATGACCAAGGAAGATTACATTCTAGCCAGGATCAAAATCAAGGCGATTCCGTTCGACTTCTCAGTTATCGGGCGGTCTGGAGGGGTTTTCGATGACTTGCAACAGATTGACGGTATAGACGAGTCTCTAGAGAGGAGGCTCAATTCCATGGGAATAACGAACCTGGGGCAACTGTCTAGGATGGACGATTATATCTCCGACGAAGTTAACAATACAATCGACTACATGCCAGGAAGAGTAAGGAGGCAACTCTGGGCGGAGCAGGCACAGATCTTAGTCGAGGATGTTCCTCAGGTACCTTTCTTCGAGTCTGATTTTCCAATCACTGGCAGCAACGAGATGGAAATCCCCCCTGAAACCGATCGTCAAAGTATCCCCAAGGAGAGGGGGCAGTCGGAAATCGTGCAGAAGGAGGGTGGAATGATCGATTCTAGGAGGTTCGTCAAGGTCCGCAAGCTACGTGCGGAAGGGGGAATGGCCGAGGTTTACCAAGCGAAGGATAAGAAAACGGGAGATTTCGTAATATGGAAGCAAGCCGCCCCCAGTAGAACTCTTTCTGCGAAGGAGGCCAACAGGGTGCTTGAAAACGAAGTAGAGGTCCTTGAGCGTCTGGACCACCACAGAATACCGAAATGCATCGACTCCGGCTTCCTTTTGAACGAAGAGGGGGATCTTGTTTTGGCCCTCATCATGGAACACATCGATGGAGGGAGTCTCGACGATGAGATGAAGACCTTTGTGAGAAGGGGCATAGCCCAAAGTCTGGATTACGTGATTAAGACCATGGTTCAATGCTGCGAGGCCCTTGAGTACATGGCAGATTTAGATCCCCCCCTATACCACAGAGACATCAAGCCGCACAACATCATGGCTCATCCTGAAAGGGGAGCGGTCCTAATCGACTTCGGTCTTGCCAAGGAGGTTGCCGCTGGCTCCGGAGTGTCCCTTTCCGCAGGCGCACATACAGCTGGCTGGTCACCCCCGGAGAGGGAAAGGGCAGAAACCGGGACATTCACGGATGTTTACAGCCTCGGGCAGATACTTTGGCACATGCTGACCAATGAGCCAGCTGGGATATACTCTGAGGAGAGGCGAGTCGAGGCTATTACCAAGGCAGGCCACCCAGAGTGGTTGGCAAGACTGGTCAACCAAGCAACAGTCCCCGACGACCCGAAAAGGAGGACTCAAACGGTTTTTGAATTTAGGATTAGGCTTGAGAACGAGGGCAGGCTCCCTTAGAGTCTGACTATATCAGGGTTTGATTGGTCCAATAGAGGACCCAATGACTCGAATGGTGATCAAAGGGACTAGGCAAGCACCCCTCTGACAACACTCTGTTCTCAATGGGTTGCATGGGAAAACCCTCTGACCTCAATGCGAGTCACAGATACCGACTGACTGCGATACCGCTCACACGCTAGGGAATGTGATGCCCCCTGACGTTGCACTACGGACCAAGGTAAGTTCAAACCAAGTACCCCCCTTTCCTAGGATGCCGATGCTCAATCCGATAAGGGCTATGGAACCGCCAGAGGATGACGATCCCGACAATAATGGACATTCCCTTTGGTGGAGCGACGAACAACTTGAGCAACTTGAAGCATACTCTAGAAAAGACGGTTATTTCTTCAATAACCGTGATGCGGTTGGTTGGATTATTTTCTTGAGCCTCGTACTGGGTATTATTGCATTGATGCTCCTGTATTTTTGGTCGTTGCCCTCCTCCAAACCTCATAATTTTGATGCGTTCCCGTAAGTATCCCTTATGGCAGTCCTGGCTAAAATCATCTATGCATGGAGATTCGAGCCAAACCACCCTGAGGATGATGAAGAATAACATTGAGCCTGTATTAGAGGGGGGACCTGTACGAGGGCATCATTGAGGGTCCCGCCAGGGGACCCTTGCTGTTGTGTCCCGAATGCTTGGGGTGCTAGCCCATACCCTCAATGATGGAAGCATCACAGAGTTACCCTTGCACCGCGAGGCATCATAATCTCTACCCTAACTGATGCCACCATCAGCAAGGGATACTGGATTACAACCATGTCCTGGTTACTCTATGGAGAAGATTGTTGCTATATTCGACATCATCCAGGATGAGGCGGCGAATAATTGCAACCAATCCCCTGTAGTGCTGATGCCATATGCGAACACACTGAGAATCCAGCATAGGCTGGCGACCGTCTGCCCAAGCCAGCCGACACTCATGATTTTCTTCATCCGAGTCTGAGGCGTTCCAGAAATGCCCCCCATGTCGCTCAGATCTGAATTGGCACTTCCACTCAACATGAGACGCACTCCTGCCCACAGCAAGACAGATCATCCAGATACATCCCCCAGTCTCTGTACGCTTGTACAAAGTCATCAGTCTGTATGCCCATAGAAGACGCTATGCTCTGGGCCACGACAGCAAAGCGCTGCCTGAATTTGAAGATGAAGCAGAAATCGTGATTGTCGTGCCGGACAGAGGGGCCACAGAGGTAGATGCCAGGGACTTTTGTCGACTCATCGCGCTCGTTAAGAAGTGGAAATCCATCTTCCCTCTTCTCGAAAAGGTGCGACACCAAGGCATGGCTGCCATCAAATCCACCAGCTAAGAGTGGTTGTGTTTTGGATCTGAATACCTGGCCATCTTCGGATTTCAGCTCATATTCCCCATCTACTAGTTCAACCGAAGTAACGGCGTTTTCTGGGAATAAGGTGACCTTCTCTTCGAATCTTGCTTCCCTCATCCGCTCGTAGGTGAAGGTTGACAGTGAAGCGCTTGGGTCCGAAGCATCTAGGCCCCAAGGATCGTCTTTGTCGAACATTATGACCTTCTTGCCGCGCTTGGATAGGTGGTAAGCGGCATCGGTTCCGCTTTCGTAACCGCCAATGACCAGGAAGTCGTCACCATCCAAATCAGCATAATTTGCTAGGGTTGCTGTGTGTCGGCACAGCTCACTTCCTGTGAATCCCCCCAACCTGGGATAGAGGAACTCTCCGGCAGCCCAAATCACGTTTTTCGAATAGATGGTCCAATCATTTGTTTCAACCCTAAACACCCCCTCCTCGTTTGTGATTTGCACGACTTCGGCATTCTCTCTGACAGGCAATTCGAAGAATTCAGCGAGATCCTGGAGATGTTTGGCGTACTCACTTCCATTGGGGTGCTCGATTCTCATGTTGTATGCGGGGGATACACCAACCGCGATGGAATTCAGATCCAGCATACCTATCGAGTTACTCGGGAACGACGGCGTGATGAATCGGGTCTCATCCGGCCATGAAGCGAAGGAAGAGCCGACTACCCCCCTATCGATGATGACGAAGTTACCTACACCTGAATGAGCGAGAGCGATTCCAGACCCTATGCCGGCTGCACCGGCGCCGATGATAATGGCATCAAACACATCTTGGGTGTCCTCTGATGATTCCAAGACCATGCTCACCTCAGATTCTCTTTCCATACCTTTCCGCAAATTAATAGCAATTTAAAATAAACTAATAATCCATGAAGTTCAAATTAATACATTGACAACTCTAGGGTAACGTGAATTCTACAGGCATCATAGAGGGGCCATTGGGTCACCCCTCAATGACAGATCCCATCATTATGGGTCTAGTAGGTAGAACCCATGATTACGCATACGTGACAAAGTAACCGTGGTACTCAGGGGCATCATCTTCCCTACCCTTTGACTCGATTTGCTGGGACTTTAATTCCACCACTCCTCTCCTTCCGGCGTTGTCTCCTTGAATACTTCTTCGACAAAGGAAGAGGCTTTGAAAGGCCCCTCCTTATCCAGATTGGTTTTCTCTGTTCGGAGAATTTCTTCCCCGTCAAAGTAGCGTATCTCTAGCCAGTCATCCTCATCGTCCTGGGAGCTTGTGAATGTTAAGTCTAGGTTCCTCCCCATCTTCCCAGTATCTTCAAGGTATATTTTCGCGCTTTCCCTAATACTCTCGGTCTGTTTCCAGAAATCCATCATCGTCCTGATGTGTAGCGTTACCTCTTTGCCGTCGATCTGGGCTCGGAGTGATTTTCCCTCTTCGTCGAAAATATCGTTTTGGCTCGTCTTCACCATCCAAATCAAACCACTCAGAAACTCTCCAAGCTCCCCCGACCTAATTTCCTTCAATTTTCCAAATCCTATGAATAAGACAATGAATAGGATAAATCCAATCTCTCCGGAATTCATGTCCCTGTCAAAGGCATTAGGTATGTATAGATGTGGAAGTATGAATCAATGGGCTTTCAGTGGGCCGAATCAGTTCCTAGGGATGATGATGCAGCGTCATCTTCCATTCATTCATGACGTATGTGTAATGATGGGGCCCTCTATTATGCCTACATCATAGTGGGTACCCTAAGTGATGCGGGCATCATCAAGGAGCCCTTTATTATGCGATTACTGTAGAGGGTTTATCCCCTTCCCCCATTTACGAAAACCGATGAAAGTAATTGCATTGGCTCTATCCTTGATTCTGCTTCTCGTCCCCCTAGCAGGTTGCACGGGAAACGATGACTCCAGAATTGGATGTCCGAACAGTCCTCCAGAAGGAACAACATGTGCCCCAAATAGGTCTTCAATCGTTACGGGAAATGATGAGCTTGGTTTGGTATATGCCAAAGAAGTCGACCTCAGTGGTTTTGATCTCAGAGATGCCGACCTATCAGGAGCTATGCTTGCATATGCAAACCTCAGTAGGGCAGATCTCAGGGGAGCCGATCTCAGTGGAAGCATAATCAGAGGAACCAATTTCATCAATGCCACCATTACAGGAGCAATCTTTGACGGTGCAATTTACGATGAGCATACTTTTTGGTATCCTGGATGGAATGACAGAGATGGAGATGGCATATTGGATGATGGGAGAGTTCCCGAACAAATCAAAGAGGAAATGGTATACCTCGGGCCAGGATCAAATCTGGATGGAGTCAGCCTTGATGGTAGGCGGGATCTTTCTTTCCTCCCTGCAGTAGAGATGGACGGAATCGTGTTCCCTGGTTCCATTCCAGCCAACCTGTCACACTCAAGTCTCAGAGGGGCTAGCTTTAGGGACATTGACCTAGGCCTTTTCCTCACTGACTTTAGTGATGCTGATCTTACTGATGCTGATTTCTCTGGCTCAAGTTTAGTACTGGCCCGCCTTTCAGACGCCGATCTCACGGGGGCCAATTTTTCTGGAGTGTCATTGATGTATGCCGATCTCAGCGGTACAGACCTGAATAGCGCGGAGCTACACGACATTGACGCCCGCATGCTTCTGGGATGCCCAGCGCTTCCTGATGGTTGGCTCTGCATTTCTGACCCATTCATGCAGCCCCCCTGTCCCGTTGGCGATGAGGAATCGGAAGAGGGGGCGGAATATGCCTTACTCATGGGTGATCTTCTGGACTCGTTAGATTTGTCCGATTGTCCATATTACATTCTTGGACCGACTGGGTATGTTTCGATGCCCATCAGGAATGTTGATCTGACGGGTTTGGACCTCAGCGTGAGGGCTCCAGAATGGATCAGTGCGGCAAACCTAACTGGTTGCCCCAGTAGCCTATTTGAGGAATACATATGCACCGGGAGGGCTATTTTGGGGCCACTTGTGAGACTCATTGATGTCGATCTCTCAGGATTCGACCTGGCCGGAGTCAATCTGAGTGGATCATTAGTGTCTGGGGTAAATCTGACTGATGCGGATTTGAGCAATGCCGAACTGAGTGGTATTATTTGGCACGGTACAATTTGTCCCGATGGGACCAATTCAGATGACAATGGGTATACTTGTGAGAATAATCTCTGAAGTATATCATAATCCCTACGGTCTGTCTGTGGTACCACTCAGACGCACCCCTCTCTCTTGGAGGCTCCAAATATTTGAAATTTGAATTCATTTTCGCGATATTATGTATTACAGGATAACCAAAGCAGAAGTACAAGCGGGCAAGTTTGAGGAAGCAATGTCGACAATGGAGTCATTGAGGGACAGCATCGGCAAGATTAACGGTCTTGTAAGTAGCAACCTAGTACGAATAAGCGAAACGGAAATGTTAGGAGTTGCTGCTTATGAAAGTAAAGAGCATTTAGAAGCGTCACAAAACGAATTCAATGAGCTCATGGTTAACATGATGCCATACATGGCTGGACCCCCCGAGGTATCCTTTGGGGAAGGAGTATTTTCCTTCAACTCATGATTGGCCCTATGTGCCTCATGATTCACCAACTAATGAAAACCCAGTACAAGATGGCAAGACTTGCCACACAAAATGACACCACATAGAGCGTGGCCCCCTCCCCAAAGCTCAAATCATTCTCAAACCGATTTGAAAATAGAAATGCCAAGAATAAGAACACTGCTATGTCGATTATGACAAAAGTGAGATATGGATCAACCACGGAAATTCGTTTCTTTGTACCTTAAACCACATTTTTAGAGTTGCTTATTCACAACCATCCTGATAATTGAAGACCACTCACGTGCTGCCCTTTTGACCCCAGTAATTTCCTTCCGAGATTTGAACGAGCTCTGGCTTGGAATTGTTGTTCTTTATCGATACAAGTATGGAGGTTAGGAGTAGTATGCCGCCGCACACACCGCAGCAAAATGTCCAGATTACTGGATCGATTGAGCGGTCCACCAACGTGCTTTTACTGTGATCGTCCTCTTGGTAGTATACGTTCACCGTGATGCCTATTGGGAGAAGGGTCGACTGGACATCCTCCAAGCATCCGCCTTGGCTACTAGGATAGCTAGTCACGAGTACCGAGTCGCTGCCGTGGTAGGATACGCCATTCACAGAGTAAGTGTAGTTCACGTCCGCGGTGCAATCATACTCGTAGTAGGTATTGCACACCCTAGGTCCTCCTCCCCCCCTGGTACAAGACTCCTTTTCCATGTAATACTCATAGTACTCGGTCCCCTCCTCAACAGTCCCTATTGTGGAAGGGTCTACTTCCTCGGAGAAGTATGAAAACGCCCAGATTGCCAGCCCGGTTATCAAAGCGAAGAAGGAGATTCCGAATGCTTCCTTCATCGATAGCCAGCTGACCCCCATGAAGCCGTCGTCAGTCCAACCCACGGTTGGTTCCGTAGGCTTGCAAACTTAATGTTGATGACGGAGTTTAAGTTTTCTAGCGTTTTTCTCAGAATTCTGAATGGGATGTTAATGAAGACCCAACGGGAACGATACATGTCGTAGTCACCGACTGAGTAGGATACGACCTAAACGCTATCCTTCCCCTCGCCAATTTATAATCGTGAAAGGAATCATAAACAGTTGGAGGATAGTCAATCCAATGCCTGAACACAAATACATCTTGGGCGACTCAAGATCGATGGAAGAGATTCCAGATGAGTCGGTTAACCTCGTTGTGACCTCCCCCCCTTATTGGAACTTGAAGGATTATGATGGCGGGGGAGACGAAATCGGCCAGGGGGACTCTTCGTATCAGGAATATTTGGCGGGCCTCTTTGGTGTGTTCCGAGAATGCACTCGCGTTCTTACACCAGACGGTAAAATCGCAATCAACATAATGCCGATATTTCTGACAGGAAAGGCCACGAAGTTCAATCGCCGCGTCACAAAGACTGTTCTTTCCGACCTAGAGAGGTTCTTTGAGGGACTTGGGAACATGTTCTTTCTGTCACTTTACATTTGGGATAAGCGGAAAATTGGCAGGTTCTCATCATGGGGATCCTATCCTTACCCTCCTAACCTGCTATCTACATATCCCTACGAATGGATAGTGGTATTTTCAAAAGAAGGAAAAAGGAAGCCAGTCGCGAAGTCGGTAAAGGAATCGAGCGAGCTTACTCACGAAGAGTGGACGAACTGGGTTTGCAACTCAATATGGGAAATGCCTCCAGCGTCCGCAAAAAAGGAGGGGCACCCTGCTCCATTCCCCGAGGAGTTACCACGTAGGCTAATCAAGATACACACCTTTGTCGGGGACACCGTGCTTGACCCGTTCTCTGGTAGCGGGACGACAACCAAGGTTGCAAAGCAGCTGGGCCGGAACAGCATTGCATATGACATAAACGAAGAGTATTTTGAGGCATTCAAGAAAAAGGTCGGATGGAACCAAAAAGGACTAAACGAATCCCATAATTACGAGTTAATCGATAGAAGAGGGAAAATGGTGTTAGGCTCTTAAACGAGCACTCTGGGCTCAATGTTTAGTCCATACAATGACCTGCTCTTTCCGATCAGTGTTGTTTACATTGTCCCAAATCTGACTGCTTGAACCAGTGTATCCACGTTGCTTAACATAATCTGGCTCCCAGTCAACCAACTCCGTGAAAAATTCACCGCCGTTTATCACGCCATCCTTGGTTTTCTTGTCCCCGACTACGAAAATTGCCTTGCCCCCTGGTTTCAACACATTCTTGATTTCTAGCATAACCACCTTCATATCGTCCTTGTATGTTGAAAATTTTTGGATTAATCCTTTCTTGATGTCAGATCTTTCATGTTTCGCCATGATTTCATAAACAAACTTCGTGTAATAAGAAGTGTAATCCAACGCGTCAAAATATGGCGGACTAGTGTATACGACGTCTACAGAGTTCGCAGGTATAATCTCAGACAATCCCCTAGTGTCATGCTGGTGGATTTCTGAATCGGTATCCGCGAGAAGGTGGGGGGAGTTTTTGTTTACTTTATCATGGAATTTCCCAAAAAAATCAATTTCACGAAGTGGATATTGGATAGTTCCTATTTGGTTACTGGACCACTTGTAATGATTGCAACCTCTCGCAGATAGAGCAATTGCCCCAAAAAACGCACCTTTTTCAAAGTCATTCATCTCACTGAAAAACTGCTTTAACCTCATTATTTGTGTGGCTGTTTTAGGGTGAAAGTGCTTCCTTGGCCAATCGGCCATTTCTTCTACTTCCTCTTCACCAACCCTCATCGCCTTCCGAACCATTAAGTCTGCATGATTAGCGTCAAAGAATTTGGATGACATTGTTTTGGCTTTTGATATGGTTATGGCAATCGGATTGTTATCGACCCCGATGGCGCGGATTCCAACTTCCTGTGCCTCGGCCACAATCGTACCGGAGCCACAAAAGGGGTCCAGCAGACAAATTCCTTTTGGGAATTGATCGATCATATTTCTTGCATCAATAGCTGAAATCTTTCCCCTGTAAGGGAAAATTCCATGAATCGAATTTGGATTGTTAACGGACTGTAATTGCTTCAAAACGACTTCGTAATCAAACATCAACTCAACCCATTCTCTAGTCGTTCAACCCAAGTAGGTTCGACATTGTTGAACATCGTCAAAGGCATATAGTAATGCCGTTTTTAGGGTCTAAGACATCTTATTGAGATGCTTCAATGTCATCTCGTGGTCCATCTTATTGTAACCATCCTTGTCTACGCAAGCAATCTCCACGGTATCGTGGTTGAGGTCTTCCTCCAACGAGTCCCGCAATGCTTCCAATCCTAGTTTTATTGCGGCGTTTTGGGTCATTCCTGCCTTCCACTTTTCCTCGAAGTAATCAATCGCAGTCGATCTGCCCCTTCCGATTGCACCGGCGTTGTATGACTGGTATGCGCCTGAAGGATCTGTCTCGAAGAGATGGATGCCGTCTTCGTCTATCCCTGCGATTAGAAGCGCGGTGCCAAATGGCCTTGCACCGCCATACTGGGTGAAGGACTGCTTGTAGTCGCACATCTTCTTGACAAGTGTTGAGACTGGAATCTGATCTCCGTAAGTCATCCGGTTAACTTGGCATTGTACCCTTGCCCTATCAACAAGTTGTCTAGCGTCTGCCACGAGGCCCGAGGTTGTGATTCCTATGTGATTGTCGATTTGGTACATTTTCTCTATTGAGTCAGTGATCACTAGTTTGCTCTGTACCCTTTTGTCGACGATGAGGACAACGCCATCCTTGTACACGAGCCCCACAGTTGTGGTTCCCCTCTTGACAGATTCTCTGGCGTACTCTACTTGGTAGAGCCTCCCATCTGGGGAGAATGTAGAGACCCCGTGATCATATCCCCTACCACTTGGCTGCATCGCAATCATCCCCATGCCATAATGGACTCTTATCAATCTTGGTCGAGGGAAGACTCAATCAGGGGGGCATTTCGTCGAATAACAAGGTGCCGAAGTGAAAGTTGCGGTTTTGTCATCCGGGGGCAAGGACTCCTCTTACGCTGCTTGGTGGTGTGAGCTCCAAGGATGGGAAGTTACCTGCATTGTGACTGTGGTTGTGACTGGTGGAGATTCTCTTATGTTCCAACTCGAAAATACGCCGGTAGCAGCACTTCAGGCCAGCTCAATGGGGGTTCCATGGCTACCAGTAAGAACAGAGGGGGAAGAAGGGGCCGAGATTAATGACCTGCAAACGGCGTTGTCGGGAATTATTTCACCTCACGAGGTACTTGAGAGTATTTGGCCAAGCGGCTTCTTGAAGCCTGACGGGCTAGAGATTCACACTGGTGTGCTCGAAATTGATGCATTAGTATCCGGGGCATTAAGATCTGATTTTCAGAAAACTAGGCTGGAAATGATGTGCGAAAGGTTGGGGGTCAAATCCTTCAGCCCTTTGTGGCACAAAGGTTCTCGGCAACACATGAGCTCCCTGATCGATCATGGATTTGGTGTGGTGATTACTTCTGTTTCCTCAGAGGGCCTAACCGAGGAATGGCTAGGCAGGAAGCTGGACAATAGTACTCTAGAGAGGCTCCAGTCGCTATCTGAAAAATACCGATTTAATCTAGACGGAGAGGGCGGTGAGTTTGAGACAATGGTCGTATCGGGGCCACACATGGAAGGCCATATTGTATTCCAGCATGACGTTTTGTGGAATGGTTCGAGAGGTTCAATAAAATTGGATTCTTGCTCCCTTCACCAGTATCGCTAATCTCAAACAGTGGGTGCGACTCGGGCGACTCGGTCAACATGCCAGTGTCACCCCTAGACTACAGGTACGGAAGGGAAGAAGCAAAGGAAATATGGTCAAGAGAAGGAAGGCACTCAAGGTTGTTGGATGTCGAAAGAGCTTTGATTTGGGCTCACTCAAAGATGGGCAGGGTTTCACCAGAGGACTACGACGTTATCGCGGAGATTTCTGATGCAGGGATAGTGACGGCAGACAGAGTTGACGAGTTAGAGGCAGAAACCAAGCATGACATCATGGCGCTGACCAAGGCAATGGCTGAAGCTGCTGGCGAATCTGGCTGGTGTATCCATTTGGGTGCGACTAGTAATGACATAGTTGACTCGGCTGTGGCTTTGCAAATCAGGGATAGCATCTCAGTTCAGAATATTTCGTTAAAGAAGCTCATTCTAAACATGTGTGAAATCGCGGAAAGGGAGAAGGATACTACAATGCTCGGCAGAACGCACGGCCAGGCTGCAGTGCCAATCACATTTGGCCTAAAGGTAGCAGTGTGGATTGACGAATTTAGAAGGCATTTGGACCGGTTGGAAGAGATGACACCAAGATGCACAACTGGAAAGTTTCTGGGGGCCGTTGGTACAGGGGCTGCTCAAGGCGAGAGGGCATTGGAATTACAGGAGCTTGTCCTAGGGAACCTTGGACTAGAAGTCCCTGTTGCAACCACGCAAGTAGTTGGCAGGGACAGGTACATCGAGTGGGTGGGTTGGATGGCTAATGTATCGACCACTGTGGAGAAGGTACTTCAGGAGATAAGAAACCTCCAGAGGACTGAAATTGGGGAAGTATCGGAAGCATTCGATTCCGAGAAGCAGGTCGGTTCTTCCACGATGGCTCACAAAAAGAACCCGATTACCGCGGAGAATGCCTGTGGACTGGCCAGAATCGTTCGATCGATGATAATACCGTCATATGAGAATGCATTACTTTGGCACGAGAGGGACCTGGCTAACTCCTCGAGCGAGAGGTTCACACTCTCTCACTCGATGATTCTGCTTGATGATATAATTTCCAAGTGCGACAGGGTATTGCTGAAGCTTGAAGTTAACAGGGAAAGGATGCAGGAAAACATGGAGAACCAGGGAGGCTTGATTATGGCCGAGAAAGTGATGTTGGAGTTAGTCGATAGGGGTATGCCTCGGGATGAAGCTCATGAGGAGCTCAGGAAGGCCTCTATGGAATCGCTAGACCGCGGGGTCAACCTAGAAGTAGCATGCAATTCATCAAATGCAATCATGAGTTTGATCGATCCGGACGAGTTATCTGGATTCTTCAAACCAGAATCCCATTTGGGTTCTTCGAGTGAACTGGTCGAAAATGCGATATCCATAGCAAAGAAGAGGTGCTCACAGTAGGGTGGGCACTAGAAGGAATATCGCTGTGACAGTGGCTACGGCAAAAAGAAGCATTATCATCGCATGGGGGCCATATTGGTTTGAGTCATCAAGAGCCACGCTAAAGAAGCCATCCTCAACGATTGCCCCCAAAAGAGAGTCTTCGGATTCCTGGAACTCTGGTGGTGGCCTTCGAGGTATTCGCTCCGAGGGACCAGGCACATTTGAGTTGACTACTGATTGAACCCATTCAGGCGGTTGTACCTTGGGCGAGTTATCGCTTGAACCAGGTGTTCCTGCCATAACTACCGCACGCCCCTAAAGGAATTATGCTTGCCGCTCATTCTTCATCCGGGATATTGAATCCAGCTTGCAAAAGCAATTTGTCCATCTCATCTATAGCTTCTGAATCAAGATTCGCTAGAGTCTCCGGATTTTTTGCTTCGCCCAGGAAAAAAATAGGGTCCTTTGAGAGCCTGAGTCTACGTTGTCTGATTCGTAGAATAATCCACACCAAATACCCCGATGTCGCTACCAAACCAACTGTAGTAATTATCTGAAGGGGTTCAGCCATGATATTGGATTCGCAATTCTCGTTTCATCTTGTCCCCTTTTCGATGTGAGAAATGGGTTTTGAAAGATGCCTCATGTTTGAAGGGGAGGGTTCCATCCACTTCCCCATGAGGAGTCCTGACAACGACTCAGGTCCCTCACATACCCATCTTTTGTTTTCGGTCTTCCCGCACTTTAGACATCTTAAGTCCTGTCCCTTACCAGCGCTCCTCATGGTTCTAGAGCAACACACCGGCCTGCCCAAGATCCGAGGGGAGTAATCGTTTACACGTAGCTTCTCCAAGTGGATAGCGCCATCCGGAGACGTCAATCCCCCCCAAGTTATTCTATCCCCAGGTATTAATTTCCTGAGAGTCCTGTTTATGGGCCCGGTCTCCGCAAAGGCCACAATTTTTTCACTAGAGATTCCTGAGAATACGCGAGTGAATGCGTGGCCCCCTTTGGTTTCGGATGGCATTGATGTGACAGTTCCTGAATGCATTGACTCGATATGATCGTCACTGAGTTGATTGGTAATATGTGAGGCAAAAGAATGGCAAGACTCCACATCATTCCTTTTCTGAAGCCAGCTATGGGCCTCATTGACTACAGATTCTGAAGAGCCCCTAATGCCATAAAGGACTGGGCAGGGGGTCCTCGGGGCGATTATTCCATTTCCCTTCGTAGGATCCCTATTCATGAAAGTACGTGGGTGTTCCGTTTCAAGAGTTTGAACTGATTCTTTGCTAAGTACCCTCTTTTTGCCAATTCTGGAGTCTTGTCTCCATGCGATTAGTTCCCAGGTGGACTGCTCCCTCGGGCTCCAAGCTACAGCCGCACATGCCCCCACGACTCCAAACTTAGAGTCGGAATGTATTATCTCGCAGTTTTTCTTTGTGGCTTGATGGAACCTTTCTTCTGGATCTACGTAACCACGTACTGTCTGCCAGTACCATTCTTCTGGGAGGGGTTCGAAAGAAATCAACAAACACGGCGATGGGGCGAATTCGGACTTGGGGTACTGCTCGATAATTGAAAGCATCCTGCTGAACCACTCATTGCAGATTTGGATAAGTAGTTCTTTTTGTTGGATGGGCATCTTTAGTAGTGCCCCCAGAGCACCGTTGCCCCTTGTTCTTCTTTCTGCAAACGGCCATAATCGAACTAGCCTCCTTTCTAGAATTTCACAATCAGTTTGCTCGATTATGTGCATAATCAGGTCTTGCATCCTTTCAGTAGTACACCCAATTTCATGGTGGTCTGTATCATCCAAACCAATTCTGCAAGTGACTAACTGCACGTAATTACCCTCTTCTGGGCACTATTTTATCGATTACGTCGGCGATACCGATTGTTTGGTCGCATTGGATGGCATTGACTCCGAATTTCCTTCCCGCTTCGATATCGGAAATTTGGTCCCCCACCATTATCGAGCTGGATTCGCTCGGCCTTTCTACCCATTGGTGGCCGTACATAATTTTGAGATCCTCCTGTTTGTTGTTTTCTGATGCCTCAATTATTTGGCGGCCCGCTTCAAGCATTCCGGGGTTGGGTTTTCTGGCCCAGGCATTTTCGGAAGGGTGGTAGGGACTGTAAAGGACCAAATCTAGAATTGCATCGCTATCTTCTTCGATCAACTGAGTTTCTAGTTTCTTGTGGATAAGTTCGAGTGTATCATGGTCCCAAAGGCCCCTTCCTATCGGAGATTGATTTGTCACTACGCAGATTCTGAATCCATATCTGCGGAGTCTGGCCACTGATTCACCCGAATTGGGCAATGTTTCTACCTCTTCCGGGGAGTTTACGTAATTATCCGACCATCTGTTCAGAACACCGTCCCTATCCAGATATGCTATCTTCCCTGACCAACTTTGATTGTGAGGGAGCGGTTTGAGCTCCAGAGGTGAATCCAACCTAGATGCGTGCCTATGGGGGGGGAGCATGGACTCACAGACCGTTGTTTGCTTTTATCGCCTCTTTCAGGATGTGGTTGATCACGAGCTGTAGATCTTCTATCCGTTCCATAGAGTCTGAAGGCACAATTATCGACACATCAGCAATATCAACCACCTTTCCGCCTCCCTTTCCCAGATAGTCACCAGTCACTGCGACGGTGTAGCAACCAATCTCCTTTGCTAGTTCTAGGCCGTTTAGTACGTTTTTTGAGTTTCCTGAGCCACTGAATCCAACAACCAAATCTCCTTGCGCGGCAAATGTTTTCAGTTGGCCGACAAAGACATTCTCATAATCCGTATCGTTCGCCCATGCGGTCAGAGACGCTGCGTTATCCACATGAGAAATAGTCTTCAGGCCCAATTCCTTGGACCAATCTCCTGCACTGTGGGAAGGAGTGCCAGCACTCCCACCGTTACCGATGAAATGGACGGTCGAGTTTTTCTCTCTCGCTGCCTCCACCATTCTCCAAAATTCCTCCATGGGTGCTAATGGCATCTCTGACAAAGTTTCCACCAATGACTCGACGTAATCTTGGGCGAAATCTCTGAAATCGAATGCCATCGTTGTGTGTCCGGGGGAGGGCATCCTATTTACGGGTTAATGACGCCAATTTAATTGTGAACGATCCCGTGTCGTCTATCGTCGTTGATTTTTCGGGTTTATTGGAAATATCGGAAGTGACAATGCAGCTCATGATCGGGACAGTTGGCTTGATACTTCTCGGTGTGGGATTTCACAGGCACAAAGATGGGTATTCTCGGATTTTCTCATCATTGGGTTGGCCCTTTATTGGGCTGTTTTTCTACCTTTATTCGGGATATTTCGTCGAAATAGAGGACCCAGTTCTTGTTTTGATGACCGCAGGAGCACTACCTGCTTCTATTGCGATGTCATATTGGGAATGGACAAGTGACGGGTCGAGCATCGATACCATTGTGTGGGCAAGAGGATTTGTTGTCTGGTCGATGATTCCATACTATATTGTGTTTGGAATCCCCCACCTGAACATGGCATTCGTGCAGTTTACTGCTGTTAGCGCCGAACTACTACTCGAGTTTGCAGGCCTTGGCGGTTATGAGATCGGCCCCATGATGATAGAGAGGTACCAACAAAACCCCATTCCAGTATCCGAGTGGGAGGGTAGCAGATTCGTGTTGAGTGAACCATTGGGAGAGGGTGGATTTTACGCCCCAATGACGAACAGTGAAGGGGATAACGTTGTTTCTTTCATCTTAGCATGCTCAGCGCTGCAGTCTATGGCTGTTTTTATTGGCGCAATTGTTGCCCTAAGCTCTGTTCACTGGAAAAGAAGGGCGAGAGCATTGTTGATTGCTGTACCCACAATCCACATCCTTAACGTTTTCAGAAATGCTGGAATTGTTTGGCTAACTGACGCATACGGAACTTGGACCTTGTTCGGAGGTCCTCTCGCCGAGGATATGGGGATTTTCGACTTCGCCCATAGTTATGCGGCAAAGGTCGCTAGCCTGTTTGCAATGTTCTTGATGGCAATCGCACTCTTTGACCTGCTACCCGAGTTGCACAAGCACGTGATGAGGGTAATGAGGCCGGTTATCTCTCTCACTGGGAGCAAAGAACCCAAATCAAACGATTCTTGATCTTATTCTGTTGAACAGTTTTCCAGATAACGGCATGTCGTGCTCCCAAGCAAACTCCTTCATCACCCTGATTGCTTCTTTCTCTAGTTCAGAGTCGCCCACGAAATCAGTAAGCTCGATTTTATCGTTTCTGGTATTTGCCTTGAAGGCGGCAATCGGCTCCTCTTTGTGGAATACTAGATATGCCGACCCATAACCAAATCTCTCTCTCAAGAGACTGCCGAAGTAATGAATCAATGGATCCGAGGGAGGGATAACAAGATCCCTGGTCCTGTTGAGTGAGTTGAGTTCCTCAAGCATGTCAAGCCTCCCCCAGCAAATGTCTTGTAGATCGTCAACGAGGAATCCCTTGATCAATGTCCCATCCGTCTCAAATTCGTGCATAACGTCGCTAATCTCCTCTGGGGAGAATGATGAGCCTGCTAGTCTTTCTAATTGCTTTAGGGTAATCACAGGGTAGTCCTTTACCATATCTCTAAGGTAATCCCTCTTGACCCCCCACAGGTCAATCTTAGGCAGTGGCTCCACGGTCTTGAATCCCCCCCTGTAATCTTGTATAAGGTGGCCACTCCTTACTAGGGGGGAGACGAGTTTTCTGAACTCGGACCTGGACATTGCGTTCCGTTCCATGTACAAATCTGGGTCGTTGTTTTCTCTGAAGAATTGTAGAATCTCTTCGTCCTCAGGCTCAGTTGGAACGTTCTTTATTGAGAGCAGTCTCTGGAAATGCGAGTATCTTGCCCAAACAAGGTGGCCCCTTAGATTGGACCCCTGATGTAGCTGGTGGGCCGCGACCATGGAGTCTAGATTTACTCTGAACATCTCACAACGACCCCTCAGGGAAAAATCGTCTCTGAGCTCTGTGGAGTTCTCCAGCGCGAGGGTTTCGTTCTCCCATCTGCTGTTCTGATGGAGGCTGTGGTGGAAGAATAGCATCCTGTTGATCTGGTTTCTGGATCTTGGTTCCACCACCCCTCCTCTGATGTACCTCTCTCCATCCCCCATAGAAGAGAAGCCGAGTTCCGAGAGTATGTTCTGGATGTTTTCATCGCAATCATGAACAGGAACGCCGTTGAAAGCATGTAGAACTGAGACGTCGACGAGCCTATCCCTGTAATTCTCAAGAAGCTCTGCGAAGGTCACTTTGAAATCGTCAAGGTAGGAGTGCGGGATGTTGATGTCTTTGATCTCCAGGTAGTCGTTAACTACGAACATCAACACCCTGCCAATGGGGTCCACTCCCTTGAATACTGGATAGTACCAACCTTGCTTCAACAGCAGCCTAACCTCTTGGATGAACCTGCTACTGAAGGGGTCTGATTGGGCTAGGATTCGCATTTTTCTATCTTCAGTGAGTGGGGACATTAGTCTCTCGGCATCCTCCTGTGAGGAGTAGTAATCTGTTGGATCCGGCTGAAGAGCGACTACTCTTGCTATGTCACCGCTTTTCTCGAGGTCCCTCAGTGTATCGGCCAATTCCTCCACAGGCCTAGATACAAACAGCCTGAGCGTGTGAAGCCTTACCGGGCCGATTCTGGAAATCAGCTTAGCTAGTGCTTGGTCGAACGGCAGGGGTTTTACAACTCCGTGGAGTTTTCTGAATATCGCCATCGATCTCTTACGGTTTGGGACATCCACATACTGTTTGGCTACTGTTAGTTGCCTTTCTAGGTTGGAGAGAGCCGACTTTAGGCTTCTCTGTATGTGGGCATTCTCTTTTCCCTTCGGGTATTCCGAGAACAAGTCTGTTCTGGAGATTCCTTCTTTGGGAATCTTTTCCAATAGCTCTTCTTCTAGCGGGCCGAACCAGGGCTCACTTCTGAGGCCCATGAACATAGGAATCTGCTCTTCAAGGGTATATCCGACCCGGTTGTGCAATAGCCGGCCGTTGTAAATGTCGGAGTCATGCTTTATGTCCTTCCAGTCTCTAAACCTGTAGTTCTCGACCCGATGGAGCAATTCCTCCCTCCTTTGAACTAGGGTTAGGTTTCTTATTGCTTCAGATGGCTCTTCGAACTTGGAGAAGGATTTGTTCAGGATCAATGTCTGTAGAGTGCGGTAGTCGATTACGTTGACTTGCCCCCCTGTTATCCGGTATTCGTCAATTCTCAGAATGAACTCGCCCTCGTCAGTTCTTGTGAAGAATCCAATGGATACTAGGTTCCTCATTTCTAGCTCCTGTAAAACAGATTCTACCTGAGCCTTGGGGAAGGGGAGTCTTTTACTGAGTGAGTCTATCGTCTGCGGCCCTTCGGATCCTAGCATATCAAGGAGTTTTAGCCTCAGGCAATCCATCGGATCGGATAGTGATTTTTTTCTCCAGTTTGAAGCCTCCCCTCCTACGAATCCCTCTCCGATTTCATAGTTCAGCCCGCCGGTGTAGAGCTCCCTAAGATCGTCCATCTGGGCTGCTCCTGCGACTGCTAGGCAACCCAGGGTCCCGTGGACTTCAGTCATCCTCATCGAGAACCACTTGCCATCGATGTTGTCCAAACCAGTTCCCCTAACCTTGGTGATTAGATCTCTCTCTGCTAATTCGTGGACCCAGCCCCTTAGGGTTTCAAACTCGATGTCCTTGAGTTTTTCACTGTAGAGGGGGTGTGTAAGTTGCCTCTCCAGACCTCCGCCCATATCCATCAATCGGAGTAATTCGTTTGCGTTGTTTGGTGTGGAAACCTTAGATTGGTAATACTCCTTGAGTTTCTCCTCGTCTAACTCCGTTGCAAGGGACCTAGCTCCAAGCAACCTTCTGAGGATTTCCGGATCAACGTCTTTGATCAGATATGCTCTGGTTCTCAATGAAAGTAGGTCTTCAAAGGAAGACATGAACAGGGTCAGCCCAAGTGGCGATGGGATTTTCACCCTCCTGTGGACTATGCTTACATTCTCTTCATCCATTCTTGAGATGAAAAACCTAAGCTGGTCCATGTCCAGGTCAGTAGTAAGGATTTCATTCATCGCCTCCCTTACGATTACTGAGTCTTCCATCTTTCTGTGCCTGTTCATTATCTGCTCTGCTTTCTGCTGGAATTGCTTCGGACTGACCTCTTCCGCCCCCACTCTCCTGGGGTTAAGCATGCTTCTGGAGGAGACCTCTCTAAATCGCTTAGCGAAGAGTTGCGATTCAATTAGGTACTTGTGTAAGGTATCCTCGCTACCAGAACCCCTGAAAACTTCCGGGATAGAGGAAACCTCAATCTCGTGGCTGAGCTTGGCCATGAAGCCGTTTTCATCAAAAGAAAGCTCATGAATAGTTATGTTGTCCCTGGAGGCCATTCCTGCAAACAGATATCCCAGGGCAAGATTGAATGCCCTGCCCCTACAAGTTGTCACAACGTACGTTGGGAGGGGCGCTTCAACCTGTTCAACCAAGATCCTGTCCTTGGAAGGAACCTGGAATGTGGTTGCTGATTGTTCGTCGAGGAACTGTGTTAGTGCGTTTGCCACCTTTTTGTTAAGCCCTAGCACATCTACGAGAAATGGAGTGATGCCATTCCCTGTTCTGTATTGGACTGATAGAATGTCTAGTAGCTCAAGCACCTCATTACTAAGCTCGCTACTTCTGCTGTTTGCTTCACCTGTCCAGGAAGGGATGGTTGGCCTGTAGCCAGTAGCTGGCGTTACGTTGACCCTAGTGCCGATTACACTGGAGACCCTGTATGTGGACCCCCCTAATAGGAAAACATCCCCATTCCTAAGGCTAGATACGAAAGAAGACGAAAGTTGTCCTACCAAGGTTCCATCGGATGTGAAGACGAGGTAGTTATTGTCCGGCGATATTGTTCCTATGTTGGTGTAATATATCATTTGGGCATAGCCTCTCTTGCCAAAGCGATTCTCCTCCCAATCTACCCAGATTCTCCTCTCCTCTTCCAATAGATCCAGTACCTCGATGTAATCGTCGTACGGTAGGGACCTGTATGGCCAAGATGCCTGAACGAGTTCGTAAGCCTCGTCTATGTCCCATTCCCTAATTATAGTCAAACCGATCATGAATTGCGCGAGAACATCTAGGCAATTCTGTGGAAACTTTAGTAAATCCATATTTCCGGACAATATCCCATTCTGTAATGCCACTATCTCCAGCAAATCGTGTGACGAAGTGGGTAGGAACCTAGCCCTTGGCAAACCCCCAACATGGTGTCCAGCCCTCCCTATCCTCTGTAGTGCGGTTGCTATCGATCCTGGAGAGCCGACTTGAATAACAAAGTCAACAGAGCCGATGTCGATACCCATTTCTAGGCTTGATGAAGAAACTACGCATCTCAGTTTGCCTTCCTTCAGCCTCTGTTCAACGTCGAGTCTGATTGTCTTGTCCATTGAACCATGATGGCCTTCTACTCCTTCTAGCCCGGCTATTTTGAGTCGCTGGACAAAGGTCTCCGTCATGTTCCGAGTGTTGACGAATACCAGTGTGGTTGTGTGAGCCTCTACAAGCTCTTTTATTCTGTCAATATTGTGTTCTAGGATCTCCTTAACAGGTATGGAGGTGAACCTTGGAGAGGGGAGGATAATGTCCATATCCAGCTCCCTAGAACCTGATATCTTGGCGATTGAAACCCTTTGCCTAGACCCTTCGCCTTCCCTAGGATCACTTGCTACCAGAAATTCTGCTACGTCATTCAATGGCTCCATCGTAGCGCTTATTCCGATCCTCTGAACGTCAGACTCGATCACAGAGTCCATCAAAGCAAGACTCAGTGATAGGTGAGTTCCTCTTTTTGTTGGAACCAAAGAGTGCATCTCGTCGACAATTAGCCACTTCAATTCATTCAGGAGTGGTCTGAACCTCTTCGAAGCTAGTGCTAGTCCGAGAGACTCTGGAGTTGTGATCAAAATGTGCGGGGGCTTTCTCAGCATCCTCTCCCTTTCTTTCTGAGGCGTGTCACCGGTCCTCAGACCGACCTTGATTTCTTGGGCCCTGCCTGGCAGATAGCTTTCCTTTATTTCGGTCAGTGGGCCGATCAGGTTCTTTTGGATATCATTTGCTAAAGCCTTTATCGGGGAGATGTAAATGCATTGAACCGCATTAGTCAGCGTACCCTCAAGAGATCTACGAACGAGATCGTCTATTATTGATAGAAACGCCGTTAGAGTCTTTCCAGATCCAGTAGGAGAGCAAAGCAACAAATGTTCCTGGTCCAGGATTTTTGGTATAGCGACTTTCTGGGGCTCTGTAAAATCTTCGAACTTGTCATTGAACCAGTTCCTAACGGGAGGGGATAGCCTGGAGAGAATGTCTTCTGTATCTGCGACATCAGAAACATAGTTTATTTCTGGCATTTTTCCACACCACCCTGCGCTTCAGGGACTCGATGCAATAAATGAATGCTTCCCACCGATATGTACTGATTGATAATTTATTCCCGGATTTAGAAGCTAAGTCATCCAACTACCAAAATAGTTTGACAATCTAGGATGGCTTGAAAACTATGGCGATATCTCGGTAGTTGAAATGACAGATAATAGTAGAATGTCGAGGCTTTCCTCGTTGCTTAGAAGGAGGGGTTTTGTTATGCCTTCTTTTGAGTTATACGGAGGTGTTTCGGGACTGATCGATTACGGCCCTTTGGGTGCAAGAATAAAGAGGAGGGTAATTCAGTCTTGGATCGATCATTGGAGCACCATACCTAATGTTGTCGAGGTAGATTCTCCGACTATTACACCAGAGTCGGTTTTGGTAGCTAGCGGCCATGTTGGCGAGTTTAATGACAAGATGTCCGAGTGTCAGTCCTGCGAGGGCACCTTCAGAACCGATCACTTGCTGGAGGGCTTTCACGATAGCCCAGAAACGCTAGATGCAGAAGAAATGGATAGGATAATTGGAGATAATAACATCAAATGTCCAAGTTGTGGTCTAGCTTCTTGGAATGCGGCAAGACCAATGAATCTGATGTTTGAAACGAGGATAGGGGCAATGGGGGGGTCCAGAACTGCCTACATGCGACCTGAAACCGCACAAGGTATGTTCATGTCCTATCCAGCCCTAAACAGGCATTTCAGACAGAGGTTACCATTTGGCGCAATACAGACGGGGAAGGGGTATAGAAACGAAATAAGCCCGAGACAGGGGATGATTAGGCTCAGAGAATTTAACATGGCAGAGTTGGAGTACTTTATCGACCCGAAGGACCCTCCTTCTGTGAATCTTGATAGGTGGACTCAGAAGGTAATGATGGTACCCGATACAGAAGGTCCTATCTCAGGGGAGAAGATGGTTAGCTTTCAGGAAGCATTCGATTCAGGAATAGTTGGGCACCCTACAGTTGCATGGTTTCTTGCAATGACCTTTGAGTTTCTTACCAAAGTTGGAATTGAGTCTTCTAAGATTAGATTCAGGCAGCACGAAGGGAATGAAATGGCCCATTATGCGGCTGATTGTTGGGATTGTGAACTGAATGGGGAGCATGGTTGGGTTGAAGTTGTGGGCATAGCAAACAGGACCTGTCACGATCTTCAATCTCACGAAGAGCATTCTGGCTCGAACCTGCTTAGGGGGTGGAGAAAGTATGAATCTCCAATCAGTGAGAAACGGGAATATCTCTCTCCCGTTGGTTCAGTCATAGGTCCGACTTTCAGAGAACGGGCAGCTTTAGTTTCTGAGGCACTTAGCAATCTTACGGAAATTCCAGAAGTCCTTCCATTCTCATTGGCCCTATCAGATGGAAAGTCGGTTGAAATCACAGAAGATATGGTAATCCGTACGGAAGAGGATTCTGTTCTGACCGGAGAATACTTCACACCTCATGTCATCGAGCCTGCCTTTGGGATAGACAGAATAATTTGGCACATTCTGGACCATAATTATCAGGAATTAAGTAAAGAAGGGGAAGATTACACCATCCTTTCCCTCGAGCAAAATATAGCCCCTTATGATGTAGTTATTTTGCCCTTATTCGATAAGGATGGCATGGACATTATGGCGGATGAAATCTCGGATCGGATAATTTCAATCCCTGGTATTTTGGGAGTGAAAGACGCAAGTAGGTCAATTGGTAGGAGATATGCAAGATCCGATGAAATTGGTATTCCATGGGCAATAACGGTCGACCATCAGTCGCTTGAGGATGGGACAGTTACCGTTAGAAGGAGGGATGATCAGGCGCAGGTAAGATCGGATTTAGATTCCATTTTACAACTTTTGTCCTTGGGAACAATATCTAGCTTGTTTTAGTACTAATCTTCATGGGGCGCCGAAATAAACACGCTTCTGTGGAAGGCCGCAAACACCCTTCGGATTGGACAGAGAGGTACCGGCCCGTTAGTATAGCTGAAATGGAAGGTAACGAGGACAAAATTAGGAGGATCCGGTTATGGTTGGACACTTGGACCTCAGGAAAAATCCCAAAGAAGAGAGGTTTGATGCTTTCTGGCCCTCCCGGGGTTGGAAAGACCACCCTAGCTCATGCAGTGGCAAAGGAAAGAGGTTGGAGTATCGTAGAACTGAACGCCTCTGAGCAGAGAAATGCCGCTGCAATAAGGGCCTCCGCTACAAGTGGGTCGGAGAATCATTCTTTGCAGCATTTCTCGGATGGATGGTCCCCTGGCAAAACTGTGATACTATTGGATGAGGTTGATCATCTCAGCGGAGGGTTCGCCAAAGTCTCAGAAGATAGGATAGGGAAGTCCCTTAGCACGGATCAAGATGGTCCTGTCCTGAAAGGAGATTCTGGGGGTAAGGCAGAACTCTTGAGTCTTCTGAGCAAAACCAAAAATCCCGTAATAATGACTTGCAATGACCAAATGAGGCTATGGGGCCGAGGAGGGGGTTGGAGGCAAAATAGGGATAGGGTCCTTAGATTAGCTGAAAATGTGATTTTTGATAGGGTGAAGAGTGTTGACTTGAGGAGGGTCGCCCATCGAGTTCTGGACTCGGAGGGAATAGGGATAGATCCTGGCTCTCTAGAGGCACTGATCTCGGATAACCCCGGAGACATCAGGGCCCTGATCAAGGACCTACAGTCGATGTCTTCTGCAAGTGACGGGCATATTGATTTAACAATAGTTGAGGAGATTTCTGGCACAGTGGAGAGGGATTCACAGGTCAACGTATTCAATGCAATGAAGAGAATATATACAGAAAACTCCGGACAGAAGGCATCGAAAATACTTGTTAATTCGGACAAGGATCCGGATGAGATGCTGGCGTGGTTCGCTTGGAATAACCAATCCTTATTGGATTCATCCAGTTTATCTTCCATATCAAGCGCAATGTGCAAAGCAGACGGCTATTTGGCTGCTAAATTTACAAATCGAGCATTTAGATCTTGGTACTGGGGATCCTCAATACCTGCACAAGCTGCGGTTTCGAAGAGTAATTTTTCCAAGTCCAATGAAGTGTTTGTGAGCTTCCCCGACTTCCTTAGGAGAGGTGGGGAATCATGGAGGACTAATGACCTAATTAGCCGTTTATCAGAGACTCTAGGATCGAGTAAATCATCTGTCCGAGAGGACATATGGCCCAATCTTCTCGCAATCCATGACTCGGATCTTGGCGGGGACCCGGAGGACTTTGCCGTGGCTAAGAAGCTCGGCCTTGGAGTGGATGGCCACTTGGCTTTGCATGGCATCGCAAAATCTAGTAGGCGGGCAAAGTCAATCATACAGTCCTACAATTCAGATAGCTTGGATGAGATTCAAGAAATTGTGAAAGTTGAGATTGATAAATCCGAAGATGAGGAACAATCCAGGCTTGACAGCTTCAGCTAGTCCGACTCCCATGTCCTGGGGTGGAGTAGCACTAGCACGGTGAGCAATTCTAGACGACCCAGCCACATTAGAATGGTTGAGGCCATTAGTGAGGGGGTGCTCAAGCTTGCCCATGCTGCGGAAGCACCTGCGGGCCCGAAATCCCCCAAAGCAGGGCCAGTATTGCCAAGGAGTGAGATAGATACTGAGAGGACGTCGGTCATCGTGAGGTCAGGCTCCAAGAAGGATATTGTAAGCATTGACGCTGTAACTAGAACCATCCAAGAGCTAACCATGCCAAGTATAATCCAGACCCTTTCCTCATCGACCACTGATTGGTTGAATCTGATCGCCACGACCTTCCTAGGCTGAATTATCTTCATGACTTCCCTCTTTGCCAGTTCAAATGCTATCCTGATTCTTAGTACCTTTAGTCCCCCACCCGTGGATCCGGCGCTAGCACCGATTATCATCAATAGAAGTAGCACGAACTGGCTGAAAACAGGCCAGTTCGCGAAGTTAGCGCTAGAGTATCCTGTGCTCGTAATTGAAATAGCCTGGAAGATGGAGTGCCTGATAGATTCGATTATCCCATAGCCAAGACTCTCCGATCTGTAGATATTTACGGCCATCGCCACCCACGCAATTAGGACAATTAGCAAGTAAGTTCTGAGCTCTTCATCCTTCCAAATTTCATTTGATCTGCCAGAGAACGCAAAATACAGTAAGCTGAAGTTTATGCAAGTAAGAAGCATGAAAATCATGATTATACTCTCAATCAGGTAATCGTCAAATTCCATTATCCCCCCATCGGATGTTCCGAAGCCCCCAGATGGCATTGTGGTGAGAGCATAATTCACCGAATCAAATAGGCCCATTTTAGTGAATTGGAATAGAAGGACAGCCTGGATTATTGTTAATCCTACATAAATCCCCCATAGCTTCCTAGCAGTGCTCTCAAGAGTCATTCCGAGATTTGAAACGCTTGGGCCGGTTAGCTCTGCCCTCGCTAGAGCCATGCCCCCTCCTAATGCTCTCGAGAAAATCAAAAGACCCAGCATAATCACTCCCATACCACCTATCCACTGAGATAGCGATCTCCACAATATCAGGCTCTTTCTCTGACTTCCTACACAGTCATGGTCCGGACCTAGGTTCTGGCAAACAGGGCTGGTTGCTGGGTCGATTAGTGAAGCCCCGGTGGTGGTGAATCCGGACATTGATTCGAACCAAGAGTGTAGAAGGCCGTACATGATGTCCGAAAGAGTGCTATCCGAATCGGGGAACCAGAAGCCATCAAAAGGCCCGTGAAACATACCTCCTAGCCAGAATGGAAGTGAGCCGACAATCACTACTGGGATCCACCCCAATGCGACTGAGGCAAATGCTTCCCTGTCCCGAACTCTACTCGAAGCATCCGAGCTGCCAAAATTTGTGACCATTAGGTAACCAACAACTAGTGATAGGATAAGCGGAGGTAAAAAGGTCCTCGCTGAGGCTTCTACGCCCTCTGCATAAGCACTGTATAGCGTCACAATAGCGAGGGGGATTGCTACGAGGCCGATAGTCCAACCAAGGACTAGCCCTACCACTTCCCATCGCATGTTAGCTCCCTAGCGATTTCTCAACTTTGCCTATGTCGTCGATCTCCAGGATGAGGTATATTCTGTCGCCCTCTATCAAACCTCCAACTTCGCCCAACGGTATCGAAGACAACTCGCCATCTTGCCCGATCCTCTCTAACATCACTAAATTAGCACCAATTGATTCCTCAACCTTTGGCAAATCATTTCCTAAGAGCCTGCTTCCAGAGTTTATTTCAGCGGAGATTGAGACTAGCGAAGGAATCCTAGGGATCGGCTCATAGCTCCCGGGCACATGCATGTGAATGGCTTTCAGGATCGACTTTACGGCCACCCTCCTCTTGCTCACAGGCCTTAGCCCAATCCTCTGAATCGCCTCCACTAGTGCCCTGTCCTTGAGAATCAGCCCTGTCCGGGAGACCCCTTTGTCGAAAGCCCTCATCGAGATTGAGATGTTCAGGTTATCATCAGAAAGAGTTGCAATTGCGATATCTTGGTCTTCAATTGCGAGCTCCCTTAGCAAGTCTTCGTCTTGTGGGTCACCGTGGATTACATCCAACCTCTTGTTAACCCCTATCGCGGATCCTACTATCGAATTTGCTGCATCTAGGTCTGGTTCGATTATAGTGACGTTGGAGCCCCTCTCAAGGTAGTAGTCGGCTAGACTGCTTCCGAAATTTGTCGCGCCAAATATTGCCACAGAGGGGCGTTCTGGCATCTCCGAGTCGACATCCCCGACCAGTCTAGCGATTTCACCGAAGAATCTAGTCGAGCTGGTCACGAAAACTAACATGTCCCCATTTTGTATGATTTCTTTGCCATTAGTAATCGAGCCTTCCTCCCCCTTGGGTCTGGAGGCGATAATTCTCGGATATCCTGCTAACTCCTCCGATTTTCTAGTCGCCTCCCCTGTTGTCATGCCCACCAGTGGTGATGTTTCCTCTACCTGCGATACTACTATCCATGCATTGTCTCCAAGGGGGATGATGTCTTCCAATGTCGGGGAAACAAGCCCGGACACGAGTTGGTTTACGACCTCTTTTGAAGGACTGACGATAAAATTAGAGCGGGACCAGTTCTCCAGGGGGCCAGCACCCCTGGTGGGATCCGTTATGCTTTGATCCCTGATGTTTGCAATTGTGATGAGTCCGGAAGCCGTCCTATCGCCCACTTGCTCGCTGAATACCCTCTTTGAAAAAGCGCAGCCCAGCAGATTGACGTGGTCATCATTAGTAGCGAAGATTATGATTTCTGCATCGCTTATTCCCGCTCTGATTAATGAATCCCTGGATAATGCATTCCCCGTTATTAGAAGACAGTCGAGTGATTGGGAATCACTTATCGCACTTGGATTCGGATCGATAAGGGCAACGCCCCTCTTTTCTCCCCTTAATGCCGCTGCGACACCTCGGCCGACCTCACCGGCCCCTGCGATAATCACTCGCATTCAAAATACTGTATAGGTAGATTGGATATAATCCTGCGCCATGAGGTTAAGATTGGAAAAAACGTCAGAAAATACCCTATTCGTCTGATTCTACTAGCTTTCCCTTAATTCTGCTTTCTGCTCTTGATTGGTGTACGTCCGACTGGCGAAGGGTGCGCCTATAGGCTTGTTTTGCCGCCGGTGTCATCCCCGATGGAAGCCATAATTCCTGTGCTGGAAACCATGAAATCAGGACAATCGGAGCTATCAGAAGCAATGTCAACGGCTCGAAAACGGACAAAACAGTTACTATGACTAGTATTGCTCTTGATAATGCACTCTTGAGGTATGCCCTCAACCTATCATTTTCCAATATCCTGTACCCCTGCCAAGCTGATGCCGATGCGTGACCGACGCAGATCGTGATAGTTAGTAGGCAACCGAAAATCACGTTGGCGATCCCGAAACCAGTTGTTCCTTGCCATACCTCGGGGTCGAAAAGGCGAACGTTGAGGTGTGCTGACCTCATTGCACCAAAGCCTAGCCCTAATGTCCAACCATAAGGCGGGCTTGCCCTCAGGCCTACCGTATTTGGTCGACCAAGTATGAATAACGCAAATGCGGATTCGGCCATAGCTATAATGATGGCAATTAAACTTACAGAGAGAATATTGGCTGTCCCCTCTCTTATACTCCTCAGAACCATGAGGTCGATCACTGATGCAGCGATGACTCCGGCTACTAGGCCGAACAAGAGTGTCCTAACTGCTCCAGACAAGTCGTAAAAACCAGTCATCTTAGCTATCGTTCCCCTCCAACCTGCGTATATCCCGAGAAGTCCTATTGCGAATGCCAGTTGCATCTCCCACATCTCTATGGGCGCCTCGGCCATGACTATGCGATGTAGACCCCCCTTTCAGTACAGCGCTCCAGAAATTGTTGTCGGTTAATTCCCAGATAACGTTCAAACCACACGGATATCACGGACAATCGTGGCACTCGAGGGCTTGAAGCGGAGAGTTCTGGGTTCTATCGGGCTTCTCAAGGGGAAAAGGAAAGTAGACGAGGAGACTGTGAAGGAGCTGAGTAGGTCCTTGAGAAGGGCACTCCTTGAAGCAGATTTCAACGTAAGGCAAGCCAAGGAGCTAACGGAGAGGATCGAAAGAAGAATGGTCGAGGAGGATCCTCGTCCTGGTGTTAGGCTCGAGACCCACGCCATGAACCTGGTGTATTCTGAATTGGTTAGGATTCTAGGGCAGCCTAAGGTAATCAGGCCCCACAACCAAACGGTATTGATGGTCGGATTGTACGGACAAGGAAAAACGACAACAACAGCAAAGCTTGCAGAATGGTGGAGAAGGAGCCATAGTGCGAAAGTTGCTGTGATCGAAGCGGACGTTCACAGGCCTGGTGCATTCCAGCAGCTAAGCCAGATGCTGGAGGGAACAGGAGTAGAGGTCTACGGCGAGCCGGAATCGGAAGATGCGTCTAGGATTGTCAGGAACGGCCTCAAGCAAGTCGGTAAGGCTGATATTGTAATCATAGATACTGCTGGGAGGGATAGTCTAGACGGGGATTTGAAGGAAGAACTTCTGGAAATAGCCGAGGTTGCGAATGCAACAGAGAGGTTCCTTGTAATTGATGCCCAAGTTGGTCAGGCCGCTGGACCAATGGCCGACACATTCCACGATCTGGTTGGCGTTACTGGCACCATTGTAACCAAGCTAGACGGTACCGCAAGAGGAGGTGGTGCGCTAAGCGCGGTTGCAACCACCGGAGCACCTATTGTTTTCGTAGGTGAGGGGGAAAGGATCGGTGACCTCGAGAAGTTTGAGTCGGACCGATTCATTTCTAGACTTCTTGGAATGGGGGACATCAAGGGACTGATCGACCTTGCTCCCGAGGACATGGATGAGCAAGAGGCCATGAGGTTAACACAGAGGCTTATGTCTGGAAGATTCACACTAACCGACATGTACGCTCAGATGGAAATGATGAGCAAGATCGGGACCCTGGACAAGGTCCTATCTCACTTGCCAGACACAATGTTTGGCGGCATGGGGAATATGAGCGTCGCACAGAAGAGGCAGATGCAGTCGAATCTCGACAAATATCGTATTGTTATGGACTCCATGACTCAAGAAGAGAAGGACGACCCCCTTCTACTGAAATCAAGCAGAATCAGAAGGATCGCCAGGGGTTCAGGCTGTGAGGAGAAAGTAGTCAAGGAGCTCCTTAGCCAATGGAACAGAAGCAAGAAGATGATGAGGGGTTTTAGAGGCGATAGGAAGATGCGTCGGCAGATGCAATCAATGATGGGGATGGATGATGAATTGGGCCTAGGGTGATCTCCTGGACAGATGGTTCGCACTCATAGGACATAGGGCACCGAGCTCGGGCGATTTTAGCTTGAACGACCTAACTGGCTCCGGAGGAAGGATAGATGTGCTTGCTAGAGCAGTTAACACGGCATTATTTGTTTCCCATGGCGTAAGAGAAAATTCACACGTCATATTGCATCTTCTCGGGGGCCAGGGTCCGATTAGGAGAGTTTGGTTTGATGGCTCCGAAATAGCAGGGGTTCGCCCTGACGAAAGATCAATCGCAGGTCAGATCAGATCGATAATCAAGAAGCCAGTACCCCCCATAGGGCATTACGAAGTAATAACCGATGGCATTAGCCACTCCGGTGGAGGATTGGGCCAGACGGTATCCGAATGGCGATCCTCGGGCATCTTTCCCATTGTCCTAGATGCAGTGGGTGAGCCCCAAACCGTCATACCAAGAACCTCAAGTGTGGGCTTTGTACTCTCTGATGACTTGCCGCTATCAGTTAGTGACTTGGAGCACTTAGATGGCATGGAAAGGGTCTCTCTTGGTGATTCTTGGCTCCAGGGCCACTCCTGCATATCTGTGTTGCACTATCTCATGGACCAGATGTGAGCCATGATGGGAAACCATCAGTTTCCTGCTCCAAAGAGGCGTCTAGAAGAGAGTCTGGCATTCCCAGCGGGTGATTCCCGGGCCAACTGGCCAATGGTGTTATGGAAGCATAGCCGGAGTTTATTGAATTGCAGTCGGTCATTGGGATGTCCTCCTCGACTATCTTTGCTGCTCCGACCTCAAAGGCCACTCCGCTGTTGCCTTTGTCGAGCATGTCGGTGGCATTGTGGTACCACCTAGCGCCTAGAGGAACGGTTTGGAAAAGGCCGTTCCATTTCTCTGGTATGTTCATGTTGAGGAAGAGATTACCATCAACTAGCCAAGACCTGAGAGTACGGTTTGATTTTTCTACTGAGAGTGGCAATCCAGTTCCATTTGGCCTCAGAAGGTTCTTGGGCGGTGAAAGTACGACTTGGGAGAACCTATCCACTAGTTTGAGAGTGGCTTTTATTGAGTCGGAATAGTTCTCGTGAGCGTACGTGGCTAGGCTTACCGAGAAAGATGGCATTCCGTACAATGAAGCCTCTCGCGCGGCCGATACTGTCCCCGAGTGCAGAACATCGATGGAGAGGTTGGGCCCCCTGTTGATTCCTGAGATGCATAGCCAAGGACTGATCTCAGGGGCTCGTGACCTCAATCCCCCATCGATTGCCACGATTACACAGTCACAGGGTGATCCGTCGAGTGAGAATATCCTAAGGGGGACTGATTCATGTTCCCTAATTTCTTCTGCGATATCGTGATGCTCCTCGAACGCCATATCGCTATTCAGTGAGAGTTTCATCCCACAGGCTGATTGCTCGGTCAGGGGTGCCAAAACTACGACGGGGTGCCCCTTGGAATGTAGTGCCTTTGCTAGATTAACGAGCCCAGGAGATCTTACCCCATCGTCATTTGTTAGGAGAATAGGTATTGGCCCCATGCCCCGTGGACAGGGCTTTGGTTCAAGAAGGCGATTCTTCGTCGGTCTTCGCGCCCTCTTGGAGAGTGACCACCACGGCACCGACGATCATCAGGAAGCCACCAAGTATGGTGAGTGGCCCGATATCTACCTCTCTTGTCCAAGCAAACCCGATTAGGGTACCTAAGACCGGTTCCATGAGCATTGTGATTGAGACGACAATCGGTGATACCCACCTAAGTACGGTGTTTATGCCAGTGTGCCCGCATAGGCCGGGCCCCAGGGAAAGGAATGCGACCCAAGGAAGCCATGACCAGTCGATCCAACCAAGGATGGATGACTCCGGAGTCAATCCGGAGGGGGAGGTCCCCTCTGCAGCAATGGAGTAGATGGTTAGCCATACTCCTGCCATCATGGTGACCGGGAAGGCATAGATGAATATCGGCATGCCCCTTTCAGATCTTAGATAACGACCTGCCAGAAGGTAGCCGACTACGGTGACTGCACCTATGAATGCAGCAGCGTCGCCGTGGAGGGACGCGGTTCCCCCGTCACCTACCTCCATAAGGGCCAAAAAAGCACCAGTGAGGCCCAATGCAACGCCCACCAGATGACCTCTCGTGACCGCTTTGCCTAACAGGGGCATTACGGCTACTAGAACCAGAGGGTGAGTGTTTACAAATAGCAAGCTATGGACTAGGCTTGTGTTGTCGAGAGACCATACCCAACTTCCGAAATGTGAGGCTAGGAAGAAGCTAGAGAACAGTAGCGCAATGGTTTCCTTTCCCCCAGGGATTCCATAGCCAGATTTTAGCGACTGGTACACGAATCCAGGTAGAAGAACAAGTGCTGTCCCCTGCATCCTCCAGGAGGCCCTCAGGATTGGTGGGACCCTATTCATCTCTTGCAGCACTATACCGCCGCTAGAGACCGCTAGCACCGCGACAGCCAATAGAAGCCAAGCACCAGCAGGTGGGCTCCGGGCTCCGACCATGGTCAGTCCGCCAGCTCGGCATCCATTACACCTGTCCGGGCTGGTGACGGATTCTTTGTTATTGGATTGGATGGGGGGCTCTTACCGCCTCCACTGGGACCGAGGATTCCTGCGCTTCTGAACAGGGCGTAAACTGTCGCACCCAGTGTGAAATTGATCAGTATGAATCCGGAGATCCTTGCGATTGGCCACCATGAGTTGTCGGCGATTCCGGTACCGTCCAGAACGGCTAGTATGGCGGCCTCAACACCGTAGAATGCCTCTCCGGTAAGGGCCCCTGCTGCTATCATGAACGTGAAGAGTAGCATCTGGGCACTCTTCTTCTCCGCTGCAGCCCCCCCTTCTTTTTTCCTTACCGATTCTACCACCGGCTTGAGCCTTCTTTCCTCCCACCATGACCTGTATGCGCCTCCGATGAGCATTGGGAACGTTGCAGGCGTGGGAAGGTACATGCCCAGGCCAAAGGAGGTCCCCATGCCGGTTGCCCACTCTGCGAACGCCCCTAGGGCCATTCCTAGTAGCAATGCGCTCCAGTTGCCCTGGCCCTCGGCTAGAATGGTCGTGAAGTAGGCGAAGGCGTTAGCTTGAGGGGCCAGAAGCTCGATAGTCCCGTCCGCTAGGAGCTTCGACAGGAATATGGCCACACCCGCACCTAGGATGGCACCAGGGACCACGCCCATGATGTTGCCCTTCGAAATGTGGTACGGCCTGTTTCCGATGTAGAGGCTGTTCTTGTAATCCCCAACCACCGTTCCGCTCATGCTTATTGCAGATCCGAAGACAGTGGTGCCAACGAGTGCCATGAGTACGGATTCCTCTTTGGATAGTCCGAGGTCAAGGTTAAGGAATATCATCAACAGCATCAGTAGTACGATAAATGATGTCCCCGATACGGGCTCTATCCCGGTCTCGCCCATCACCCTTACTGCTATGGCACCTAGCAGGAATGTTGTCGAAAGTAGCACTATAGAGAATATTATCGATGGCACGGCTGGGTATCCTCCGACGACGAAAATAAGCGTGATCGCGATGAAGGACAAACCCATGAAGATAGGTATGTGGTAAAGCGGCCACTCGTACCACCCCTTACCTTCCACGTACTCATCGCCTTGCTCGCCTGTGAATGCAGTAGCTATGTCTCCGAAGATCCCGACGAAGGTTGGGGCCATCTTGATTAGCCCGAGGAATCCGCCACCGAGGATTGCCCCGATGGCCACTGTCCTGACTATTGAGCCAAATGCTTGCCACTGGACAGTGGGTCCGAGCGTAGTTATGTTGACGTAGGACCCCTGGGCTGGGTCGTAGACAGGGACGTCTTGAATTACCGCTAGCGGGATGAGCCAAAACCATGCCAGTATTGCTCCGAGATTCACTAGTAGTGCCGCTCTGAACTTCATGAACCACCCGATTGCGAACAGCGTGGGGCTTATCTCGATACCAAGGAACGTGTATGACATCGGGTTGCCCTTGTCGTAAGTAGTGATGCCACCGTATGGTGCGTATCCTTCGGAGAGCTCGCTCGGCTGGTGAATCCACCTCTCGGTGTAAACGGAAGCCAGCCCCCACTTCTCGCCGGATAGGGTCATTGCGAACCAGTCCGCTATGCTGCTCGGTGCACCGGCCAGCTTCTTAGACCACCTGACTGGGTAGTCTATCACGAACATCATCCCCATGGTGAGGACTGTCCAGATACCGACGGTTTTCAGGGAGTCCCTTGCAGCTTCGGCTGAGCCAGAGCTCACGTCCGAGGATATGTCTAGCATCTTCAGGGTGGCCTCGAAACCGGGCATCGGTAGTGGGTCCTCCACTAGCCAGACCCTTCTGAAAATGATGAAGTACATCACCCCGAGGAATCCGGCGAACATGGAAGCGATGATCCCTATGAATGCCAGGTTAAGTGTGTCAACGGAGCTTAGCAGGTGGCCGTCACCGACTTTGTAGTCATCCGAGTAGGCCAAGAGGAATATCGCAGGGAATGTGAAGATGAACCCTGTCGATGCGTGAGTTGCGCCCGTGGTCGCGCTAGTTGCTATGTTCACCTCCGACGGGGTCCATTGTAATGCCATTCCAAGCAGGTATGCGACGTACCATGCCGCTGAGACGGCGAGTCCGATCTTTAGTCCGATATACGCGGTGACGCCGCTGAAGACTGCCCCTATCAGTACACCGATCAGGACCTTCCTGGTGTCCCAGTGGCTGATCTCGAAGGATTCGGAGAGGTTCTTCTCCTCCAGGTACTGCTCCAGCAGTCCTGTGTTCAGGTTGTTGTACATGTCTTCGTCTAGCCAGGTCAGTGTTCCCTTTTCCATCGCCTCGAGTCCCGAGGCGGTTACGGGTTGCCTGTAGGCTGACTTCTCGACGTCTGACATGTTCCTCGGTTCTAGCGCCCGAGAACGACGCTTATACTTCACGTGGTTCTAGAAACCAATAGCAGTGAAACTTGGGGCTAGTGGTCTCTGCTGATCTTGTACCTGCCCATCGCTTCCATCCACTGGATCTCCCCCCCGGATTCAAGGTTCATGCTCTCGTCCACCGGGAGTATTAGGGTCTGGTAGGTCTTGTTGTCCATGGCATGCACCTCGCTACCTTGGATGTGAGTGATGATAGCCGAGCCCTTCTCAATCAATGGGATGTTTATGGTGTCCGTCACCGTACCGACATGGGATCGCTTTTGTCCCGTAAATATGTCCTCTAGCTCGATCCTTGCCTTGGCCGATCCGTGCTTTCCGGGCTTGGACTTGGACATGCTGAGAATCTTGAATGCGTCTTCCTCAATCGCTACGTACCTTCCGATCTTGAGGGTCCTGATTTCCGCTCGTGTTGTCCCTGGCATGGTACCATGTCTCCTAGGGGACTTATCAGCATTGGGTTGTGGCCCCGAGCCGGATGCCGGGAGGCCCCCGGCCCGGGGTTACGTTGTTTTCCGAGCTAGTGCTCAGTCTTCCTCGCGTCGGCCGATTGCGGCAGCGCCAAGCAGCGAGATCGCTGCTAGAACAGACGCGAATCCTGGCGTGAACGATGGGTCTTCCTGGCTTCCCTCAGCGGCGCTCCTGTCGCCTGTGGGGTCGGAGTCAACCGCATCGCAAAGACCGTCGTTGTCGTAGTCGGAAGGCGTGGACAGGATATTCTTCGAGTCTGTACCACAGTCGTACTCGTCTGCGTCGGAGAACCCGTCGCCATCGTCGTCTGTGTCGCCGTTCGGCTCGCCGTTCTCGTGTTCGTCGCCCATGCCATCACCATCGGTGTCCATCCACTGAAGGTGATCCAGAGGTGCCCAGTCGTCTACGTCTGCTACGCCGTCATTGTCGTCGTCGCTGTCTGCGTTGTCGCCAATTCCGTCACCATCGGTGTCGACGGACTCCAGCTCGTTGAGCGGGAAGGCGTCATCTGAGTTGAGGACGCCGTCCTCGTCCCTGTCTGGGTCCGCGATGTCACCGATGCCGTCGTTGTCGTAGTCCCTCGCCTCGTCTGCATCGTACGGGAACTCGTCCAGTCCATCGGGCACGTCGTCACCGTCGTCATCTGGGTCGGCGTTGTCGCCGATCCCGTCGCCGTCGAAGTCAGCGGACTCGGTGCCATCCAACGGGAACGCGTCGAGGGAGTCCTCGATGCCGTCTCCGTCATCGTCGGTGTCGGCGTTGTCGCCTGTTCCGTCGCCATCCGTGTCGTACTGCTCGCTCGCGTCGAGGGGCGCCCAGTCTTGAACGTCAGGGACACCGTCGTTGTCGTCGTCGGAATCCGCCACGTCATCCACGCCGTCGCCGTCGTTGTCCGCGGAGGCGCCTGCGTCGCTGTCGAAGGCGTCCTCGTCGTTCGGTGTGCCGTCGCCGTCTATGTCGTCGTCGGAGTTGTCACCGACTCCGTCTCCATCGAGGTCCGAGCTCTCGCTTGGGTCCAGCGGGAAGGAGTCCAGTAGGTCAGTGACCCCGTCGTTGTCATCGTCGTTGTCGGCATTGTCACCCAATCCGTCCATGTCCGTGTCGGTAGTCTCCTCTTCGTCGTATGCGAACTGGTCCCAGGCTGTGGTGTCCGGTGACCATCCTGGGCTCTCGAATGCGAAGCCATCTGTGGTGTCGGTCACGGCCTGCCAGTACTCCTCGAAGGAGAATGACGAGCTGTTGTCAGCGTCCCATGCGGACCAGAAAGTCCAGAACTGCTCCTCGAAGGCCATGAAGTCCTCGGGGGCCGGCCAGACCTCTGGCTCCTCCTCGTCGGTTCCGTCGCCGTCGCCGTCGCCATCCCCGTCTCCGTCGTCGGGACCGAATGACATTGCTATGCAGTCTGGTACGCCATCCATGTCGTCATCCGCGTTTGATGCGGGGCCTAGGAGTATGTAGTCCGCCCATCCGTAGGCCGATCCATTCCATGTAGCCGCGTCATATCCGTTCACGTTTATCCAGATGCCGACTGCGCAGGTGTCGTCTGTCACTTCTACCTCGAACCCTGTGCTGAAGGTGGATTCTGTAGCGTTGAACTCATCCCAGTAAGAGGAGTAGTCATCACCATCCATAGTTATTGCTTCGGCATCGATGTAGTAGCTGTATGTCCAGTTAACCACCAAGTCGGAGAACCATGCTTCGAAGGACCAATTGCCTGACATGTTCAGGGTGTAGCCAACGTTTGATAGCATGTGGTCTAGCTCTTGTTCGACTGTCCAGTTCATTGCCTCTTCCCAATCTGGCTCTTGAGCTTCAGAGACCTGAGTCCAGCCCATGTCATCGACATAAAGCTCGATCGGGATGTCTGTGCCCATGTCTGTGCCGGAAGAGTCGTTCTCTCCCTCGTGGCTCATCGTGCCTACTCCGTCATCGGTGCCATCAGTGTCCTCTTCACCGTATTCGTCTTCGTAGAACCACGACTCATCCTCGCCGTCAGGGCAGTCATCCATTCCGTCGTTGACCTGGTAGACCCAGATTGTGGTGCCGTCGCTGCAGTCGAACCAGTTGATCGGGTTGCCGTCAGCGTCATACTGCTGCTCGTCTGCCCCGTCGGCGCAGTCCGAGATGTTGTCGTTGACCCACTCGAATGGGATCTCGGATCCGTCACCACAGAAGAAGGAGTGCTCGAACCAGTCGTCGTCATCGTCGATCGGAGCCTCCTGCCACTGGAATGCCCATGCGTGCATTGCCTCGTGGTAGGTGATGTCGCCATCGCCGTTGGCGTCAACGGCGTGGAATCCGTCTGCTATGCAGTCGATGAAGCTGGCGTTGTCACCCCAAGCGAGGTAGTATTCGCAGTTGTTAACGGGGTTGATCGCTCCGTCGTCGTCGAGGTCGTTGTCTAGGTCGTCGCACAACATGTCACCATCGAAGTCTACAGGGATCTCGCCATAGTCCAGGTGGTTGGTGCCGCAGAGCATCTCGTCATCATCGCTCCATCCGTCGCCGTCGTCGTCCCAGTCCTCGTACCAATTCGTGGAGTCGCAGTCCACGATGAAGTCGGGGTCGCCGCTGCCGCTCATGTCGAAGGTTCCGGAAAGCACCCAGTCGGGGGCTCCGTCTCCATCGGTGTCAGCGCTGACGCAGGGGTCTAGCGGGTCGAGGTCGTACTCGTCCATCACGCCATCGTTGTCGTCGTCCAGATCGCTCTGGTTGACCACTTGCGATACTGGCAGTTGGATGTCGTCTACCCAGGCGATGTCGTCGAAGGAGCTGATTATCGAGTCCTTGTAGTACTGCCACAGGAAGGTGTGCTGACCTGAGCTGACCGTGTGGCTGAATGTGCCGAAGGTCTGTCCTGACCAGCTGTTCACCAGGCTGCCATCCACGTAGAACCTGAGGAAGTCCCAGTTTGTCTCCGAGGATGTCTCGTAAGCGAATGTGACATCGCCTGCGAGCGTCTCGCCGGTCCACTCTAGCGTGGTCGTAGCTCCTCCTGACTGGTCGGGTATGTCCCCTCCCTCGGCCATGAATGAGCCGTTGATCGGTCCGCCTTGCGGGTTGCCACAGCTCACTGAGTCGCAGACGAACCACTCGGCGTCACCGTACGTGATGAAGCCGAACGGAAGCGCTCCGCCCTCGAATGATCCGTCGAACGGAGGGTCGCCCGTGTAGTCCGGGTCTCCGTCGCCGTCGTTGTCCAACCATGCCTCTCCGTCCATCGGGAACGGGTCCTCGTCGTCCATCACGTTGTCACCATCGTCGTCTGGGTCAGCCGTGTCACCGATTCCGTCGCCATCCGTGTCAACGCAGTCGGATGCGTCGTTCGGGAGGTCATCCTGATCGTCGTCACAGCCGTCGTTGTCGTCGTCACTGTCTGCATTGTCGCCGATTCCGTCGCCGTCTGAGTCAGTTGTCTCGTCTGGGTCCAGAGGCATGTCGTCGTTGTAGTCGTACACGCCGTCGTTGTCGTCGTCGAGGTCCGCGTTGTCGCAGAATCCGTCTCCGTCAGAGTCCGTGTTCTCACCGGCGTCAGTCGGGCAGTCGTCATCTACGTCTTCGATTCCATCAGCGTCGTCATCCATGTCCTCGGTGTTGCAGTGGTCGGTGCTGTCCTCGCACTCGCCCTCGCCCTGAATCATGTACGGGAAGACGATGTTATCGATTGCCACCATGTCCCCGCCACCAGCAGTATCTGCATCCTTGGTGAAGGTCCAGGAGAACGTGTGCTCCCCTGCAGGTATGTGTGCCTCGAAGGTCCCAGTGTGAGGGGAGTACCAGTTTGATACGCCCTCGTCAGAACCATCGCCACAGTCATCGTACCCGTCGTTCACCCAGTTGCCTGGTATGGATCCGTCGTTTAGCGATCCTGACTCCCAGTCCTCGCTGGAGTACCCAGCTACAGTGCAAACGAACTCCCAGTGGTAGTCCTCGCCGCTCGCGGACATGTATTCCATGCCATTGATGCTGAAAGCGAATGTATCGTACCTCTCCTCAGTTGTGACATAGTAGTCGTAGGCGAAGTGTCCTGCCTCCGTCACCATTGTGATCGACAGGGTCTGAGACTCTCCGTCTGTGATGAAGTCCCCGAGAGCCTGTCCCCATGAAGGTGAGACTCTCCAGTTTGCATCGCCTGTTCTGACCCAGCCAGTGTTGTTAGCGTGATCGTCAGCAGTCCAATCCAGTCCGGTGAAGTTCCCAATCGACCAGTCCTCGTGGATCGCTCCGTTATCCCATCCGATGTCGTCTGGCATGCCGTCGCCGTCTGTGTCAGTGTCGGCGTATCCGTGCCTCGGGAAGTCATCGTTCCAGTCGTTGACGCCGTCGCCGTCGTCGTCGGAATCTGCGTTGGACCCGACGCCGTCGTTATCCAGGTCGTCGTGCTCCTCAGCGTCCGTTGGGAACGCGTCATCGTCATCCACGTAGCCGTCGTCGTCATCGTCGTCGTCGACTGTGCCCGCGTGGTATCCGGACACATCTAGGCTCACGGTTGCCCCCCATCCGTTGCTCAGCATCACCTCTCCGGCTACGGGCTGTACCTCGGTGCCCTGGTGGGCGAATGAGTAAGAGTCCGTGGCGAAGTCTGCGGAGTTTCCGTATGATAGAGCTGTTCCGTTGGGGAGGGTGATTACCATCGTCCCCTCTGTGCCCCAGGTGTCGGTCGACGTGAAGTCGACGTCTAGTACGGAGTCAGCGTAGCCGGTTGCCGTGAAGGTGCAGCTGTCGCTGGCTATTCCTCCGGGGTCGGTCGTCAGCGAGCAGACCTCGGATCCGTCGAACCATGCCATTGCCTCTTGGCCGCCGTCTGCGTAAACGTCTGATATCTCGATAGTGTATGTCCCCTCTATCGGCAGTAGCACGTCACCACTCGTGGAGTAGGTGAACGTGGTGTCCGCCGACCAGGTCTCCACTGCTGTGCTTCCATCGTCGAAGGTCACAGTCAGTTGCCCCTCGTATGCCCAGCTGTCAGTGTCCACCGCTATCGATATCTCTTCGTCTGAGTATGCTGTGAGGTCAAACTCGCAGCTGGCTGTTGAGCTGTATGCGTACTGGCCTATGCTGCAGAGCGTGTCGCTGCCTAGGCTGACCGTGATTCCGTGTCCGCCGTCTCCGAAGGAGTCGTCTATGGTCACGTTGTAGGTTCCTTGAAGCAGGTCCGGTGTTGATGGCATCATGTACTCTCCCATCTCCTCCACGGAGTCCTCGAAGGTCACCATCGAGATGACGTCCCAGTTGTTGTCGTGGTACCCTATGTTGTCTATTCCGAACGTCTCTGGACCGGAGTCGGTGCTCGCCTCAAGCATGAGGTATCCGTCCTCAGATGGGACCTCAGCTATCCACTGGCCCCAGAATCCCTCGCAACCGCAGTTGTCGATGTCTCCCCAGCTTTCGCGGGAGTCGCCTAGCGTTGTTGTGACGCCGTCGTCTCCGACCCAGTAGGAGGCGTAGTAGTCGCCCTCTTCCCAGTCTGTGCTGGCGATCGCTAGCATAGCGCTCACGGCCGATACTCCGGTTCCGTGGTCTAGGTACATCCTGAAGACACCATCAGTGTCGGATGTCGCGAACCATTGGTCGCCCTCGAAGGCGCCGCCGAACAGTGTGCTGTCGTCGGTTATTCCGACTAGGCTTCCGGCGGTCAATCCAGCTCCGGCGTTGTCGCCCTCGTCGGCGTTGATCGTGGTGTAGAAGCCCAGGCTTGAGCAGTCGTCGTAGTCGTCGGTCAGACCGTCGCCGTCGGTGTCCAGATTGGAGCACCTGTCCGTCGGGTTGACGTCGTCCTCGTCGGCCGTGCCGTCGCCGTCGGCGTCATCGTCCTCGTTGTCACCGACACCGTCGTTGTCTGTGTCATATGACTCAGAGGCGTCGTAAGGCGCCCAGTCGTCAGAGTCGTCTACTCCGTCATCGTCGTCGTCGGTGTCCACGCTGTCGCATGTGCCGTCGCCGTCGAAGTCTGAGACGTCGCCCGCTGTCATTGAGTCCGTTCCGCAAGCAGCTTCGTGTGAGTCGCTGTAGCCGTCGTCGTCGTCGTCATCGTCTAGGTAGTCGCAGAGTCCGTCGCCGTCGTTGTCATCGGGTGTCGATAGGGAGTCGGTAGAGTCCCCTAGTCCGCCCACGCAGTTCGTGTCCTCGTCTGCATCGCTGTAGCCATCGTCATCGTCATCTGAGTCCATCAGAAGTCCGCCGGTTGTGGAAACGTCGTCGAAGACTCCGAATTCGTAGTCCCCGAAGTAGGCGTCGTAGTACCAGCTGTATGCGGCCGTCACGTTGAGCAGCTCATTTGTCCCGTCAGACAGGATCACTGTCCCGCCACCAGTGTAGGTGCTGTACGAGACCGCAGATGCAATCAGGTCTATTCCCACGCTAGAGGTGAAGGAGCAGCTGTCGCTGCCTCCCTCTGTGTCCAGGGTGCATAGCTCGGATCCCCCTGACTGTTCGTGAGCGTGCACGATCATCGATCCTGCGCTGTACGTTGATAGCGTGTAAGTGGTTGTGACCGTTGAGTCCCAGCCCACTACAGAGTCCGGAAGTCCGTCCCCATCAGTGTCTGCTGAGGCGTTGGCGTCGGTGTCGAACGCGTCGGTATCGTCGCCGACTCCATCGCCATCGCAGTCCGAGTCGAACTCGCAGCCTGCTTCCTCGTCGGTGTCCTCTACGCCGTCGTTGTCGTCGTCTGAGTCAGACACGTCGCAGGTACCGTCGCCGTCGTTGTCGAGTATTCCGGTATTGTCTAATGGGCACTCGTCTCCTTGGTCGTCGGTTCCGTCTCCGTCGTCATCGGCGTCTGAGTTGTCCCCCACGCCATCGCCATCGGTATCTGTAGTCTCGGATGGGTCAAGTGGGAACGCGTCATCTGTATCGTTGACAAGGTCGCCATCGTCATCGGGATCGGAGTCGCCGTCGCAGAGGCCGTCGTTGTCGGTGTCGATGTACCCGCTTGCATCAGCCTCGCACTGGTCCCATGGGTTTGGTATGCTGTCACCGTCTATGTCGTTGTCCAGTGCGTCGCATGTTCCGTCGGAATCCATGTCCGCAGGTATCAGAGACCCGTTTGTTGAATTGCTTGTCGAGGCGTAGCTGCCGACGTTGCAATTGGTGGTCTCGTCAGCGTCTGAGTATCCGTCTCCGTCGTCATCGGTGTCGACGGAGTCGCATATTCCATCTCCGTCTGTGTCGATCGGCGTGCTAGTGTCGTCAGAAGCGTCTGTGCCACAGTCCGTCTCGTCAGCGTCATCCCAGCCGTCGCCGTCCACGTCGTCGTCGAGCGCGTTGCAGATCCCGTCGGCGTCTGTGTCGGTTGGGGTGCTTGTTGAGTCGGTTGCGTCTGTGCCACAGTTCGTCTCGTCAGCGTCATCCCAGCCGTCGCCGTCATTGTCATCGTCGAGCGCGTCGCAGATCCCGTCGGAATCCGAATCGGTAGGCGCGGATGTGCTATCGTTTGCGTCGTTCGACTCACCACAGTTGGTGATCTCGTCGACGTTTGAGAAACCGTCGCCGTCGTTGTCGGTGTCCTGAATCTCGTCGCAGAGACCGTCACCATCCAAGTCTGCTGGCTCGTCTGAGGAGTCAAGTGGGTCTGTGCCACAGGTAGCTTCCTCGGCGTCTGTCCAGTCTGGTGCCACGCCGGGCGTGATCGTTGCCTCGACGTCCACAGTGTAGAATCCTGGGTCTGCTCCTGAGGAGAACGTGTAGGTTCCGGCCTCTGTGTATGGCCCGTAGGTCCCCTCGATTGGGGAGGCCGAGCTGTAGGCGCTGTGGGAGAACAGAGTGCTACTTGGCCCAGTCAGTGTCGAAGCCACGTACAAGGTCGAGTAGTAGACCTGGAATGCGAACACCATGGAGTCTCCCTCCGATATGGTGAACGTGCATGTGTACGAGGTCCCGGGTACGTAGGAGTAGCCGGTGTCAGTCGATGAGTCGCACTCGGTGATGTCCGCAGGTGCGGATCCAGCGGCGAAGTCGTCGTCTTCGTCCTCGGTCAGAGTGGATGTGCAGCCAGTCACTAGCGTGTCTGGGAGACCATCTCCGTCTGTGTCTGTGTCCGCACAGGCATCCTCTGGGAAGGCGTCTACGGCTCCATCACCCTGATCGGTGTTGTTGGTCCCGTCGCCGTCCTCGTCGAGGTCCAGGTCGTCGCAGATCCCGTCACTGTCCATGTCAGCAGGCGTGCTGGTTGAGTCCTGCGGGTCGCTTAGACCGCTAACGCAGTTCGTTGTCTCGTTGACGTTCTCGAAACCATCGCCATCCATGTCATTGTCGGATTCGTCGGCTATTCCGTCGTTGTCGTCATCGTAGTCTGCGTTGTCGCCCCATCCGTCGCCGTCGTTGTCGGCGCTCTCTGCCGGGCTGATCGGGTCCCAGTCATCGACGTCGAGGACGCCGTCACCGGGGTAGTAGTCGTAGTCTTGGACTCCGTCGTTGTCCGCGTCGACCCAAGAGCCGAACCCTGTGAAGGTGCCACAGGTGGCAGTCGATCCATCGGTCAGGGTAGTACCGTCTGCGGCTGGACAGGTGTCGTCGTCGGTGTCGGCGTTGTCGCCGGTTCCGTCGCCGTCGTTGTCTGCCCACTCGTCATCGTCGTCGGGGAAGGCGTCGTCCGTGTTCAGGTAGCCGTCACCGTCACGGTCGTTGTCGCCGTTGTCCCCGATTCCGTCTCCATCCATGTCCGTTTGCTCGGAGGGGTCAGCAGGGTGGGTGTCGGTCCCGTCCAGAACGCCATCGCCGTCACAGTCTGTCGTGTTGGCGCAGTTGATTCCATCTGCGGTTCCGTCATTGTTCAGGTCGAGAGATGATCCATCGGCCTCATCTGAGTCTAGGACACCATCGTTGTCGTCGTCGTCGTCCACCGCGTCGCAGAGGTCGTCGTCGTCGTTGTCGTAAAGAGGGACGCTGGATGCGTTCAGCGGGTCCGAGGTAGTCTCGCAGTTCGTGGTCTCGTCGACGTCTGGGTAGCCGTCGTTGTCGTCGTCCGTGTCAAGGTCGGTCCCGTCGGTTGTCGTGGTGGGTCCGACCGATCCTGGGGTCCCGGCTGCGGCCGGGATGACGATGTTGTCTATCCAGGCCAGCGAGAGGCCGTCAGCGCTCGAGGTCCCGCCGTGGAACTGGAAGATCACAGTGTGGGTCCCAGCGGTAATGTCCTGTTCGTGGGTTCCGGTCACTGGGACCTCTCCTGCGCCGGCGGTGTACCAACCGGCTGTGTACGTAGCGTCCTCGTCGGAGCCGTCGGAGCAGTCGTTGTAGTTGTCGCCCACCCAACTCGTGTAGGAGTTGGGGAAGCCTTGTGATCCATCTGCGCACATGAAGTGCGTTGCCGAGTAAGCAGCGTGGCTGGTGTCGTAGGCTAGGTCAACTACCCCGCCCCATACGCCGTTCGAGCAAGCAGTTCCGCCGTCGCTTGGGTTTTCGACCAGCACACCGTCTACGTACAGCCTGAAGCCGTCGTAGTAGGTTGTCGTGGTGGTCCTGCAAAGCGAGCTTATCGCGTAGTCGAAGCTCATCTTCCCTTCAGCTGATGTGAAGGTGATAGAGATGTTCAGGTTCTGGTAGTTGGTTGAAAGGTTGCCAGACCTAAGGGAGAAGGTCCCCTCGATCGCGTCCCAGTCAGATACCGACCAGTCCTCTCCGTTGTTGGCGTCAACGCAGGCTGCGTCAAGTCCGTCGCACTGGGATGTCTCCCAGGTCACGTGAGAGGGGAGTGTCCCGTCCTCGAAGTCTAGGTCGAACACGGCGCCAGTCACCTGGATCTCGTCTGCATCGCCATCTCCGTCTGTGTCGACGCTTGCGTTGGCGTCCGTTGGGAATGCGTCGACGCTGTCATTCGCGCCGTCCCCATCACAATCGGCCAGAAGGTCGCAACCTGATACCTCAGCTGTGTCATCCACGTTGTCCCCGTCGTCATCGGTGTCGGCGTTGTCGCCTATACCGTCTCCGTCTGTGTCGGTGTCCTCTGAGGCGTCCTCGGGGAATGCGTCTGAGTTGTTTCCTACCCCGTCGCCATCCGTGTCGGTGTCCTCTGAGGCGTCATTCGGGAATGCGTCGGCGTTGTCGCCGATACCGTCTCCGTCTGTGTCGGCGGAATCGTTGGCATCCGTGGAGTTCCAATCAGAGTTGTCGCCCGTGCCGTCGCCATCCGTGTCTACGGACTCGTTCTCATCGCTTGGGAAGGCGTCTGAGTTGTCGCCTATGCCGTCGCCGTCTGTGTCGGTGTCCTCGGACGCATCGTTGTCGAAGGCATCGGCGTTGTCGCCTGTTCCGTCTCCATCCGTGTCCGTGTCCTCAGTATCGTCGGTCGGGAATGCGTCTGTGGCGTCTCCTGTGCCGTCGTCATCGCAATCGGTGTCGAACTCACAGCCTGCGGACTCATCCGCGTCGAGCACGCCATCGTCATCGTCGTCTGTGTCGATCCCGTCATGGGAACCGTCTCCGTCGAAGTCTGTGTCGTAGTCTATTCCGGTGATCGAGACATCTGAGATTGCTACGTTGGCGAACACTGTGTCGGTGCCGCTGATCGAGTGGCTGATGGTGGCAGTGGTGTTAACACCGTCGTCATCAGTTTCTATGTCTACGTAGACCCACTGCGACGTGTCCCAGTTCACCTTCGTGAATTTTAGGTATGAGGGGTCGACGGAAACTGCCGAGTTGTCGGATGAGGGGGTGATTACTAGCACCCCGTCCGGCGCCTCGTCGATTGACACCTCGTACCAACCTGAGTCACCCTCGTCGAATGTCGCTGTTCCGACACCGTCCATTACGACCAGGTCGATCGACGCGTGCATCTTTTGGGCATCATCTCTTAGTTCGGCTGCCTCTGGAGTCATGGGCAAGATAGCTGACGCTATCATTACCATTACCATTAGCAGGCTTCTTCCTTTCTGTGTCACGTTTTCCATTCTATCAGTCCTCCTCTTGCTCGTCCTCGTCATCAACCGGTTCGTCGTCGTCCTCGAAGTCGAAGTCCTCGAACTCCTCGGTGTAGTCTGCAGCCTCATCCTCATCGGATCTGCTGGCTCCCTTGTTCATCTGTAGGAGCCCGTATCCGAGAGCTCCGATTGCAGCCACTATGCCCAGGTAGGGCAGTGGGTCGTAGGTGATCTTGTCTACGAGAGTAATTGGGTTGGCGTTGTCTCCTAGGTTGTCCTCGTTGGAGTCGTACCACTCGGCGCTGTCCCTTGGGAACCGGTCTTCGTCACCCACGGCGCATGCAACATACTCGGACTTGGATGCGCTTTCCTCGCATGCTGGGTCCGGGTATCCATCGCCATCGTCATCGGTGTCTATTGCGTCGCAGAGACCGTCTCCGTCCAGATCTTCTGGGGTCTCAGAGGCCACATCCTTGTCTCCGGTGCCACCCGCGTTAGCGCAAGCGACCTCGGTAGCGTCGAGCCACCCGTCTCCGTCGTCATCCATGTCGGAGTTGTCCCCGACCCCATCCCCATCGGAGTCTTCCCTCTCGAGGGGGTTGAACGGGAATGCATCGTCCACGTCGATTACGCCGTCGTTGTCGTCGTCACCGTCATTGGGATCGCACTCGCCATCGCCGTCGTTGTCTGTCGGCACTATCGAGGCATCCTTGTGCGGGTCCAGTGTGTTGGGCAGGCAGGCTGCCTCATCTTCGTCGGACCATCCGTCGTTGTCGTCGTCGTCGTCGGACTCGTCGCCGGTTCCGTCACCGTCGTTGTCGGCCGACTCCCCGTTGTTTTCCGGGAACGCGTCTAGACTGTCCAGGATGCCGTCGTTGTCGTCGTCATCATCCATGGCGTCGCAGATGTAGTCGTTATCGTTGTCCAATGGAACGCTGGTGTGGTCCAGTGGGTCCGAGCCACAGGCGATCTCCTCGGCATCGGTCCAGTCGTAGTTTCCTGGAGCCTCTGCGACAGTTCCCTGACCGTCGTCGTCCAAGTCAGCGTTGTTCCCAACTAAGTCTCCATCGGTGTCCTCCCACTCGGATGAGTCGAGTGGGAACGCATCGGTGTGACCGGGGCAATTGCTTGCGATCTCGTTCGCCTCGTTGGGGAAGTAGTTCACTCCCTCCACCTGAGCAGCATCCTGAGCGGCTTGCCATGCGGACAATTCGCAGGAGTCCCACCATCCGTCGTTGTCGTCGTCCATGTCCCTGTTGTCGCCTTGTCCGTCTGCGTCGGCGTCTGCCCACTCAGTGTGATCGAGTGGCCATAGGTCCTCGGTGTCGTTGACGCCGTCGTTGTCGTCGTCTGGGTCCAGAGCGTCGCACTTTCCGTTCGAGTAGCCTCCGAGGGTCATGTCCAGTGTACTGTCAATGGGCATCTCGTTAGCTGCTAGGGGGTCGCTGCCGCAATCGATTTCGTATGTATCGTTGTACGTATCGCCGTCGTCGTCTGTGTCTTCCACGAGACCAGTAGGCGTTTCGGGTACGCAGAGCAGCGTGCTGTTCGCGTCGCTTGGATCGCTCAGTAGCGTGGTGTCGATCGAGTCTGGCAAGCCATCCCTGTCTGTGTCATCAGAGGCGCACTCGTCGAAGTCGAACTGGTCCGTCTCGTCATCCACTCCGTCTCCGTCTCCGTCGAAGTCCACGTAGAGGTATGCTAGAGAGTCTTCAACATCAGTCTGGGTGTCCATGAGTATCCAGTCTGGTTCCGCAAGGTCGTCTTCACCATCGTTGTCTGTGTCAGCGGTCCATGTTAGTCCTCTGTTGATGTCACATAGCAGGTCACCATCATAATCCGAAGGCTTGGTGTTTGCATCCATGTCGGCGGTTGTCGGCAAGCCGAAGCAGATCTGCTCTGCAGCGTTAGACCAGCCATCTCCGTCTATGTCTGAGTCGGATGCGTCTGGAATGTTGTCTCCATCCATGTCCGCGGACCCGTTCTCGTCGAGAGGCATCTCGTCGAATTCGTTGTCCGTACCATCTCCATCGATGTCAGGGTCGAGGAAATCGCAGATTCCGTCGCCGTCAGTGTCGGTCGGCGTGCTGTTCGCATCGTATGGGTCTGCTCCGCAGTCCAGCTCGAGTTGGTCCAGCCATCCGTCGCCGTCCGCGTCCAGTGTGTAGAAGGTGACATTCACCGCATAGGCGTCACCATCGTCATCAACTCCGAACCAGTTGTAGATGCCTATGCCCCACAGTTGGTCTTGTGGCGAAGCGATCGTGCTGGTGTTGTAGTTGAAGCTTGAAGCGTACATCGGGGATCCTATCCACGAGTTCGTGCCGTCGGGCTGCCATTGGTACATGAAGTGGTACGCGTCGCAACTCTCGTTTCCGTTAGTCCACTCGTTGCACTCCCAGGTCAGGTCGACCCCATGGTTTGCTGGCACGGTGAATAGGTAGACGTCGGTAGTGTCCAAGTCCCCGTGGGCCCACCCATGCCATCCTAGCACGCTGTCGTTTGCGAGTCTGTCGGCTTGAGTCTGGTTCATGTGGTCGTTCACAATTACTGCTGATCCGGCTCCGGTACCTGCGTCACATCCGCAGTTGGCGTCGTTCTGGTTTCCGCCTTCGAGCTCGCTTAGCGGGTGGAAGGTTATGTTCAGCTCGTAGGTCAGGTTGTCGACCCCCGAGAATGAGGATTGGTAGACCCTCATGTATGCCCATCCGGGCGTATCGGCTACACCGCCAACCGTTCCTGAGGCGTTGTGGGGGACCCCGACAGGGAACAAACCAGTGTTTAGGGACCCTTCGTCGATGTTGGTTCCAGCTAGGTCGTCCACGAAGTAGGCGAGGTTACCGAACCCACATGGTAGGTGCTGGATCTGGCACATGTATATCCAGACTCCAGCATAGGTCGTCTCGAGGATCCCGCTGTCTTCCATGTCCAGGTCGAAGTCGACCTGCATGTAGTGGCCCTGCGGGACTGCTATGGAGTAGTGGTCGTAGCTGTCCCAAGTCTTGTCCAGCCATCCTGTGCAGATTCCACCATCCCAGTGCGACCTTACGTCTCCGTTGGCGTCGTATGGGTTGAAGTCTCCCTGGGTGCTGTCATTCAGGAAAGCGTGGCCGTCCCAGTTGCCCGGGTATATGGCGTCTGGTGCGTCTCCACCGGCTACCGATCCTGCCAAGCCGCAGTCGTCCTGGTTCGCGCCGGGCTCCATGCCTGGCGTCATGAACTCCATGGTGACTGTGTAGTGTCCGCTTCCTGTGTCTGTCCTTACCTCAAGCCATAGGAATTGGTCGGCGTCGTCGAACATTGAGTACACGCAAGCAGGGTTGGCGTAGTATTCCGAGTCCACGGTGTACATCCATGTGTACAACGGGTTCTTGTAGTGCAGAACGACATCGACGTCGTTGTGCTCGGGGAACTCGACGCATATCGTCACAAGATAGTTGTTGGGCATCCAGAACCTGTAGTGGTCATATTCGTCGAACTCATCGTGCCCGTAGCCCGTGAATGACTGGTTGGCAGAGGAGATGTTCAGGGCGTCTGCCCCGTATGTGTCATCTCCGCCGTCAGCGCAGTCGCCCGGTTGGGACATGAAAGCGTCGTTCTGGCATGCCAGCTCCGCCGGTTCCTCTGATGCGTTGTAGATTGAGTAAGAGACAGTGTAGTTGCTCTCGTAGTCCTCTGTCATGCTCTCAAGAAGAATCCTGATGTACAGGGTGCTGTCTGTGTCCAGATCGTTTGTCCAAGAGTAGGACTCGTTGGTGGCCGCAGCAGCCGGAGATGTCTCGAATGTGTTGTACGGAGCGCTGTATACGGTGCTCGTACCTCCTGAGCTTGTCACCATGTATAGGTAAAGCGCCAACTCTCCCTCTATCTCGATGGTGTCGTTGAAGTTGTTGTCGATTCCCTCGTGCCAGTCCAGGATTAAGTGTGCTCCATGGTATGCTGGGACATCAAGGGCGAACCAGTCGGCCTCGTCATATCCTGCGCAGACCATTCCCTCGAACACTCCGGACCATGTTCCGTCCCCGTCATAGACGGTGTGGCCCGATACGTCAACGGGCAGATCGTCTGGAGAGAATGATCCCTCTGTGGCGTCCTCTCCGTTTCCGGTGAAGGAGCCGGATCCTGGTGCGGATCCGTCATCTTGGAAGAAGCAGGGGGGAGGTGCCCCTGGTTCGGTCTGAAGGTCTAGGATGTACCCGGAAGCAGGTCCCGCGTAGTGTTCTACCTCAACGTACACTGTCGTTGCTGCTCCTAGTTGCCCCAGGTCAACAAACTCTGGTTGGTTGAACCACGAGTAGGCCATTAGCCCCGAGAGTCCGTTGGTCATGTCGTAAGACGAGTAGATGTTAAGTTCTAGATCCGCCGAGTTTTCCCAGGAAAGCGTTAGGTTGGCCGCATAGTTCTCGGGAATGTAAACCGCGTAGATGTCCGATGTGTCTGTGGAGTCCACATATCCGGTGGCTCTGTCCTCGAACACGAAGTCGGTCGCAGTAAGGAATCCCGAAAAGTTGCCCAGTAGTATTCCTACTGTCAGGCCCATTCCGCCGTCTCCCCATGTGTCGGTCTTGTCTACGGTGTATGTTCCGGCGTCAGAGTAAGTTGCCAGCCATCCGGTAAAGTAGTCCGGTATAGGGTTCCAAGAGTCGACTGTGCCATCCGGCTTCGTGACGTCGATCGAGGTCTCTGGGGTGCACCAAACATCGCAGTAAGTGACGACTAGGTCTGCGGAGTTGGTACCGTCCAGGGTGAATGTGTCGGATTGAGAGTTCCATGATGCTGGCTCATCCGGCATGTCCAGGATTATGTTGTACTGGGGCTCTGTGTGGTCTCCCACGTGGCCGCTGTCTGATGGCCATACTGAGATGTTCATGGTGTATTCGGGGCTTGCTGCTGCGTTGTGGCAGTAGTAGCACCATACTAGAATTCCAGCTGGGTCCCCGGCTAAGTCAATGGGTGCCCCGGTGTAGGAAGCTGTCCCGATGCCGGCTCCGTAGGTGCCTCCAAGGCCGCCGCCAGCCGAGCTGATTCCGATCTCTCCGACTGTGGAGTAGTAGTTGTACCCCCAGTCGTTGGTGTAGTAGTTGGTCATCGACCCGTCTCCGGGCCCCAGGGAGACCATGTATGCCCTGTCCTCGTAGAAACCGCCACCCGAGTGGTTCCAGTGTACTGTCACGGACAGACCGAATCCGACAGGCATGTCGATTATGTACTGATCCTGATTCTCTGCTGCGGACGTGGAGTAGCCCGTTGCGTCGGACTCGTTACCGTAGAAGGTAACCGTCTCCTCACCCGTCCACGAGAACTCGTCGGTCAGGTTGATGGAGGTATCCAGGCTGTTTCCGGCATCGACTCCGTGGCAGGCGTCGTGCCCCAAACAGGGGTCTGTGGACCCTCCGTGGGTCTGGCTCCTCTCCGCTGCTCGGTCGAGCTCTGCTGGGGCATCTAGGGCCCCTACCATAGGCAGGCATACCGAGACAATCATTAGCATTGTCAGATTTACTGATCTTGTTGCATTTCCATTCATAGGCGTCACTTAGTGACTATGACGTCTTATGTCAAATATAAAACTCTCCCAAAATGCTCAGTTTAACATAATTTCACTATTCCGGTAATTTTTCGAATTAAAATTACAAATAAGGGAAAATATGTACGAAATATATCATTTTTATTATTGATAATTTCCATTTTATGGAAATTTAATGTAATTGTTATTTGGCGATATTCTGGTAAAAAAAACACACAAAGTGTAAAAAATGCACTTAACCCCTGTAGTATGCTCACCAGTCTTCAAAATAATCGTCGTCTGCGGATTCTTCCCAGGCTTGTTCCTCATCGAATTCTTCGTTTGCACCTCTCCTCCCTAGGAAAAATGCTACAGTGCCAGAAATTACCGAGAATACTACTCCCATACCGAAAATAGTCGCTTCTGGGTTGAGTCTCAGGTGGTCCATCGTTGTTAGTGGGTTGGCGTTGTCTCCGAGACCGTCAGAATTGCGGTCCTCCCATTCTTGGGGATCGAATGGAAAAGCGTCTTCTAGGTCAGGGAAACCGTCGTTGTCGTCGTCAGGGTCGATTTCGTCACATGTTTTGTCCCCGTCGAAGTCCTCTGGGAAATCTGATGCAGCTAGGGGCAATGTACCGCAAGTGACCTCGGTGATGTCGGCCCAACCATCGTCATCATCGTCTGTGTCGGCATTGTCTCCGATACCGTCATTGTCTGTGTCCTTGGTCTCGGATCTGTCGAATGGGAATTCGTCGTCAAAGTCGAGGACAAGGTCGCCATCGTCGTCATCATCGAGCTGATCGCAGATCGCATCCCCGTCAAAGTCGTCTGGAACAGAGTTCGAGTCCCGCGGGTCCGTGATGCAGATGCTTTGCTCATCCGAGTCGCTCCATCCGTCGCCATCATCATCATTGTCAGAGTTTGACCCAACGTTGTCTTGATCGAGGTCATCCCACTCATTGGGGTCGTTTGGGAATGCGTCGTTTGTGTCATCCCAAGCGTCATTGTCGTCGTCGGGGTCGACTAGATCGCAAATACCGTCATTATCCCAGTCATCTGGAACTGATTGCAACTGGAACGGGTTCGTGTCGCAGGATGACTCGTCCGAGTCGCTCCAACCGTCCCCGTCGTCATCCGTGTCGGCATTGTCCCCTAGGCCGTCACCATCATTGTCGGCCCATTCAGTTGAGTCAAGTGGGAAGGAGTCGGCGTTGTCTTGGTATCCGTCGTTGTCATCGTCAGGATCGGAGTTGTCGCCGATTCCATCGCCATCTGTATCCGCACTCTCATCCGCAGAGTCCGGGAAAGCGTCGAATTCATTGTCCGTGCCATCTCCATCAACATCCCCGTCAAGAGGGTCACAGGTCCCGTCGCCATCAGTGTCGTCTGGCACAGAAGACTGGGACAGGGGGTCGGATAGGCAATCAATCTCGGTTGAGTCCAAGAAACCGTCACCGTCGTCATCACTGTCCGCATTGTCCCCCATCCCGTCATAGTCCGTGTCGTTCCACTCCGTCGGGTCATCGTCGAACTCGTCTTGTGTGTTTTCATATCCGTCTCCGTCGATGTCCTCGTCGAGTATGTCGCATGTCCCATCCCCATCGAGGTCGTTTGGATAAGAAGCCGAGTCGTTGTGATCCGTTCCGCACGAATACTCGTCAGTGTCAGTCCAACCGTCATTGTCATCGTCTGAGTCGGCGTTGTCCCCCAACCCGTCCCCATCGCTATCCACTGTCTCATTGGCGTCCTGCGGGAATGTGTCGTTGGCGTTGTCCACCCCGTCGCCATCAATATCATCGTCGATGAAATCGCATATTCCATCTCCGTCCGTATCCTCTGGAATGCTATTATTGTCATTAGGGTCCGATCCGCACTCGTACTCGACATCATCGTAGTAGCCGTCACCATCCGCATCCAGTGAGAAGATGCTGAGCGACACATTGTACATCCCACTCATGTAGTAAGCATAGACCTCGATGTATGTGTAGCCGCCCCCTACGTTCGAGCCGTTGGAAGTGACTGATTGTGGATTATTGTAGTATGAGGAGTCCACTAACGAGTTCGATGAGTCGTAGAGGGATAGCTCGAACGACCCCCCGGAGGTGTATCCGGGGTCAACTTCAACGTAGATGCCGTGATCAGAGGGAACGTAAACGCCATAGACGTCATAGGAATCTGATCCTGAGTCCGCATAGCCCTCCCAAGTCATCCATATGGGGGTCCACGAGGTGTTGTTGGAGACCAAAGTTGCGTTGGTAATATCGTCACCTGCGTCCCCTCCTGAGTATGCGTCGTTCTGATTTAGTCCTGGAACGTCGGATTGATTGACGAATGTGATGTTGAGCGTGTAGTTCCCCTCGCCACCGCTCGTCCAGGAGCCGGAATATGACTGCACCAAGACGTAGACAGTGGTATCACTGACGTTTGTGGAACCGCTGCTTACCATCTCTGGATTATTACTTACGCTGGAGTCTATGAGTGTCTGGCTGTTATCGTACAAACCTAAGTCGAAGTTGTTCGAGGAAATTGGCCACCAAAGCTCGACCTCGATGGCTTGGCCTGTTGGTACCTCGACTTCGTAGAGGTCATTGCCATCCGATGTGTCTGAAATCCAACCTTCGTATGATCCGTTGCCTGTGAGGTACAGTGCAGACGAGAACCCGTCCCCGGCATCGCCTCCCGAGTTAGCGTCATTCTGATTGTATGCGGGTAGGCTGGCCATGTCCGCCATGCCTATTGTGAGGTTGTAGTAGACGCTGACGCCCGAATAGTCGATCACCCTGTAGTATACTGTCGTTCCACCTACAGTGGACGTGTTTGCAGATACCTCCTCAGGATTGTTGATCGAGCTTGTGCTGCTATCCAGTATGCCACCTGAAGAAGAGTAGAGATACAGGTCGAGATCGTCAGAACTATTGCCCCATGACAAGGATGCCCATGTTGTATAATTTGAGGGGATTGCTACCGAGTAGTAGTCGTTCTCATCCCATGTCTCGTCAACCCATCCTGAAATCGTCGTGGAATTCCCGGTTGTATTGATCGAAAGGGCGGAAGTCATGGTGTCGCCCGCATCACCCCCTGAGCCAGCGTCGTTCTGGGATGAACCCGGTTGTCCAGATGTAGGGAACAGTGTGACGTCAAGTGTGTAATTGCCCTGCGAGCTTCCCGCATAGACCCGGATGTAGACGTAGTCGCCAGCCACATTGGTTCCGTTTGATGATACATCGAAGGGAGCGTTGTAGCCATATTCGTAATCGATGTAAGATATGGCCGATGAAATTAGTGACAGTTGGGAATTGGAGGAGTAATTGGGGAAACTCATGGCTACGTGCAGTCCACTGTCTGATGGGACAGTTATGTTGTACCAGTCATACAGGTCCCATGAGTCCGATATCCAGCCTTGGACGGTCTGGTTAGTGGAGTTGATGGTTATCGACCCAGATGGTGAGCTTCCGCTGCCACCTGCATCGGTCCCGGAACCTGCATCGTTCTGGGACGGGGACGCATCTGGGAATATCCAGATTTGAAGAGTATACTGCCCGGAGCCAGAGTACCAATCGACTTCGACATACACAGTCGTACCACCGACTGGTGTCCCATTGGTAGTGGCGGACTCTATCTGGTTAGTCGTGTAGCTGTAATCGATTTGGGATCCTGAGGAATCGTAAATGTAAGGGTCGAAGTCTGCGCTGGAAGGTGAGGTAAGTTCCAGTGAAAGAGCGGTTGAGTTGGGGATGTTGAAGGAGTAATAGTCTGAAGTGTCGCTCCCCGATGTTAGATTGCCATAGTATGTCGCGTTTGCAGCAGGTAGCGCGGTAGCCGTTCCAGAAGTGCTACCCGCATCGCCCCCCGATCCAGCATCATTAGCGATAGATTGGGCCGAGAACAGGCTGACAATTAATATGCAAGCCAACAACCTTCCTACGTTGGCCCCACCTGCCATGATGCTTCGGTAGCTTGGTGTGTATTATAGGTTGGCTAAAAATGGTGTAAAAATTGCACCGCATACGAGTGCATCCCGTTTCAATACGCGTAGAATCCTTTGCCTGATTTCCTGCCTATTAGGCCATCTTGGACCATCTCGATCAGCAGGGGTGCGGGAGTGTACTTGTCATCCCCCAAACCCTCCCTCAGCACTTTCATTATGTGCAGTACAGTGTCAAGCCCGATAAGGTCGGCTAGAGCTAGTGGGCCGATTGGGTGATTCATTCCCAGCTTCATGATTCCGTCTATCGCCTCTGGCTCTGCAACGTTCTCCTGCAGGGCAAGTATAGCTTCGTTTATCATGGGCATGAGTATCCTATTGCTGACAAAGCCGGGCGAGTCCCTACAAGATAGTGGCGTCTTGCCCATTGACTTAGCTACGGAGATCACCGCGTTGCTAACCTCCTGAGATGTGTCCTTCCCATTGATTATTTCAACTAGCTTCATCACAGGAACTGGATTCATGAAGTGCATCCCAATTACTCGTTCCGGACGTGATGTGTGACTGGCTATCTCGTCTATCGATATGCTTGATGTGTTGCTGGCTAGGATAGTCGCCTCTTTGCAAATCGAGTCTAGGTCAGAGAAGGTTGAGAACTTCAGTTCTGGTATTTCCGGTATTGCTTCCACGACTAGGTCACAATCAGCCAGCTTCTCGAGACCGATCGAGGCCTCTATTGAGGACTTGGCCAGCTTGGCATCATCCTCTGCCATATTTCCCTTGGATACGAGTCTTTCCAATGACCTATCGATAGCCGCCATTCCCCTATCCAATAGATCCTGATTAACATCAACCATTTTTACTTCTAAGCCACTGCTAGCAGCTACTTGCGCTATCCCGTTGCCCATTTGTCCAGATCCCACTACGCCCAAAGTTTTGATGGCCATGTACTATCGAAGAGAATTTGGGAAATGAGGTTTGGGTTCTTATCTTCCGGGAATCAGCGCCTTATCTTTGAGAATCTGATGGATACCGATACAACGATGGAGACCAGTAAAAGCAGGGCTAGGGAGAGCCAAACGAGCATTGGCCCGTATCCTGTGGCATCTTCTACTGCCCAATCAACCCAATCTTGTTTGATAAGGTAGATTTCTGTTGAGTTGGTATTCTTTGCGTAATCCATTGAGAACGCCTCTATGGCATGCATACCCGGTTCCCGGGGTATTGAAATGTTAATTTCGAATGTCCCCGATTCTGGACAGGTCAAGTCCCTTGATTCCATTGGGCTGGTTAGCCTTACCACTAGCCCAGGTTCGCAAGTCCCCAAGATACCCCTAGTTATCGACAGGGGGGATTCTCTGTAGATTTTTTCCGAGAGGCTCAGAATGGGGGCGATTGAGTCTTTCTCGAGGATGATAGAATAGCTGTCAGTGCTGTCCAAGGAGTCCACTTCAATTGTGAACTCGTTTATTCCCTCGACAAGGTCCAAAGATAGGACTAGGGTCCTGTCTCCGGGACTAATGGTCCCATTTTCCCCTGTTGTTTTACTATACCACCTTATTTCCTGAGACTGGTGCCTGTCTAGGACGACTTGTATGGCGTCTAGAGCCACTAGCTCGGGGTTTGAGTCAAACATCGAAGTGTCGTAATCGCTCTCTGGTAACTCGAAATTCCTGCATTCCTCGAAAGAGTTGTTATTCTCCTGGCCAATAGTCCGGTCGATGGCGTTCAGGCAAAATACTTGCTTTCCAGTATTCGCCAATAGAATTTCGTATGAACCCGAGGAGCCTGTTTGGACTTCCAAATCTTGGCCGTTGATACTCGCACGCATTGTGACCTCCTCTGATGACCACCAAGAGAGGTTTTGATAATGATCGGATAGCACAAATCCGTTTGCGGGCGATAAGCCCCATGAGATTACAGGTTGCATCGAGTCCATGGCAATCTCCCAAGAGCTTGCATGCGAGTTGTTTGCCCAATCCTGGGTTGAAAACAACATTGTCAGTTCTCCCTCGCCAAGGCCAGCTAAGTCTAGGGGGATGGAAATTGTATCAGTCCTGTCATAATCAATTTGTGTTCGGTTTATCTGAGAGCTCTGGTTCACTATAATGGGTGGCTGCTCGGATTCGTGACACTCGAATGTCTGCACCCAGGACTCATAGAGTACACTGAAGCACCATTTTCTAGTATCAGGTGGTATCTCAAGTTGGATGCTACCGCTGGAGAGGTTTACAGGTTTCAGAAGCTCTTGTTCCCCATAGGAGTACCCTGCCTGATCAATAATGGACACAAAATTCACCTCTGACGGTGGATCGGGATCGAAAACCACTTGGAAAGACGAGTTTATTCTGTTCCCCGCCTTATCGGCACTCTCCACTGAGAATACGTTTGAGTTGACGTCGTACAGGAATATGGGGCCATCTGGTCCGTCGAAGTTTCCATTTCGGGACTTCTCAAGTTCAATGCTGTGGTTTGAGGCCCCAGATTCGTCAATTTGAAGCACTATTCCATCGAGCGTGAGGGTAGCACCTGGTTCGGTTCGGATGGAGAAGTTCAGGGTTTTCGAGTTAGTTATCCAAGGCACACCGAATATGGCCAAATCCGGAGAAGTGGAGTCGAAAAGTATCGATAAATGGGACTCCGATTGTCTACCAGAGTTGTCCGATACCGATGCATGGAAATGGAACCACTCCTCAATCTTAGGAAGAGTTGAGTTTATCCAAACCTCCCTGAGAGGGATTAGGCTTGTTTGATTCGCATTCCCGTTCCAGACAGAGGTAAGGTTGTGACTGGCCCCATTGACATCTGCCCCCCACACGTAATCAGCTTGAAATCTGGTTCCATTAGAGGGCCAATCCCAGGATACATCGGCTAATGAGAATCCGATCCCTATGTCCCTGACGTGTAAGTTTACCGGCAATGGAGTATTTGATTCGGTGAGGTTTTCGGGCGTTGTGAATGAGATTTCTGGATCGAGTTCCACCAATTCGTAATTGTAGGGTAGCCTGACTAGTGAACCTCCTTCCAGCTCAACGTCTATGAAGCCAGTCCATAACCCCTCTGAAGGAGGGGTTTCGTAGCTAAGATTTAGCTGCAGTGCACCTGTTGGGACCTCTCCTGCTAGGGCCTCCGAACCCGAAGGCCAAATCTCGGAAATCTCCGATTCGTTCAGTTTATTGAAGCCGGTGACATTGAGTGAGTCCCCTGCGATCATCTCTATGTCGATCCAAAATCCTGCAGTTTCACCGCTTACCGACCATCCGTGAACCGCGACCGCATAAAGGCCGTCTTCTGGATTTGTTACTGATATAGACTCAGAGGAAGTCCCGCTCCAGGATCTAGATACCTCCTCTCCAGAAGTGAAATTTCCATCTCCATCCTCATCCCTGAAAAGGAACAAATCTAGGTCTGCGTCCTCGTAAGAGTCCATCTTTATGCTAATCTCAGTTGCGTCTTCTATGGTTATATTTTGCCACCAGGAAGCGGTCATTTTGTCTCCAGGGTCATCTTGAAACGCTGTCTGATTTGTCAGAATAACTGGTCTCACCCATCCGTGGGATTCTATTTTGCTTACGGGCAGGGGTATGGTTGAAACGATAATTGCATCCTCGGATCCGCTAGATTCGGACCAATCTGAAACGGTTTTGCTGAACCCACTGGATTCCGCGGTGATGTACCCCAAGGATATGTTTAGTGGGTTGTCGTTTGTCTCTACTCCGTGAAGGGCAGTGTGAAGGACCAACTGGTGGATTCCGGGGGTTGAGGGCACCACGAAAGTCTCCCTCGAGGTTCCAGTGTAGGTCCCCCAGTTGTGTTGGCCGCTCCCAGCATGATTGTTTACGGATCTCTCCTCGATATAGAAGGTAGTTGGCCCGTATGATTGTGGGTCTTCTGACGAGTATTCATGTGGCTTTTCTGTCAACCATAGGACGTCTATGTCGGTGAATGGGTTGTCGAGCCAGTCAACATCGAGGATTATTGCCCCGTCACCCGCTAGTTCATCGGGCCAATCCACCGTTAGGAATCTCCAGTCCCCGCTCTCTGGCCTCCATGACCACCTCATTGCCCCGCTTATCCATGACTCTGTGTAGAGAGTCTGGTTGGAGACGTTGCCGTCAAGTGGATTGGGGCTAAGGGAGAATGGGCCCCTCCAAGGAACATTTGTCACCACGGGTAGAGTCCAGGACCTGGTTGAGTTTGTCTCGGAGTCGTTTTCGGACACTACTCTGATTCCGTGCTGCCTTAGCCCCGGACTTGCATCATCCGGGACCGAGATTGATACTTGCAGATTGGTTTCAGTGTTTGGTGGTAATACGATGTTTTCTGGCACAGATATCCAGTCGTCTTCAGTCACTCCGAAAGACGTCCAGTCTACCTCTATCCTTACTTCATCCAATCCAGACGGGGTGCCGTCATATCTCCAGACCCCCAGCAGCAAGCCGTCCCTAGCGTCTTCAAATGGCATCCCTAGCCTTACCTCTGCCTGGGGTCCATGGGACCACCAGAATGTGATTTCCTCCATTTCATCCCCATCCTCCCACTCGCCCTCGTCAACCATCCCATCTGAATCGGTGTCATTATGGTAAGAGCCATCGCCATCAAAATCGGTCCATCTGAATATTTCAAGGTAAACCCTCTCGTTAGAAGACCGGTCCATATCCCGGTCAAATGCCTCGTGTTGAATTGTCGCCCTAGCCCTAAACTGGACTGTTTCTGGATGAAGAGTGTTCTCGGTCTCGTTCGGTACGTGAATGGGAATTAGCAGGTCGGGCCTATCTCCTTGGTGGCCATCCCAAGTGTCATTCTCCCCCCCTCCACTGCCATTACCCGTGCTATTCCAGACTAAAACCGTGTGCTCCAATGGGTGGAAGGTGATTGGAGTTAGGTTCAACCCTAGTTCTGAGTGTCCGGGATTATTGAACAGTAGGTCAAATTCTTGTTCTTCTCCGGGATTAATGGAATTTAGGTTGGCTTCCCGGTGGTGACCGTGGAACCAGCCAGTGTTCCATTGTGCAGGGGAGGCCGACCATGTGCCGTTGAATCCCTGCAGTGTCCTGACCGATCTGGAAGCGTTCATCCACCCCCCTCCTTGCACGAATGGTTCGTATCCTCTGTCATCTGAAGTGGATAAGACAAAATCCCTAAGTTCTTGAGAGCCTGGATGGGTCCCATAATTTTCAATCCAAGCCTGCTCTACCAAGGCCAGCAAGCCTGCCACAACTGGGGTAGCTAGACTAGTGCCTCCCCATGTAGTCCATGCCTGATTTGCGTCGTTGTAGTTATTCAGGGGCATGTCCCCTGTCGCGGACCACCCGACCGCAACTATATCCGGATCCATCCTACCTACAACGTTTGGCCCCCTGTTCGACCAAGGAGCGCTCTGACCCCATGAGTCGGAGGACCTACTACTGAAGGCCCCAACTGAGAAGACGCCATGAGCGGCTCCCGGTACCTTAGTGGTTCCAAATCCATGGCCACCATTCCCAATAGCCACGGCATAGGAGACGTTGGAGTTGTAGACTCTAGTGATCCAATCTAGGTAAAGCGAGTAACCGTCCGCCCCAGAGTCATCGACCGAGGAGTACCCGAAAGAGAATGACCCTATGTGAGGCTGGTCCGGTGTTGTAGGATCGCCGTCATAGCCCTCTGCGATGAACCTCCATGCGTCTAGCGAATGTCCACCCGAGTAGTGGTTACCGATCGAGGTTATGGTTGCATTTGGTGCCATTCCTAGGACTCTGCCCCCATCTACAACCCCCTGTGCCGATACCGCGCTGGCGCAAAGCGTTCCATGGCTGCCGGATTCAAGCATGAAAAGAGTCAGGTTTCCGGGTCCTGCAATTCTATCCAAATATCCATGTCTAGCAGAATATGTGGAACCATAGGGCACTCCATGGACGCCGTCGGACACCCAGTAAACCAGGCCTGCGGAAATATCCCACAATCCGTCTCCGTCATTGTCCCTTCCAGAGGTCTCCGCCCCCGGCCTCATCGGGGTTTCGTTTCCGAACCATCCATCCCTGTCGATATCTGGCCACACCGTCTCATATCTGCCCAATTCAATGTCGTCTACAACTAGTATGGGGACATCCCCCCCTGCCTTTTCCCTGAGTCTCCAATCTGGATGCTGACCTAGGTGGTATTCGCCCGAAAGCGAAGGGCCTATGCCCGTAATATTGTGGCCTGAACCATCTAGAATACCGTCACTGTCATTGTCAAAATCTACTATTGATGTGTCTGCGTACCATGAATCTTGGGCAGGATATGCCTCACCATCGACCATCCACTTGTACATGCTGTTGTGATCAAGCATCAATGGCCAACCGGAATAGGGAGAGTCCTCGTATTCCACCCTTGCCTGAGTCCCGTTCAAGTCAGGGTGCCCAAAGTCAACCCCTGTGTCCGCGACTGCAACGATTAGCCCGTCTCCCGAGAATCCCATCCCCCATGCATCGTTCGCGCCGTGAATTTCTCCAGATCTTACGGAGTTAGGATTAGGCCCTGTGGGAGTAATCCCATATGGTTCTGGGGATCTTTCTGCATCGATGAGTGCGATAATCCCATCTGCATCGACCAGCTTGCTAAGTAGCTCCGAGTCCAACCAGAATGTTCTGTGTTCTATATGCCCATTTTCTATGTCATGTTGCACCAATCTTTCGCCGTTGCCTGGCGGAGCCTGTCTGTCTATTGAGCCGGTCTTCCTCTGCCAGACGTCCAGATCTTGGATTGAGCTTGTGATTGCAGTGACTCTAATTTTGTCTTGACCGGATTGTACTCTTTCTGAAAGTGAGTTATCCAGCCAGGGGGTACCTAACTCCGGCCTTTGTTGTTGGAATTCGGTTTCGAGGAATTGGTCCTTTGGCGATTGGTGTCCGGTCACTGTAGAAGAATATGGGGCAGATATCAGAATTAATAGCACTACGGCCGAAATCCTGCCTTGCACGATTAATCGACTTGAGGATGAGGCTTGATATTGACGGCTCCAAGGCCCGTCAAATACAATAGTCTGGACTCTGAGGGTAGCGCGGAGTCCCGTAGTGTAGTGGTCCATCATCTCGGGTTTTGGTCCCGGGGACCCTGGTTCGAATCCGGGCGGGACTACCATCAATTAATTGCCTCGGGATCTCTCTTGAGGTCCTTTGTGATATTCTTCTGGTGGCTTTCCAGAGTCCCCCCTCCTATCTCCAAAAGCTTGGCGTCCCTCCACATTCTCTCGACCACGTATTCACCGACGTAACCATACCCCCCCATTACCTGAATTGCCCTGTCTGCGATATTCTTTGCCGCAGTGGTCGCGAACAATTTTACTCCATCGGAATCTAGTCTGTGGCCTGCCTCTGCGAGGTCGATCTGCCTTGCCGTGTCGTACACATAAGCCTTCATAGCACGGTATTCTGCCCAAGACTCCCCAATATGCCTTTGAATCTGTCCAAAATCCCTGATCTCCTTGCCAAAGGCCTCCCTTTCAGTAGCGTAAGAATTCATGTCCGCTAGGCACCTTCTGGCTATTCCGACACTCATGGCCGCCAATCCGACCCTTTCGTGTTCCAGGTTTCTCATCAGATGTATCATTGATTCCCCTGGTTTGCCCACTAAGTTCTCAGCGGGAACGATACAGTCTTCGAATACCAGTTCAGCTGTCGTACTGGCCCTCATACCCAACTTATCCTCGATTTTTTGACCTGCCGAGTATCCCTTCATACCCTTCTCGACCAAAAAGGTAGATACCTCGGCCCTGCCCTTGGCATCTGTGCCAGTTCTGGCATAGAGCCAAACGACATCGGCAGGGCTTCCTTCTTCGTCAATAATTCCATTTGTGATCCACATTTTCCTACCGTTTATCACCCAAGTTCCATCGTCCGACTGGACCGCAGATGTCTGCATTCCCAATACGTCAGTGCCGTGATCTGGTTCACTCATTCCGAGGCAGCCCACCCACTCACCACTGCAAACATTGGGGAGTATCCTTTGCTTCTGCACATCGTTTCCACTGTGCACTAGGTTGTTCACAAATAGCTGATCATGAGCAAGAAATGCGAGGCAGAGACCTGGGTCAGAATATGACAGTTCTTCGTTTACGATTGCGACGGAGGTACAATCCATGCCAGCCCCCCCATATTCAGGCGGAGCCGTAAGTCCTAGCAGGCCCATGCCACCCATTTCCCTGAATAGCTCAAGGTTGAACCTCTCGCTTCTATCGTTTTCTAGGGCTTGCGGCTCTACTCTGTCCGCAACGAAGTTTCTTACCATCTCTCGTAGCATTGCATGCTCTTCGGTGGGGTTTGTGATATCCATATCGCGCCATGCTTCTGGCATGATACCTCTAGCTGGTCCTTTCGTAAGAGGATTCGTATTCGATCAGTTCCAGAAGGCAGAGTCTTCCCAAGGGAGTCCTATTGCGATTCCCAAAATCTCTAGAATCACGAAATTCCAAAAAAGGTATGTGATGATCGAAGCTGTGAAAACTGCTAGTGAAGTGTTTACGACCTTCCTCCTCTCCTTCTTCACGTCATCCAATGAGCACACACCCCTTTTTCTGAAGTAGATTACCAAACCTATCGCGACCATTGACAGAGACACGGCGTAAAGAGCATACCTGACCCATGAATAGTACAAATTGTTGGAAAGCTGGTCTGCAGCGACTATTGCGGAAGATCCTGCGAACAATACCCATATGACCGATGGTAGGCAACACATGCTAGCGGTCACTGCGGACAGTGCAACCAATGATGCTAATGGCCTCTTATCTTCACTATCCATTTTTACCACTACGGAGTCACTCTTCTGCTATCTCTTGGGAAGGGTATCGCCTCTCTGATGTGCTCTGCTCCAGCCAACCAAGTACACACCCTGTCCACGCCAAGTCCAAATCCGCCGTGAGGGACCCCCCCATATCTTCTGATATCGATATAGAATTCGTAGGGTTCTGTGGGGGTGTCCTCTTCCCCTATCCTTTCGAGGATCTCATCCTCAGACCAAGTCCTTTCTCCTCCGCCGATTATCTCGCCATATCCCTCCGGAGCCAGCAAATCATGGCATAGTACGTACTTCGGATCATCCGGGTCGGGCCGGTGGTAGAACGGTTTAGCGATACGGGGATAGTGGGTTAGGAAGTGGGGGACTTCAAAATCCTCAGTCAAAATTTTCTCCTTGGAATAGTCTAGATCTTGACCCCATTCAATCTCTACGCCCTTCGATTGAAGAGTTTCCACTGCCTCGTCGTACCTCATTCGGGGGTAATCGCTATCCGCGAACCTTCCTATAGTTTCCAAATCCCTGCCTAGGTTTTCTAATTCAGATTCCCTATCTTCCAAAATAGTGTTTGCAATGTGCCTGACTACTCCCTCCCCGTGTTCCATCACATCATCGTTGGAGGCCCATGCAATCTCCATTTCCGCGTGCCAGAACTCAGTGAGGTGTCTTCGAGTTCTGCTTTTCTCCGCTCTGAATGAGGGGGCCATGGTGTACAGCCTCTCAAGAGCCGGCATAGCAGCCTCTGCGTACAACTGCCAGGACTGAGTAAGGTATGCCTTTCTCCCAAAATAAGGGACCTCGAACAGAGTGCTCCCCCCTTCCACGGCCCCTGAGACGAAGTTGGGTGCTTGGTACTCAATGAAGTCCCTGTCTCGGAAGTAAGAGTGTATCGCACCGAAAACTGAGCTCCTTATTTTGAGCATGGTTGTCATCCTGCCAGTTCTCAGATACAGGTGGCGATTATCAAGTAAGAACTCGGTTTCACCCCCGTCGGCCTCAACCATTGCTGACTCCGTAATGGGAAACGGCCTTTCCGGATTTACCGGCCCGATAACTGTAGCGTGGGTCACTTGTATCTCGTGGCCATGCTCTCTGTCCGTTGCTTGCACAATACCTCTGACTACTACGCTAGACTCGATTAGTGCCTCACTTATTCTCTGGAAATCCTGTTCGCTTAGTGAGTCTCTTTTTGCGACGCATTGGACAGTTCCTGTAGAGTCCCGAACAACTACGAATCTGATTTTGTTCGAACCCCTGGTTCTATGAATCCAACCCTTCAGCTCAACCTCCTCTCCGTCATAGGATCCTGACTTGATGTCGCCGATCCAGAATTCCTTGGCCATGCTGTCCCCGGAGTGGCCTAGTGGATGCTGGGTTATGAATCCTTGATTTTCAATTCTTATGAAATGGCGGGTCTGACGGGGTTCGAACCCGCGACCGCCCGGTTAAGAGCCGGGTGCTCTACCTGACTAAGCTACAGACCCAGCGCCGGATTGGCGCTCACTCTTTAACGCCGCCGGATGACTTTAGTCGGCCATCTGGATTAATTAGTGTGTTGACCCCAATCTCGGAGGCGACAACAACGGCATCACAAATTCCTACGAAAAGCCCGACCTCTACGACGCCAGATATCCCCTTTATTTCTCGCTCTAGATGGCCCGGATTTGCAATTACGGGCCCAAAAGAACAATCGAGAATCACGCCACCGTTGTCGGTGACAAAGGGTTCTATTTTTCCACCCCTCAAGAACACCCCACCCGAGCAGATAGAGGAAATTGCCTCTTTGACGCCTAACCATGATGTCGCATGAACCTCGACTGGCAAGTCGAATCTACCCAGTGTTTCCACTTGTTTGGTATGGTCGGCTACAACGACCATTGATCGTGATGCGAGAGCAACGATTTTCTCCCTAGTAAGAGCGCCCCCACCCCCTTTTATTAGATCGAATCTGGGGTCGAATTCATCAGTTCCGTCGATCGTAAGATCTAGAGTGCTCGCATCTTCTAACTCCATAAGTGGTATTTCGAGATTTGTCGCCAAATCCCTAGTAATTTCGCTGGTTGGAACTCCTACTATGCTCATCCCTTCTTCCCGAATCATTCTCGCTAATTCGATTATTGAGTACCTTACTGTCGAACCAGTGCCAAGTCCGATAGCCATGCCGTCGGAAACGAATGAGCATGCGGCTATTCCAGCCTGCTCTTTTAGTTCCTCCAAGCTTGCCATGGTTCCGGGGGGGCGAGAACGTGCATGATGCTTGCCCTATTGTTATGCGGTGGGTTCTTTTCTTATGGGCAAGTCGGAGGTATGAGGGAGCAGGAGGGTCGCTGACAGTGTTAGACACTGAGGAAAGTCCCCTCTCCGCGATGCAGGCGTCTCGTCACAAGGCGGGGGTCCGGGAGGGCCGGCTCTGCAGCAGAAACGAACCATGCCAGGGGTACAATGATCCCGAAAGGGAGAGGTTTCCTGTGCGTGGCTGGAACGGGCAACCACGCCGGAGCAAGTCCAAGCAGGTCCTAAGGGCATCGACAGGACCGGGTAGGATGCATAGTTGAATGCGACCAGCCGAAAGGTGAACAGAAAGGGGCTTACTCCCTGCACCCTCGCCAAACTAGTCTACTACTACCGCGTCCAGAGCCGATGGATCCGAGACGCTCCCGCTTTCTGAGAAGTCCTGCCAAGTACCTAATTTCCCCCTCAGCGCGTGTGATAATTCGTGATAAGCAACAATCAGGCTTGGTAGTAGAATCGAGCTGGTGAGGAAAGCGAGGACAAGCAGTAGCATCATTAGCACGAAGAAATTCTGTAGCCCGGGTATAGCAACGAATAGGCCTGCAGCAAGTCCTGTGCATGTGGTGGCGGTTGTCTCGAATATTGTCCTGCCTGTCCTTGCCACTGATTTTTGTATTCCAGCTGGAGTCTCACCCTCATCCCTGATTCGGTCGATTATGTGTATCGAGTCGTCCACTCCGATTCCAAATACTAGCGTGCCAATCATCGCCGTGAAGGCGTTGACGTTGACTTTGTAGAAGAACATCAGAATTGGTTGCCAGAGAACAACAACTCCTACGGCTGCCATGGTGAAGAAGGCTAAACGTGGGGACCGAAATAGGATGGCCATTACTAGCAAGAGTATTGCCATCGTTGCAATAGTTGTCTCGGACTGTGCTTCATGAATTCCGTCATTTATATCCAACGAGACTGGGAGACCGCCAGTTAGTAGCGAGTTGGAAACACCCGTGACCCCCATAGAGTCGCAGTCAAGTGCTGTTTGACAACCTCCATCAGAAAGATGGCGGTCTATCGTCTCCCTCAAGCCACCTGCTACTGCGAGGTCAATATACGGCTGGTTTACGTAAACCAATGTCTTTGTCTCGCCCTGCCCTTGATCGGCGTTCATCAGCATTGATCTTACCTCAGGACTCAGGGTGTCGAATGCAATGTTCACCATGTCCTCCCTGCTGCTTACTGAATATGCCCAGCAATCAGGCCTCAATGGATTCGTAGACTCGTCCCAGCAATCATCGTGTATCAAGTCCCAAAGGCTCTGATCATATACCTCCAACCCCTCGATCTCAATATCCAAGTGTATTGCCTTTAGAATATCAACTAAGCTAATAGTCGTGGTATTCGCGACGTTATCGATCCTCATCCTTTGCATTTGCTCGATGGAGTCCAGAATAGGCAAATCTCTGATAGGCGCGGTCTCGTTTTGGCTCCCCCTCTCTGAAGCATCAACGATGAACATGTTCGTTTGCCCCCCTTGAAACTCTATGCTGTACTCCCTCAGGGATTCGTACGATTCAAGACCAGGGGGTACCTCATCCGAAGATCCTGTGATGTCCTTACCGAGTTGTTCCTTGAACATCATCCCGCCCCAAATTGTAGCGGCAGATGACACAAGAATTACTACGAGAGTAGCCTTTAGCGGGACTTTCCCCACGGATTCCCAGAAGTCGTCTAACAGAGAGAATGTCATAGTCGTTGAAATAGTGAATCCTAGGATTAGGCAGCCGTCGTTAGATAAGTCGGTGAAAAGGTAAAGGAAAGAAACCAGGGTGGCCGTCGTCACGGTGTAGAATAACAGGCTGTTGATCCCAAGTATAGTGCCAAAGACGTCTGATGTGTCGATAACTAACTCTTCTGATTTTTCGGAGTGCTTAGCTTTCTTTTCCGGCTTCTGGGATTTCATCCTCTTCCTTCTGGAAGAGCCTACAATACCAGAACGGAAGAAGTCGGTCGAATCGCCCTTTCTGTATCTAAGCAATTCGATCCATGCAGGCACAAGTATCATTGAGATCAGGAATGTGGTTGAAATCCCTATGAGCAATGTTGTCCCAACTGTCCTCATCGGCCTGATTGGAACTAATACATCCCAGGTCAAAACGCTGAACCCAATGATTGTGGTAAGAGCCGAAAGGAAAATCGCGTTCCCGGTCGTCATGGCCGCCTTTACGGTTGCAGCCAAGCTTATTTCCGGGTCGAATGGGTCAGCTTGCTCCACTTCCAGGCCATCTCTAGCCAATGCCCATTGATCCTCTTTCCTTCTTTCCAGTATCTCCCTGCGATTTTCATCAATCCTGTTTGTCAGATGTAGCGAGTAATCCACCCCCAGACCAACCAGTATGGGGCCAGCTGAGATTATCATCGGGGTCAGCATGATATCGAACAGGACAGTTGATCCGAAGGTTATCCCCAGACTCAGAATAATCGGCGTCCCACAGATGACGATGATCTTCCAACTTCGGTGTAAAATAAACATGGTAAGTCCTACAAGGGCCAAACTGAGGGGGAGCATTGTATGCCTGAGCTCCAGATAAATCTCATCGGAAACGTCATGCAAAACCGGAGTTAGTCCGGTGACCGTCACAGCTCTCCTCTGGGGGATGACATCAAGCCTTTCAGGATCCATAGTCGATACGGGGTTTTCATAAACCCTAGAGCATATCTCGCAGTTCCTAGATGCTGCTTCCGAGTCGAGCAGAGCCTTGACATGGGAAATGAATGCCTTGTGATCTCGGGTGAGGTCCTCCCCTTCCTTGTAATTCTGACGAGGAGTTATGTCAGTGTTTGTCATGTCAAAAGAAATACCCATGATGATTACGCCGGTATCCCAAATCTGATCACCGTTGGTGTCTCTAACGAAGTTTGACATTAGACTTCCAGCATTCTCGACGTAATTGTCTATCCGCTCTTGGGCACCATCACCCTGAGGAATTGAATAGCCATAGTAGGGGTTCTGGCTTGCTATGTCGCAGTTGCCCCCCGATCCGGGCAATTGGTACTTCTCTACGGCGCAAGCGAATCTGTAATCGCTTGAGTTTGCCTCCTTTACAATCATAGCGGGGGAGAGGATCCATAGGACCCCGTCGCAACCATCATTCGGCTTGCTACAAGCTAATGATCCTCGATCGTTCTTGTTGTAGTCCAGTCCTGCCCCATAACCCCCCTCGTTGGCATTGTTATCATCCCCCTCAATCCAAGAAATCTGGTTTAGGATGTTAGAATCAGTTATGTTTTCTGTTCCCTTTTCTGCCCCTGAGGCTGCATTGTTAGTTTGAACATACAGTATCACAATATCAGTAGACCATTGAGTTCTGACCTCATTTAGGAGGTCAGTAGAGTTGGCTCCATCCGGGAGATATATCTCGACATCCCCGTTTATTTGGTGTTCGAAATCACTCGCCCTCCAGCCGATCATCGCAGAGGATAGCAAAACTATCGCAATGAGGTATGCTGGGCTCCTGAGTATTGCCCCATAGGTCAGTTCTGCCGTTCTTTGAATTACAATTTGAGTCGCGTCGAGTGTGTCATTCACTAACTGGCCCGCTGTATCGATGAATCCACCGAAAGGGCTCTGTCCGACGGATTTTTTGATGCTAGCTATTCCGTTCGTCAAGGGGCTTATGGTATCGAAGAACCAAGACCAAAAAGCTAGTTCCTCATCCCCGTTCTCAAGACCATCGGGCGAGTTCACGACACTATCCCACCCATTAACCAAATGAAGCGTTCGGACAACATACTCGTGAAACATAGGTTACTGCATACCCCCTTCAATCCCACCTCCGATGAACTCAAAGGAAAGCTCACTTCCGAACGTTCATGCACCTTGTTACTGGGGGGGCGGGATTCATTGGTTCGCACTTGGTAGATGCTCTGGTTGAGAGGGGGGATGAGGTTAGGATACTGGATAACTTCAGTAGCGGCAGAGAGAGCTTCATTTCACACCATGAAGGAAATGACTCCGTTCAAGTTTTCAGAGGCGATCTCCTAGACCCATTAATTGTCTCGGAGTCGATGATAGGGGTGGAGATGGTTCACCATTTGGCCGCCAATCCAGATATCAGACTTGGAACAGAAATCACCGACACCGACCTAAAGCAAGGCACAATTTGCACTTACAATGTGCTGGAAGCGATGAGAGTGAATGGTGTGAAGAAAATTTCCTTCGCATCCTCATCGGCGATATATGGGGAAGCTGAATTGATGCCGACGCCTGAGAGTTATGGGCCCGTGGTTCCAATCTCTCTTTACGGGGCGTCAAAAATCGCTAGCGAGGCGCTAATCACCGCATGGGTTGGAACTTTCGGGGCTTGTGGATACATCCACAGGTTTGCCAACATAGTCGGCCCAAGGGGAACTCACGGAGTCATTTTTGACTTCATCCACAAACTCAAAAGAGACCCGACCAAGCTAGAGGTGCTTGGAGATGGAAATCAGGAGAAATCATACATGTCTGCCCATGATTGCGTTAGATCGATGTTGCATGTCATAGATTTGAGCGAAGATGGATGGAGCCTGTTCAATTTGGGAACTGGGGATACGTGCTCTGTATCAAGAATTGCCGAGATAGTAATAGAAGAGAGCGGTTTGAAGGGAGTGGGAATTGAGTATACTGGTGGCAAAAGGGGGTGGGCGGGAGACGTGCCCAAGACGTATTTGGACGTGGAAAAGTTGCTCGATACCGGATTTGTACCGACCAGCATGTCAGAATTGGCGATTAGGGAGACAGCGTCAGCTCTTATTGATGAAATCGGCCTGTGATGAAAGTGCCAATAAACCCCTAAAATCTCCGATCTTTATGTTTCGGATTCATAACCCCCCTCGATTGTGAAAAGTTGTGAGTAAGCGTTGGTATCAAGAAAACAAGAGGGATCCGTGGAGGAGAGACGCAAAGTCCAAGGGTTACAGGGCAAGATCCGCGTACAAACTCAAACAGATCCAAGAGAGGTTCGGCCTACTCAGGCTTGGAGACTCTGTTCTTGACATTGGCTGCTACCCGGGCGGATGGACCCAAGTTGCGGTCGAGGAAGTAGGTCCTGATGGGATTGTCATCGGTGTCGATATACTAGCGACTTCCCCTGTGGAGGGAGCTACGACAATGGTTGGAGATATCACAGATGAAGGCACTTTGGAAGCAATAATGGGTGAGCTTGATGGTCGTGGCCTGAATGTTGTGATAAGCGACATTTCCCCGAGATTGACTGGCAGATATGACACCGATCAGGCAATATCTCTCGAGCTCTCAACTATGGCCCTTGATGTGGCCTCGAAGTTGCTTGTACCAAAGGGGTGCTTCGTGACGAAGGTCTTCCAAGGTGCTGGGATTGAAGGGATTGTAGAAGCTGCAAAGCTTAGGTTCTCCTCGGTCGGCAGGTTCTCACCTACGGCAAGCAGGACTGCCTCATCGGAAACTTACCTAATTTGCCAAAATAGACTCTCAAGAAATAAAGGGGATAACAGAACCGCTATGGAGTTCCTACAAAGCCACCTAGGAAACATCGGAATTGTTGTGGACAGTGACCAGGAGCCCAATGATGATCCGTTGGTCGGATTCAGGAAGATTGAGAAAAGGGAATAACTAGGCTTCTGAGTCTCTATCGTATGGCTCGATATTTTGCCATTCCGATGCATCGGAACGAGATACAATAGCATGCACCCAGTCATCTTCTGAACAATTGAAAACCTCATGAGGAAGGCCGGGCTCAATGTAGAACATGTCGCCTTCACTGTGCACCACAGACTTTTTGCAACCCGGGCCATACTCGTGTCTTACACTTCCTTTCAGCAGGTAAATCATCACATCGAAGTCCACATGAATGTGTGCCTTGGCCACACCTCCTGGCGGGATATAGGCCCTATTCATTGACAATCCGCGGGAAGGAGTGTTTTTTCCTGAGAGGCCTGCACCGTACTGAATATTATTCCAGCCCCTGATCTTCTCAACGTCCCTTAGGCTCCAAATCCCCCCCTCGTCAGTCACGTAGTCGCCCAAATCCAGTTTTCCATCCGTAAGCGTGATTTCCTCCTCCATGTTAGTCTTGATTGGTTCAGTCTTTTCAAATTAATTCGAAGAATATTGACCAAAATGAGTAGAAAAAGAATCCGATTCACACAATCAACCCTAAAAAGGGGCCCTATCACGCCGGGTGGTCTATGACAGAGTCGAGTGGTAGAGCATTGGTGTGTGCGTCGTCTGGAACGCCCCTGGTAAGCAGCGAGAGCACCTCATTCCCATGCCCCATGCCGGGATGCTCTACTCCGATTGGCAGAAGTCGGGGATGTAGGCTGCAGGCCGTGAAGTATGTGTGCCCAAATTGCGGATTCGAAGGACCATGAGGTTTCGTTATGGGTCACGTCGTTGTGAAGTACAAGGTTACACTCGACCAACCAGAGGATGGTAGTCCCGACTACAACTCAATAGCCGAAGTTATTTCTGGTTTTGATGAGGTACAGGAGGTCGAAGTAAAGCCTCTGGCATTTGGGATGATGTACATAGAAGTCCAAGCAGTCCTCGGAGAAGGAGAGGGTATTGTTGATGGATTTGAAGAGAAGGTGCGGCAATCCAACAATCTAGTCGGACAAATAGAAGCCTTGGAAATGGGAAGGCTTTGATCAGTAGTGGTCAAGGGGAGACCGCATCAGTTCCCTCATCAGAACAGTAGCATAAGTCCCAGCTGGCAGGGTAAATCTCAACCTCATGCAGGCACCATCAGGATGCCACCGATCCCCGTTGGTTGGTCCTTCTTCCCATCTAGTTGAAAGTGAGTTTGCCTCTGGGGCTTGCTCTACACTGAAATCCCTGAATGGTACCGAAAGAGCCCTTCTAGTCCCCGAGGTCGTAAGTCGAGGGATTGCATGCACTATCCAGTCAACAGAATTCAAGCCTGCTTGTTCGATACCTGCTGACTCGTGTTTACCTGGCTCACCGTCGGCGAATGTCGCCTCCCTCCCTGGGAGTGTACCAGTAACAGCTAGTCTACCGAGTCTGCAATTCCTTATGCATCTTTGGAGATTTGTTCCACTGACCATTGCCATCTTTCCAACATCTACCCTACCCCCTGCCTGGAGGGGTGCGACTAGGTCGCCGACTGCAGGCTCTATCAAGGACAATCCGGAGTTTATCCTCGAGGAAAGTGAGTGATTAAACGCCAGAGATTGTACAGAGTGTATCATTAGCAATTGCAGTGACTTTGGGAGGGTCTCAAACGCCCCCTTGAAGTCTTCGGGCTTTTTGATCAGATGCTCAAGAATCGCTTTCTCGTATCCCAGTCTGTCCGGAGCAATCTCAAGAGATTGACTGGGGTCGGATTTTTCTCTCCAGGAAGTTCTGAAGTTTTCTGCTTCTGCCCCTTCTCTTGACCCTGCCAAACCCACGTAAAGGTCTACAGCCTTCTCGAAATCACCCTCCAAAACTGCCATTCCCACCATAGGGGTCACCGGCCTAGTTGAGCCGAACCTCTGAGGTCCTATCCAATTTGGGAATGAGTCTGATCCTAATGTCTCGGAAAGGCCCACTCGGATTTTGTTTACTCTGGACATTGCTTCCTTAGCGTCCATGGGGGACCCCGAGGAATCACAGCACCCCCTTACCGTTATCGTGAACCGGTTGCCATCATGGCCCCCCATGGTCATTTTCTGATGTGTTCTTCCGAGAATTTCTATAGAGCTGTCGGGAATTTCGACACTTTCGACCTTCTTTGAAGGAGCGTCAATCACGAGAACTTGGGTGGTGATTGCCCGCTTATCCTTTATTCCCGAGCTAAAGATTCTGTTTCTGTTTATCCCACATGCACGTGCTAATCTCCTCAGATAACGATTTGTCTCCCAATTAATCATTGTCACTCTGACTACTGTAAATCTGCCCTTATTATCCAAGGCTGGGATCTTTGAGCTTTCCTCCACCCTGAAGTCCTCTACTCTTGTCTTTAGCAGACCACCTATGCCATCACCGGGAAAGGCCCAATTGTCAAGTCCAAGATAGTTCTCGATTTGCTCCCCGTTCAGGGGATCACCCCCCTAGAGTTTGATGTTTGAGAATTCCTTCGTTATCTCTGAGCAAATATCCTTCAGAATCTTATCTGCCTTCTTCCCCTTGGCGGTCCTTATGTACAACTCAGGATCGTCTAGGTCTGGATGGTTCTGGAAGTAGTTTGCATATTCCACATCATCCCTGTCATTTAATCGAGACCTAAACATCTGTAGCTCTGTGTGGTTACCGTCTATGACCCTGATCCTCAATTCACGGCCCTCATTCTTCAATACTTTGACTGGCATACAGGCTGCGTGGACTAGCCCAGTCCTTTTGAGTCCTTGCATGTCAAAGCGAACACTTCAGGCTAGCAAACCTACCCTAAGTTTTACATCGGGAGGTTTTGGGGTCGTTCGATGTCAGGTTCCGAGGCTGTGACAATTAGAATTTCGGAGTCTTTGGAAAGATTGTCCGGACCGATACTTTTTGTCAGCCTATTTCTAACGATTTTTCTATCCTACACACTAACCCCACTTCCTGCATTCACGACAGATTTGGAGTCTTTCGCCCCAGAGACTGATGCGGATGAAGGGAAGGGCAGGATAGAGACTGCCTTGGGGGCGTCTCCAAATTTGATTTACATAAACGTAGAAGCGAACGTGAGTGGCAACGAGCTCCCCAATATTTTGGAGATGGGTGCGCTTCATCAATTAGCAGAGGATCATGCCAGAGTTAGAGAGTACTCATTGAACCACGGGGGCGTAATCATCTCGCAAATTAACGCGGCTGAGATTCTTCAAAGGTTCCTAGAAGAAAGGGATTACACGGGCAATTTGGCAGATTTCCAGGACTGGGATCAAATGCTTAGAACAGTTCTCGAAAATGAAGAGTGCGGTGACGCGGTTGGCAGTGACGAGCGCACTATCGCTACTGCTGCATTCGCCTCATCTGCTATGCTGCACCGTGACTTGGACTACGAACCGGTGTGCAATTGGCTAGAAAGCGGAGAAGGGAATCCAACCCCTAGGGCCAACAGTACCCTATGGCTTGTAGAGCTAGACGGTAATCTGAGCAATCAAGAGAAGCAGACCCATGCTAAGGGCATCAGGGAACTTCTGAACCGCGACTCTATTTTGGAATATGGAGTCATTTCTGACGGCCTAATTAGCAGCGACATTAACGAGTCAACACTTGACAATTTGGTGTGGCTGATATTTCTAGCGGTGATGGTGGTTGTAATCTTGCTAGCTTTAGCTTTCAGATCCATAACAATGGTAGCAGCGCCATTGATCGCACTTCTCGCATCATTGGTGTGGACGTATGGGATCATCAACCTAGCCGGGATGCGATTCTCTGTGCTAGAAATCGCAGTTGCTCCGGTAGTTCTTGGGCTAGGGATAGACTACTCTATCCACCTCCAAAGGGGCTACGAAAGAGCGAAGGAAGAGTCCAGCAGTTCGGCAGAGGCGTGGGCTAAGGCGTTCATGGAGCTAAGGGTGGCTTTGTTGCTTGCGGTGATAACCACGGTTTTCGCATTCCTGGCAAATTCATTTTCGCCCCTTCCGCCACTGAGGACGTTTGGAATAACTCTCGCCCTGGGCGTTGTCTCGGCTTTTGTCGCCAGCACGGTCACTGTGGGGGCGATGCATGTTTTTGTTGAGAGGACAATGGGTGCTTCCAGAAATAGGGGGATGGAGCTCGAGAGTGTGGCTAACAGGGCGACTGAATTCCAAAGGGCGAACGCCCCCCTTGTCTTGCTGTTCGTAGCCATAATAACAACGGGTTCAGTTGTGGTTGCAATGCGTGGACTGGATACCAGTTTCGAACTGACAGATTTTCTCTCAGAAGATGAAATGGAAGTGATGGAAGTCAGGGACAACCTCTACGAATCTTACCAAATCAATGCTCTGAAGTCTGTTTACATTCTAGTCGAGCCAAAAGTCGGAGAAGACTCATTCGGTAGTGAGAGGGAATTGATTGAGGCACTCAGCGACTTGGAAGATTCGTTGCCGAGAATGCCGGGGGTGGTGGTATCGGAAGCCCCGGGAACTAGCAACGAATGGCCATCCTACGATAGCATATATCTCGTGATCGGGGATGCAATTGAGCAGGATCCAGGATTCGGGGAGCAACACAATATGGAGGTGTTTGGGGATGACTGGGCCCCCTCGGAAGATTTCGTCGAGGGGGACTTCGCAGCTGCCATTTCGTCATTGATTTCGAATCACACCATAGGGGACCAGCTGAGGGGCGTTACCTGGTCCGAGAGGTCCTCCCACCATGCTTCTCTCAACGACCAAGGCACGGCGATACAATTTCTGAGGATAAGGATCGACGTCGAGGCTGAAAACAGCGCGATGGTGGACCAAATATCACTGGAAATGCAGGCGGAAGCTTCGATTGTTTCAGAGGACACCGGGGGGAGGGCTTACGCTGTGGGCGATCTAATGACCCTATCGAATGTTCTTTCTGGGCTTATTTCATCAATCGTGAGTTCCACGGCCATCAGCCTTGCCGTGTCCCTAATGGTACTAGCCTCTCTGACACGGAAGGTAGGACAGTCACTTCTTGTTATTCTTCCAGTGGGGCTAGCTGGATCATGGGTGGTTGGCTCTATGGCTATTCTAGGAATAAACTGGAACGTACTGACAATAATGATCACCGCCTTAACCATCGGCCTAGGGATAGACTACTCGATTCACGTTTGGAGGAGATTTGAGGCCAACAGGGCCGGTGGCATGGCAATTTGGCCAGCAATGAAAGACATGTATGCGAATACTGGCTCGGCCCTTCTAATGTCAGCCGGAACGACGATTTGTGGATTCATGGTTTTGCTCTTATCTCCCATCCCGGTAATCAGAGACTTCGGAGTGGTTAGCTCAATCTCGGTTGCGTTCTCCTTGGTTCTGGCCCTACTTGTATTGCCAGGCCTTCTAGCTGCAGAGGTCCGTACAGAAAGAAATGGTAGCTGAGGACCTCACAGGCCGACCAGATCATCCATCTCTAGGTTCTGCTCTCTGGCTAACAAGAGCATGGCCATCCTCAGGGAAACTAAGCCAAGTGCCATCCTTTTTCTCTTTGCCCTCCTAACTACCTCCGCCCTATCCAGGCCCGACATCTTTGAAATCGAACTAGGAAGTGACCCTAATTCGCTGCTCAAGGGTTTCCCTACAACCACTAACTCCGGGGGTTCTTGGCAGTCCTCCTTTAGATTAGAGTCCTGAAGATTCCCATCTGGGGGGCTTGGAAAATGACTGATCCTATCAAGAAATGGACGCCAACCTAGTTCTGGCTGAACGATGGAGACGCTCCTATTAGGAGAAACAGAGTTATCCGACCCCACAAGCCAATTGGACCTAAGCAGTTTTTCTACAAGCTGTGAAGAGGACTCAGGGCTGAACCACTGCAGATCCAGTGACCACATCCTGACAAGGTCCCCCTTGCTGAGTTCCGATCCCTCGACCCCGCGAAACGAAATGGAAAGAAGCATCGAGATTTCAGTTTCAGCCTCTTGGGACATGTCGACTGGATACGCTTCGGTAGTTCCGTGCTTCATAATTTCCTCAGAGCTTTTTCGCGCTTGATTCAAGAACTATAGCGTCATGGAAGCCCGATTTTATTGCCAGGAGAGTACGTTGCGAGGGACCCACGAACAGGGAAAAGAATAGGCAGGAAGCAAAAATCCAAGAGAAAAAGTGAGGGTTTGGCAGCATTAGCGCCTTCGAGAGGGCCTTGGCAGGCCCTCCCTGTGAGTGACATTTTACCTTTAGCCACTGGAGAGTTTTCCAAAATAGAGGTCAGTTCCGAAGGAATGAAGCTGACTTTGGGCAGAATTGATGCCATAAAGGCACTAAGTATGGTGCCTCAAAAAGAGACTGAGGGAGCATACGAGGCGTTAGTTGAGGCGCTTGAAGACGACTTCCCAGACGTGAGGATTGCCGCATTAAAGTCACTTCCTTCTTTTGCTTTGAGAAGGCAGGGGATTCTATTCCATTGCCTATCTGACAGGCTTCTTGATGATGAGACGGCTGTCCAGGAAGAAGCTATGGTTTGCCTGAAGAAGGTTGCTCCGTTGTTTCCATCAGGGTGTGAGGAAATCTTGAGAAGAGAATTAAGAGACACTAGGAAATCACATAGAGACAACGCATTTGCCACTCTTAATCTATCAGCCAAGGAATGGCCAGAAGTAGGTTGCCTTCACCTAGATGAAATAATTAGAGAAGAAGATGATGATCTCAGAATTAGAGGGTCATTGATTCTTAGAACTATTACACACAAGGGTGGTGCAGAGGCATGGGATTTGATTAGTTGGTCTCTTCTTGACCAAGAGGTTAGAGTAAGGAGAAACGCGTCAAAGACGCTGACGATCCTTGCTGACGTTGAGCCCCGGGTGGCTGCTATCCTAGTCGAATCTACGATGGGCGAGAATGATCGGTTGATTAGAGAATCCGTGATCAAGGCACTAAAGAAATTGGACATACAAAGTCCACGGGTTGTTCAGATGATTCTGCGCGGAGCTGCCGACGATAACCTAGAGATGAGGAGAGCATGCATAGGGCAAATGACAATCATACTCTCGGGTCAAGAGCTCAGGGAAGCGGCTGGTGACCTACTAAAGAATGAGAAAGACCCAGGGCTGAAAAAGAGGTTGAAATCCCTTGCCGCAGACTTAGATTTCGAGGGAACTGAGGAGGAGAAAAATAGGAAGCTAGCTCCTGTGGATTATGTCCCCCCAGAGGGCGAGGAGGAGTCAATCGAAAGGCCTCCGAGCATGCGAGAGGATGATAAACACCAGTCAGGTCGGGCGGCCAGCGAGGAAAGTGAATGAGTGATGAATTCGACGAGAAGTTAGCTCGTTTCGAGAAACTATGGGACGGAATCACCCCCAAAGGGAAGAGCCGGATCAAGGCACTGAAGTTCAGACAGTACATGAGGAACCATGTCCTACAGAAGTTCCACAAGCGGAGGAAAGATCAGTGGGCAAACGCAGACAAAGGGCACTACAACCATGGTTTCTCCAGCAAAGACCAGTTCCTTACCAAGGAGAACTGCAAGAAGTACTGGATGGGAGAGCTCCAGAAGGACATCAGAGACGCTGAGACTTGGTCCTGAGGGCGAACGATGTCACCTCCTAAATTCAACGACTGGGGACTAGAAGCCTGCATCGCTGATGCCGTAGCCTCAATGGGTTGGGATGAGCCCACCGAGATACAGCTGGAAGCAATACCCGTAGCCAGAGCGGGGACCGACATTGTCGGACAGGCCCGTACCGGATCTGGGAAGACAGCAGCCTTCGGAATTCCCATAATTGAATCTTGCAAACCCTCTGGAAAGACTCAGGCTCTCGTCCTGTGCCCTACAAGAGAGCTAGCAGTACAAGTAGCAGAAGAGATAGGTGCTTTACAGGGCAGTAAAGGCCTCACCATCGAAACCGTTTACGGGGGTACAGACATAGACAAGCAAGCGAAGCTTCTTGACAAGGGGGTGGACCTAATCGTAGGGACTCCTGGCAGGGTGATTGACATGTCCAAAAGGGGACACATCCATCTCTCGGAGATAGGAATCTTCTGCTTGGATGAGGCAGACAGGATGTTGGACATGGGCTTCTTCCCCGACGTTCTGTGGGTAGTAGAAAAAATGACTAACAGGCGGCAAACAATGCTATTCAGCGCAACTTTTCCCCAAGAAGTCCTAGATGCTTCGATCGAATTTACAAAGGACCCCTTCCACGTTATGAGCGAAGATCTGGAAGTTGAAGTCCCGGAAATTGACCAGTTCGCAATCAAGGTGGGTCGCCTGAACAAAATGTGGGCGCTCGGAAGGATAATCTCAAACATGGGGGGCGAAGACCAGATGCTTATCTTCACAAACACAAAGAGAATGGTAGACATGTTGTACGAGAGGCTTGAAAGGCATGGGGTCAAATCCTCATCCTTACACGGTGACATGCCACAGAACAGAAGGGAGAGGATCCTCGAGAGCTTCCGTGACAAGAAAAGCAGGATAATGGTCGCCACTGATGTTGCTGCCAGAGGACTGGATGTTGACGGAATAACGCATGTTGTAAACTACGACCTACCAGACGAAACCGAAGTTTACGTTCACAGAATCGGAAGAACTGGAAGGATGGGGAGGTCCGGCCAATCATGGAGCTTCGTTGGGGGCACGGAAATGGGCCTCCTGGACAAGATTGCGAACACATGGGGCATGCGCATCCCGGTCGTGGATGCTCCCGAACTTCCTGAGGGCGGGAAGGAGATGGCCAAACTAAAAGACGACTGGGATGAGATATCGGACAGCTTCGGCATGGTCACAGTAAAGCTTTCACTCGGCAAGGAAAAGGCATCAAAACTATCGCTGGCCGATTGGATTCAGAAGGAGGCACGTGTTCCAGAGGTGGCCATAGGCGAGATAAGCATAGGTGAATCTGAGTCGACGGTCGAGGTCCACGTGAAGAAGGCCTCCTACGTTATCGACGTGTTGAAATCAAGGCAATTCCACGGAATTAGTCTGCAACCATCGATATTGAATTGAAGTGGGTCTAAGGCACCACCATCCATTCACTGGGGTAGTCCTTCCGCATCCTAAATATAGCCGGACTACCAAGACCCCCCATGGCTGACGGCAAGGGGGGCAACGCGGCCAAAGATAAGCAGGCGGCTGCAACTGCAAAGAAGCAGGCTGATGCCGAGAAGAAGGCATCGGAGGCGGCCAAGAAGCAGGCTGATGCCGAGAAGAAGGCACTATCACAGAGAAAGAAAGATGAGGAGCAAGCGAAGAAGGAGAAGGCCGCAGCAGAAAAGGACCTCCAAGCGGCCAAGGAGGCCAGAAAGAAAATAGACGAGGAGCTGAAGGGTCTGAGCAAATCTTCCGCTGACACGGGAAAAAGAATCGCTGACCTCAAAAAGGAGAAAATCTCTACTGAAAGGCAGCTTAGGACCGAGCAGTCCGCAAGGAAGAAAGCCGAGTCAGAGCTATCGAGGAAGAAGAAATCTGGTAGCGGGAACACCAAGCAGTTGGATAACCTAGAGAGGCAGATAAAGTCGACAAAGAAAAATCTGGAGGATGCGAAGAAAGGAGCTTCAGATGCGCAGAGACAACTCGAAAAGCAAAAGGAGAAGATTAGCAAAGAGTCAGCTGAGATATCGACCCTTTCGAAGGAGCTGAGTTCACTACAGTCAGATCAAAAGAAGGCAGACTCAGATCTAAAGAAGGCCGAGACAAGCCTCGCGGCCGAGACAAGGAAGGGAGAGTCCCAGAAGACAAAGTTGCAAGGCCTATCAGAGCAGACCAGGGGCCTGAAAACTAAGATTGCGAGCCTAGCGAAGCTGGTCAAAGAGACTAGGACCAAAACAGAGGATGAGTCCAAGATGCTTAGGGACTTCGAGTCCAGGCTGAAGGAAGAAGAAGAAGCAAAGGAAGCTGCTGAGAAGAGGTTGCGAGAAGCGACTAACGCCAAGGAAAAGGCATTAAAGAAGTCGAAGGACATAACCGAGAAGACAAAGAAGGCAGAGAGGGAATACCAATCGACTGTGAAACCCCGTCAGGATGCTGAAAAGAGGGCAACCGCAGCAGAAAAGGCCAAGACACAGGCAGAGAGGGACCTCTCAAGGTCAGAGGGACTCCTAAAGAAGGCCAGGGAGGATGCGGACAAGGGGGCCAAAGAAAGGGCCGAGGCGGAGAAAAAGCAGAAGGCGGCGGAGAAGGATCTCGACAAGGCAGAGAAGGCAAGAGATGACAGCATGGCCGCCACGGACAAGGCGAGGGCCTCCCTCGCTGACGCTCAAAAGAAGGCGACTGAGGCACTGCAAAACCTAAAGAGAGCCGAGGCATCGAGGGACCAGGCTCAGGAAAGATCTGCCAAGGCCAAACTAGAGGCAGATCAGGCGGTTTCTAGGCAGAAAGAAGCTCTCGAATCAGCCAAGTCCTCTTTCGGGAAGTACAAGAAGGCAGAAGAAGAAGAAAAGGCTGCCAAAGACAAGCTAGCGGAAGAGAAGAAGAGGGCAGAGGAAGCCAATAAGGAGGCTGCCAAGTCAGAACAGAAGAGGACCAAAGCACTCAAGCTATTCGAAGAACTGACGAAATCCAGGCAAACGATCCAGATGCAAGTGGCCGAGGAAGCCAAGAGAAGGGCCGAGGCGGAGAAGAAAGCCGCTGACCAAAGAAAGCTTACACAGGACACAGAGAAAAGATCGGAAGGCGAATCAAAGCGAAAGACGGAGGTAGAGGCCAGCCTCAAGAAAGAGAGAGATGGGCAGAAGAAGGCCAAGGAAGACCTGAAAAGGGAAACTGAGGCATGGAAGGAGGCCGAGAAGAAGCTTGGCAGCATGACAAGCAGCAGGAAGAAAGCCCAGGCGGAAGCCAACAGCGCCTCAAAGTCACGAGAAGACACAGAAAGAGAATACCAGAGCGCTAGAAAGGAAAGGATCGAGGCCGAGAACGCGGCCAAGCAGGAAGAGAGGGACATGCTAGACGCCCAAAGGAGGGCGGATGCTGAGGCCCAGGCCCGTGAAGACTTCGAGAACGACATTAAGGAGGCACAGAGACTCCGTGAGAAGGCGGTCAAGAAGAGGGAGGCGCTGTCGAAGAAGAAGGAGGATGCGGAAGCCAGGGCGATAGAGGAGGCCCGAAAGAGGCAGGAAGCCAAGGATAAGATCGAGAAGAAGAAGGAAAAGAGGCGTCAGAAGAAAATCCAAGAGCGCCAGAAGGTGGAGCTGGAGAAGCGAGAGGCCGAGGAGAGGGCGAGGGCCATTGCAGAGGAGGTCGCGATGAAGCTCAATGACCTCAAGGCCCAGAGGGACTCGATGCCGAAGGAGGACTACATCCTCGCCAGAATCAGTATCAAATCCGCTGCCGTCGACTTCGACAAGATAGGAGAATCGGGCGACAGGGAGGATGATCTACAACAGATAGACGGGATAGACGACCGTCTGGAACTACGGCTCAACACACTTGGGATCTCCACGATAGAGCAGCTATCGAAGATGGACGAGGTTGATGCGGACGAGATAAACGATGCGATAGAGAACATGCCCGGAAGGGCTAGGAGGCAGTTGTGGGCCGAACAGGCACAACTCCTGCTCGAGGGAAACTAGACACCCCGTAGGGGTGTCTAACGCCATATTTCAAAGCGGTTTTTGGATAGAATCAAAAGGGGTTTTGCACCAAACTTGACCATGCGAGCGCAAGCAAGGCCATCGGCAAGGGCGCTCGCACTGGTCCTACTCATGCTGGCTAGCACCCAACTGCTACTACTAACCTCTCGGGACTATGCCCCAACGGAGCTCGAGCCGGAGGCCAAGAGGTTCGACGTCGACAACTCACAGGTCTCCGTGATCGATCTTGGCTCGGACCATAGCTGCGCCATCGGGACCGTCGGCCAGATGAAGTGCTGGGGAGATGGGACCAATGGAAAGACCGGTCACGAGAACACGGATGACTACGGTGACGAGGAAGAAGAGATGGGGCAGTACCTGATGTTCACCGACGGAGGCAGTGGACTCACCTTCACCTCCGTAGCAGCGGGAAACGACTTCACTTGCGGACTGATGAGCGACGCCTCCGTAAAATGCTGGGGCAGCAACGAGTTCCTAGGGGCGGGGGTAGGCTCTCCCGGCTCGGGAGCACTAGGAGACGGCTACCTCGAGATGGGCGCAGGCTTGCAAGCAGTCAACCTCGGGACTTGGAATGCAACGTCCATCGCCGCGGGCGGCACTCATGCATGTGCGATTGTAAACAACAGCTCTGCGGACTCATTGGCCTGCTGGGGCGACAACGACTTCGGGGAGCTGGGGGTCGGAACCACGATCATCCAGTTAGGAACCAACGAGATCCCTCACGTCGACCTTCCCGACAGGGGGGCTGGGATCGCCCAAATAGACCTGGGGAGCAGGCACTCCTGCATCCTCTGGAGCGATGGGGAAATCGGCTGCTGGGGAAGCAACGCATTCGGTCAGCTGGGCATAGGGAGCACGGAGGACATAGGGGATGAGCCAGGGGAGATGGGTGCCAGCATGACGCTAGTGGCCCTCCCATCCGGCAGAACTGCCTCGCAGATCTCCCTGGGCCACAACACCACATGCGCCGTACTCGACAACGGCGACCTGTCATGCTGGGGGATGGGTTCCTACGGCATGCTAGGGTCCGAGGGGACTTCCCATCTCGGGGACGCGGCGAACGAGGTCGGCGACAACCTGCACGTACTGGAGCTGGGCATAGGATACACCGTGGATGACGTCTCCGTCGGACAGAACCATGCATGCGCGATACTCGACGACGGGGATGAATTATCCGCTGATGTCATGAAATGCTGGGGATCGGGTTTCGGAGGGGCTCTAGGCTCGGAAAACCAGCAAAACCTAGGGGACAGCCAATTCCAGATGGGTGACTTGCTACCATATGTCGACTTGGGGTCCGACATACAACCAACTTCCGTGGAGGCGGGCGATTCTTTCACCTGCGCCATCATGAACAACACCAAGGTGAAGTGCTGGGGTTCCGGTCTGGACGGGAGGACTGGTCAGGGAGTCAGCGGGAACTACGGTGATCTGCCTGGTGACATGGGGGACAATCTGGCATACGTGGAGCTGTACCTCCCTGAGGAGACACTGGATCAGCCGTGTGACAAACCAGCCGAGGGCTCCCCCCTTACACTCTCCACCATAGACTCTAGCAGCCCCCAGACCGGGAACAAGACATCCACGGCCCTAACCCCCGAATCATGCGGGGCGATCGCGTACTTCGACGAGACCAACGAGCTCCTGAAGTTCGGGATATTCACCAACGGCAGATGGAGCACAGAGGTCGTTAGGGACTACGACTCCATCTGGAACTACCTCCACGACGTTTCAATCGCGATCGGCAGCGATGGGTCGCCTCACATCGTCTCATCCGGGAGTGTGAACTCAAATAGCGGTCAAGCGCACTACTACACCAAGAAGGACGGGGAGTGGACCGCCGCAGAGCAGTATGCCTCTACGTCGGGAGTTGGCAGCTCGGGAATCTACGCAGTAAGCATTGAGGTTGACGGTTCCGGTGACATCTACGCTATCGCGCAGAAATCCTACACATCTGGATGGGGAACGCACTCGAACATAGACGCCTACAGATGCACGGCTGTGGGGCATGCCAACAACAGCTGCACCGATGTAGGGGACGGAGGATTCGACACCAACAACAATTACATTGGCAGAATTGTCGAGGGGTCCTGGTCTGCCTCACTGGACACGGACGTAGCCTCTGACGGTACCGTTTACGTCGCCTACCTAGGGGATGCCGACTCTCTTGGGGAGGAGTCAGGGAGCGTAGAGGTCGTGGAGCTTGACTCAACTGGGTTCGGCACGCCGATGGAGCTGGGTGGCACGTTAAGCAGAACCACTGCCAACTCTTCTCTTTCCATGGACCTGGGACTCGATGGCTCTTTTCACCTCGCTTACCCAAATCACGGAGGAGGATTGAACTACTCCCTCTGCTCTTCCAACTGCGACCTGCCCGCATCCTGGTCGACAGAATACGTCAACCAGTCCGTTGCCATATCCGACACCGGCGTGATTGACATCTCGGTTGGGCCTGACATGTCGGTCGTAATTCTAGCCGGAGAGTCGGGGGCTACCTCCGTACTCCACAAGACTGATGGCAGCTGGGAGAAGACCGATCTAGAGACCTCTGGGGGGGCAGACTGGGCAGGGATAGAGATCAGCGACCAGGGTATGATGTGGGCTTACGTATACTTCCCGAATACGGGTTCGTCTCTCAGCCTCTACAAGCAGGAGGGGATGACCTCTCCCGGACTCGGGTCGGACATAGACGGCGACGGTTGGAGCAGAGTTGACGAGCTGCGGTGCGGCACCGACTACGCCAACTCATCAAGCACCCCTGCGGACTCAGACGGCGATGGCGAGTGCGACCTCTACGACGGTTGGGAGGACACATCGATATCAGGGGAGTCCGACTCACTAAGCCTAGGGGAGGCCTTCGGTTGCGTGGTCCTTTCCAACAGCTCGGTCGCCTGCTGGGGCGACAACTCCGAGGGCCAACTCGGTAACAGTGAGGCAGGAGCGTACAGCGACCATGCGGTGACGGTTGACCTCCCCGCGGGATTCCAGGCAGGAGGGGTCTCGACAGGGACATCCCACGCCTGCTCCAAGGGCCTGGACGGGACCCTCGTCTGCTGGGGGAGGAACACGGAGGGCCAGCTGGGTCGCGGGACTGCATCACCATCGGGAGCCCCCGCTCATGTCACACTGCCCACCGGGGTAATCGTCAACGAGATTTCCGTGGGACAGAACCACAACTGCTTCACGGGAACGGACTCACAGCTCTATTGCTGGGGGAACGGCAGCGACGACAGGACTGGTGACATAGGGAACCCAGCAGTCCCCCGGTACCAGTACGAGAACTTCACGGACAACTCGAGGTCGTGGACTTCCAGCAGTACCTCCATGATCAAGGGGCCCGGGGAAGGTATTGACTACGTAAAGTACCATCTAGCATATAATTGGGGCCCTTACACACTGACCTCTGACAGCTCGTTCGAAGTCTACCCTGGTGACGTTGTGTCCTTCAGAATGAGGGCCAAGTACCACGGAAACAATGGGCATACGAGTGAATACGTGAGGATATACGCAGGCGGGCAGCTTCTCAAGCAGATAGACAGCAACGCTACTACCTCGGGGAGTGCCTTCTCGGAGTGGCAGACCTTGTCCTTACCCGTACCGGACAGCTACACAGGAGGTGGAGCCGTCCCGATCCAGATACACATCCGCGGCTACTACCAAGAGGTCCACATCGATGATCTGAAAGTCAGCGGCCACCAGAGGGGAGGTCATGAGTCGGTCCTGGAACCCAGCGTGGCCTTCATGCAGGATTCAGGCGCTGTCTCGCAAATCTCACTAGGGGCAAGGCACTCTTGCGCCATGCTTTCCCCTGGAGGCATCCGCTGCTGGGGTTTCAACGGTGGCGCCTACGAAAGGATACTGGGGGACCCAACCTTCACCGGCCAGAGCACGTACACCCCCAGAAATGTCAACCTTTCCGGCTATGGAAGCCTAGTCTCTACAGAGTGGGGAGGGGGCACTGCGGATTCCGTAGTCGCAGGGGATGGAGTCTCATGCGCAATGATGCGCGACGGGCGGTCCCTCTGCTGGGGGTCATCCACCACCACGGAGTACCTGTCACCGGAAGTGACGACGGTCGACTCCGACGGTGACGTGGGCAGGAGCCCAACGATACTACAAGATGCGTCAGGGAACTGGAGGATAGCCTACAACGACGGCAACGGGATTTCCTACTCATCATACGATGGGTCCAGCTGGTCCACCACCGTTGTCTGCTCATACACTGAAGTCTGTGACAGCACGAACGGCCTGGGTGCAGCGATCTCTGATGACGGGGGTCTGGAGTTCGCTAGCTACGACTCATCATCCCAGAGTCTGGTCCACACGAGTAAGCCGACCTCAGTTTCCACAACCATGCCAATACCCGACGTCAACACCAACTTTTACAGCATCGAAAGAAACTCGAGCTCCGGCGACCTGCACCTCACATACTACAGGGACACAGGCAGCAACTCACAAAGGGACCTCATGTACACGTCCTTCAACGGAAGCGACTGGTCTGACCCGGAAGTCGTAGATGGAGGTGTTGGGACAGGAAACTCGAACAAGTGGAAGACAGGACAGTCATTGAACGGCCTCAAGATGGACTCCGAGGGAGGGCTTCACCTGTCCTACTGGGACTGGTACGACCATGGATCGGACCAAGCACACCTGAAGTACGCTTACTACGATGGCTCGGCATGGTCCATACAGACCCTACAGTCAATCATCGGCAAAAACAACCCCATCAGGCACACATCACTGGCTATCGACGGCAACGCAAGGCCGCACATCGCCTACTACGATGCAAAGAACATGACTCTGAGGTACACATACTACAATGGTGCTACGTGGGTAGATCAGAATCTGACCGAGGATGACTCGAACGACAACGGCAGGTACGCCTCTATAGCTCTGGACAGCAGTGACAACCCCCGAATAGCCTTCAGGAACGAGAGCTCGGATGACTTGGAGATAGTTTCCTGGGACGGGTCGTCCTGGTCCAGGGAGACGGTCACAAGCACGAACAACGTGGGAAGCTGGGCATCAATAGCCATAGACGATAATGACAACACCAAGATCGCCTACGTCTACGACTCCGGGGCCGACATCATGTACGCCTCGCACGATGGTGCCCAATGGTCCATCGAAGCGGTCGACACCACTGGATCTTCCAACAGGGTGGCACTTGAGCTGGACAGCGCCGGAAGACCGGTAATAGCTTACTCCCGAGGGACCACGGCTATGCTGGCGTACAATGACAGCGGAATGGGAGACGTTTGGGAAACAATAGAGCTCCACTCGGGTTATGACGTTGGTGACAACATCGCATTAACGCTGGACAAAACAAACAGGACCGGATTCGTCGCATACAGGCAGACCTCCTACCCTGCGACCAGGGCACTTCTGTCTATTGTGGAAACCGGCAACACTTACTCCTCAACTGGATACTCATCAGTCGGCTCCCTATCCAATGCCGTCAACATTGGCCCGAAACCGGTCTTCGATGGAGGCGTCTTGCTTGCCCCGTACATGAACGGGGGGTCGGGCATGACCTTGGAGATTGCGACCTTCCACACCCCAGGGACCTCGTTGGGGGAGATCGACGAATCAGGCGGCTCGCAGGGGTTATCGATGGCCCTGGACTCCAATGGCGACCAGCACGTGGCCTACTACGACCTCACAACATCTGGCCTGACCTATGCCGTCAACAGAGGAGGTTCGTGGCAAGCGACCATGGTGGATGATCACTCGGGCACCACGGGGTACTATCCCTCCATCGCAGTGGATGGTGACGGGCTGCCCCATATAGCGTACGTGAATGTCTCGACCTATCCCCGAACCGTGATGTACGCCCACTACAATGGGACTTCTTGGGACCTACAGGCCATTGATGACCCGTATAACGCATACCACCCATCAATAGCGGTCGACGCAGGGGGCTCTGCACACATAGCATACTCCGTCCACAACAACTCGGCGACGACCTCCTACAACCTGCGGTACTCGTACCACAATGGGACTGCATGGGTCTACGAAGACATAAAGGACTACAGGGATTCCAACTGGGCCTCGAGTTCATACTACAGGACCGGTTACAGCAATCAGATCAGGCTCAACAGCACCGAAGTACCCCACGTGGTATTCTACGAGGACTTCTACGACGACGTCTACATCTCGGTTAGGGAGAACGGCACTTGGTCATCCTCCCAGGTCGATGACAACGGCGGCTACTACAGCGGAGCCCACCGGGGGGCCTCACTGGCCATAGACTCGGTCGATGGGCTTCATGTTGCGTTCTACGGCTGGGACTACTACGCTCTTGAGTACGCATACAAGGGCCCCGGGGATTCCTCATGGACAAAGACGGTCGTGCACGACCAGGGCAACCACCTGATTGGATACTCGACCTCCATAGCGGTGGACAGCAGCAACAGACCGCACATAGCCTACTTGGATGGCGGAAACTACGACTTGGAATACTCATACCTCACAAGCTCTAACCAATGGATCACCCGGACTACCGTGACTCCCGCCACCACCGGTTACTACCCCTCGATTGCAGTCGGTGATAACGGGGATGTGTTCTTCGCTTACCACGACGCCTCATACTCGGACTTGGACTTCGCAGTCATACGTACCGGCGCACCGACGACCGAGACCGTCGCCGCCCTAGGGTCCCATACCTACGGCCTCGGATTCTCGGTAGACTCAGGAGGGAGCCCACACCTAAGCACCTACAACGGGTCCGACTCCGCTGGCAGCCTGCAGTACGTCACAAAATCCGGTGAGGCATGGTCCGTGCAGACCGTCGACCAAAGCTCCACCATGACCGGGCTTCACTCCGATATCGACCTTGACTCGGAGGGTAACCCACACATCTCGTACGTGGATGGGACCAACGGCGTGCTGCGCTACGCCCACCACGACGGAGCCTCTTGGTCGACCTCCACCGTCGATGCCAGTGGTGTTGTTGTCGGATACACATCAATAGTCGTCGACCTGGATGGCTACCCCCGGATATCATACAACGACGGCAGCCTGAAGCTGGCAGTATGGAATGGCTCCTCTTGGGAGCTGACCAGCCAGGATGCTGGTTCGGTCGTAGGAAGCGATATCCTGGTAGCCAGAGACGGGATAACCAGGATAGGATACTTCGGCGATGCCGCCTCCGATCTAGAGTTCGCTCTAGCCGGTCACGACTCCCCCCTGGTGATGGGCAACTCCGTGGGCGCTCAAGGGATCAGCAGCGCTGGTACATCTCTGAACGGCAACTCGACAGGGATAGCTTCGTTGAGCCTGGGCGAGACCCACGGTTGCGCAGTCATCTCCTCCGTTGTGAAGTGCTGGGGCAAGGATGACGGGACAGGGAACCTCGGAAGGGATGGCGGGGCCAACAACGCATTCCCGGCTTCCGTCTACGACGCGTTCACCACAGGCTGGACCCCGTTGGAGGTGTCCGTGTCAAAGAGCTCGGGCACTACCGGAGGATTCTCCTGCGCAATATACCAGGAGGACGCGACGGAGGACAAGAAGATACTCTGCTGGGGGGATGCCAGCCGAGGGCAGTTGGGGACTCTCTCGACATCCAGCATTAAGCGGCCCAACACCGCCATTCCGGTCAACTGGGCCTCTGGACAGGGGCACGTGGGGTCACCCGCAGAATCCGCCAGCCTAGCGATCGGCCCTCACAATGTGGCAGAGGTCTCGATACCAGTCAACGGCCGCTTCGGATGCGCTCGGTCCAACCTCGGCCATGTCAAGTGCTGGGGGTACAACCACCGTGGGCAGCTCGGACATGGAAACTCCTCGACCGCATCGGACGGGCCCAATGAGATGGGCGGAAATCTGGCATTCGTGGCCCTCGGAGCGAACAGGACCGCCACCCGGGTGACGACCGGGGTCGAGCACGCCTGCGCCCTCCTGGACAACGGTAGCGTGAAGTGCTGGGGGAGCAATGCCCTCGGAGCAACTGGAGTGGGCACCGGTATCGGGTACACGGGGGACTCTCCGAACGAGATGGGAGACAACCTCCCGACCATCGACCTAGGGTCCGGGAGGACCGTCACCGAAATCACCTCTGGTAGTTACCACAACTGCGCCATCCTCGATGACGGGAGCGTGAAGTGCTGGGGGAGCAACGCTCACGGGAGAACAGGCATCGACAACGGGACCGGATCCAAGGGGGACGAGCCAAACGAGATGGGGGACTTCCTCCCAACCGTCGACCTGGGGACTGGAAGGACCGCGATCGCAATCAGCGCAGGCAATATGCACACTTGTGCCATACTCGACAGCGGCGTCCTGAAGTGCTGGGGGCTAAACTCGAACGGGCAGTTGGGACAGGAGCACGCCTACCCAATCGGAGACGGATACTCAGGCTCAGACGACTTCCAGTGCCACCCCACCCTCAACGAACCCACGGATCGAGAGTGCCTAGCTAGGATGGGCGACGACCTTCCCGGAATAGACCTCGGGGACGACAGGACCGCAATCTCGGTCTCAGCGGGATACACCCACACCTGTGCCATACTGGACAACGGGAGCGTCAAATGCTGGGGCTTCAACGGATATGGGGCGACTGGCCTTGGAATTACCTCCCTTTCCAGCGGCGACGAAGACGGTGAGATGGGCGAGAGCCTCGCTACGGTAGACCTGGGTGAAGGCAAGACGGCGGCATCGGTAAGCAGCGGTAACGGCCACACCTGTGCCCTGATCAACGACCTGCAGGTCGCGTGCTGGGGAAGGAACTCTGAAGGGCAGCTGGGAATAGGGAGCACGGAGGCAGTCGACTCCGCCGAGGAATTGGGAGCGTCCCTCCAGAGGGCCGATCTGCCGACCACGAAGTCCAGATCTGTCGCTGCTGGGTCTTACTTCACCTGCGCTGTCATCGACGATGGGACCGTCAGGTGCTGGGGGGAGGACAACGATGGTCGGCTGGGAGTTTACCGAGATGATGACGATAACATTGGGGACAGCAGCGACGAACTAGGGGCATACCTGCCGATCACTGACCTGCAGCTCTCGCCCCCCGATTACGACGGTGACGGTTGGATCGACATCTGGGACACCGACGACGACAACGACGGATACACCGACGAAAACGACGACCTGCCGTTCGACGAGCGGGACTGGTTCGACCATGACGGGGACGGGCTGGGAGTTAACGTCGACACGGACGATGACGATGCCACGGTCACCACCGCTGAGCAGGACACGGCCGCGAAGTGGTCCGATGCGGAGGAGCTTGCCTGTGGTACACTGTGGTGGAGCAGCATATCAGAGCCTACGGACTACGACGGGGATGGGATATGCGACGCCCTCGACAACGACGTTGACGGGAACGGGTGGAACAACACATATCAGACCGAGTGCGCGGGAGGGGAGTCGACGTCATGGACAAACAGAGGGGTATGGGATAGCAGTGGAAGCTGGCCACTGAGCGGCACCGATAGCATCACAGGGGGCTACGACTTCATGCTCTCCGATCATGGCATCAGGGTCTTCTCAACGAATTACAACGATAACATCTACAATGGGCTGATCAGGTTCGATGGAACTACTGATGGAATATCATCGATCGGCGCCGGCAACAACAGATACGACTACTGGTCAGTGACCGAACGGAACAACATATTCTACCACACAGACGAGTCTGGTATGATGAGGTATGCCGATAGCAACACCAGCACTGGGACATACTCGTCGAACAGGATTGCCCACACCGCAACGACTTCGGTTTCGACTGCGATCAGCTTAGAGGGGGACCTGGTCGCTCGCTGGTACGAGCAGAGCGGGGGGCCGGCAATAATGGGCTGGTACCTTAACGGGTCCGTGTTCCAGGTAAACGTACCCGATGGTCTGAGCGAGTCATCCAACCATCACGGTCAGATCGCCTTCGGGCCCGACGGGCGCCTGCACGTACTGATGGTAAACCTGTCAGCCACCACCATCGGCTTCTACCACTACTACGCAGACCTGGGTTCCAGCCTATCAGGCAGCTCCACAGTGGAGTGGAGCAGTCCTCTCCTCGTGCTGGAGAGGAACCAGAGCACTGCATGGAGCAGTGGCGCGCAGCACTCGGCTACCGAGGACCACACGGCCGACCTGCACATGTCCCAAAACGGAACCCTGTACGCTGCCATGTACAACCAGACTGATCTCCACTTCTCGACGTTCGATGGAACGAGTTGGTCAACGGAGATGGTATCCAGCTCGACCGGTAAGAACGAGGGGGTGACTATAGCGACGAACTCGAGTGGAACGGCTTTCATCGCCTGGATTGACCACGATGCCGACAAGCTGATGCTTTCCCACAAAGAAGGATCCGGGTGGGTGCACGAGGAGGTGTGGCAGAGCAACGGATGGGAGGAGTCCGGAGGGGTCCCAACCCTGAGCTACGCCAGACTCAAGCTGGATTTCGATAGGCAGGATGACGCATATATCATGTCAATCGACGCCAATGACACATCCTCTGCATTGCTGCATCACAAGGGGAGCATGCTGGACCCATCCTACACCTTCCTGCCAACCGATGCGAACGGGGACGGAGTCTGCGACACGCTCCAGTTTTCAGTAATCGACTATGGCACTACATCTGCCACCTACACGCAGTTCGAGGAAGTGAGCCTGACCCCGACCTTCGACGGACGGGACCTTGTGGAGGTTTGGGCCCCATCACTCCCCTCTGGCCTGTCGATTAACAACACGACCGGCCAGATAACCGGAGCCCCGGACACTGTGGACACGTCGGGCACCACGTACACGATTTACTCCAACAGCAGTAGCGCATCCTACCCCTACACCATCACATTCACAATACGGTCGCCGACACCCATGCTAGCTGGCTATGGCAGTTGGAGCGACCACCAGTACGTTAGCACCGCCAGTGGTAAGGGGTACACCTTACACGGGTATGACGACGATGGTAACCTGTACTATTACGGGAGGTTCCAGTCATCGACAGCATGGTCAAACGATGGGGTGGCCGTGAACGCTGGGAGCGGAGATCTGTACGTTGCAAAGAGGTGGGCGAATGGAACATGGGCGTGGACAGTGGGGTGGCCGATGAACGGGGCGACGGGCCCTGGGGCACTCGCTGTCGATGGCTCTGGGAATACGTACATGGCAGGCTACAGGTCATCCGGAGGACTCGATCTCCCGGGATCCGAGTACGACCTTCCCAGTAGAGAGGCGGCCTACTTCTTCTCATTGGACACTAACGGGAGCACCAGATGGTCCCAGGACGCCTTCATATCGGGATCGGATGCGAACTGGCACATTTCCACCCTGGCAAGTACAGGGAACTACGGTTACACTAGGATTAGCCTCAATGAGACCAGCGGAGACCTCACTATCGCAGGCCAACTATCCAGTAACTCCCTCTCATCGAGGACAGTCTATCTGGGCAACCTCACCATGGAGATACCCAGCACGAACTACAACTACCTCAGGCCGTTCGTGTTCAGGATAAACGGCACCGGAGACTTCGTCTGGGGAAATACGGTAACGCCAGTCTCAAACTATGCCCGGACCCTCCAGGGGATGGGCGTACACGATGACGGGAGCGTCGACCTGTTGATGAGGGCTTACGGGGAAACAGTGTTCGGGGAGCACGCATCGGAGGAAGAGAGCTACCACTACGTCATTGGACGTCTGAACGGCACTGGTGCATGGACAGGGGCCAGTGAGGTCGTTGAGCCAAGCTCGGGTTTCTATGGCCCCCAGGACACCGCGATGATGCAGTTAGCACCCTCGGGTGAATTGATACTAGCAATGTGGTCCACGGAAGACATAACCAACCTGAGCGTGAATGGGACTGTCGCTTGGTTCAATGAGAGTTGCCAGGACAGCCTGGTGATAATGTCCCTGAACGGTCCCGATCGCGCAATAAGCGCTACAAGGGAGTTCTGCCTAAATTCCGGTGCTGCCGCTCACGGAGACTACAACAGCCTTCTGGAGATAGACGGCAACGGCATGCCGATACTATTCCTCGGCACCACGCAAAGCTGGCAAGCTGGCCATCACAGAATTATCAGGTTCGACTCTGATCTCAACCCTGATTTCGAGGAGACCGTAATATGCAACAACGACCCCACATGCACCAACCTCTTGGACTGGGATGATGTGGCTTTCGACCCATTGGGGAACATGCTTGTTTACCACTATACGTACCATTGCAACCTCTACTGGAACGGTAGCTACATGGGGAGGACCAGCAGCTATTGCAATTACCAAAGCCACTTCTTCATGGAGCAGGTGGGGCACACGATCGATGGTGAGACCCTGGTCGAGGGCGAGCCTTCGACCCTGTGGGGTGTGATGGGGCTGAGTGCCATGGGTGCGACGTGCACTCAGGGGAGCAGCTATTGCGCCGAGTACCTAGACTCGTGGGAGTCTACCGGATTACCTGGTGGCCTAGACATAGACCCCAGCACCGGAATCATCTATGGGTCCGCGACCTCAAACCTTTCCGAGTCCTCTTTCACACTTTGGATGAACGACACGATACTGGGCGGCAACCAGATCAACGTATCCTTCTCCATACTCAACGGTAGGCCAACAGTATCCTACGACCAGACGACATTCATACTGGAAAGGGGGCTGGAGATATCACCGATCTCCCCTTCAGTGGCGGAGGGAGTAATCCTCAATTGGACCTTTGTCCCTGAGCTTCCTGCAGGACTGAGGCTTGGAGACAGCAACGGGACAATATACGGTACACCAACCGTCAATCTTACTCAGCAGACCTTCCAACTTAGAGTCTCCAGCGAAGGTGGGACAACGCTGGTCAACTTCCAGATCACCATAAACGAGCCGATTGCCAACATCTCGTATGGAAACGGAACGTACATCATACCAAGAGACGCGATGGTTGACATCGCACCTATCATAGATGGGGGGGTGGTAGAGACCTTCGAAATCAACTCGACATCCTTCCCCCTGGGACTCTCCTTCAATACCACCAACGGTCACTTCGAGGGCGTTCCACTACTAGTGACCAACCAGACCACTTACACGGTCTGGGCCAACAACTCTGGGGGGAGCACAAGCACGGAGGTCACGTTATGGATTGTAGGCAATGGCATTTTCCTAACCTTCCCTACTTCTGACCTCTACCTTACCAATGGGGTAGCCATGCAACCCATAGCCGGACAGACGTCGGGCTCAACCCCCGAAAGCTGGGAGATATATCCTGACCTCCCACTTGATCCATTTGCTACAGGCCTACTCACCCTTCTTTGCGGAAGATCCACCAAGATAACCTCCGAAGTACTAAGAAAACCAAAGAGCTACATTTCCGTCATAAGATTCCGAGAACCGATAGAACCTGCTGAATTATCTCATATAGTGAAGAAACTATCTGGTGAAATCTACAACGTACCCCCAAAGGAATCAGCGGTTAAAGTCCAAGTAAGAACCAGGAGGATTACGGGATCGGAACTAATAGAATCGGATGAAGGCCATAGAATACACCTATTTTCAATGGATTGCGAAGCTGGCACTTATGTTAGGACCTTCGTTAAGGATTTAGGCCTAATGGCTGGGAATAAATGTGAATTATTGGAGTTACATAGGTCAAGGAGTGGAAATTTGAAGGATTCTGTCGCATGCACAATGCAACAGCTGGCCGATGCGGTATTCATGTGGAGGGAACATGACGACCCTAGGGGCCTAACAAAGCTAATTTCCCCCGTTGAGGTAGTTTTGAAAGATCTTCCAAACATCGTAATCAAGGATGGTGCCGTGTCAGCACTATCCCATGGTGCCCCTCTTGCAAGGCCAGGCCTAGTCTCGGCTTCTAAAGGTGTAAAACAAGGCTCATCCGTGTTAATTTCAAGTTTAAAAGGGGAGGCGGTAGCTATCGGAGAGATTTCAACCGATTCAGATAAAATAGAAGGAATGAAGTCTGGACAAATAGCAACCGCTTCTAATGTAATTATGAGGCCAGGATCATATCCCCAGACGTGGTCCAAAGAACAAAATTGAGCTATTCAGACTCATGCTCTTCGTATATCCACTCATCCGTTTCCAGCCGTAATTTCAGTACCATCATTTTCACACACACCACCGACCAAGCTACCAAGGCAGCCCAGCGCGGTATTGTGTTTTCGAATCCTGCTTGGTTTAACTATTGCCCAAATTGAAACGATTATCGGCCAAACGTGAGTTATTCACCATGGAAATCCGACTACTTTCTTCTTTCGAATTCCCTCTTTATCGGCCTAGGGCCCAATTGGAATGCTGTTATTAATCCCAAAATAGCCAATATCGACACCACGATCATAACCGACAGGGTGTCGTTACTGCCATCGTCTATCTCCACTCTATCAACTCCAGAAATCATGGTTAGGAAGTTATTACCCTCCTGAGTCTCTTCTATTTCATCAGTACCATCAATTCTAATTGAGAATGTGACTCCAGCCCCCCACTCTACTAGTTGTACATCGCAGATGGACATCTTGAGATCCCCTGGTGAAAGCTTGGCAATCGTGCCAGTCCCGACTAAGACGTCGTTCACCATACAATGAAACGTGATATTTTCTGCCCCTCCCCGTCCTTGATTTCTAATGAAACCAATCAATTCGACTACTTCTCCGACATAGAGGTCCTCCCCGTCTATGCCCCCGACCCTAACCTCAATATCCTCAACTAGTAAATCTGGTTTTGCTGTCACCACAATTTCAACATCTCTGGAGATTCCTGATGTCCCATCGTTGACAGAAATTGTGACCAAGTGATTTCCTGGCTCTACTGGATTAAATATGATCGTCCCATCTTGTTTAACGACTGCCCAAGATCTACTAGTAGTTATTACCAGACTATCAGAATCCGGATCATAAATAACCGGATTAATCGCGTACTCCTCGCCGAGCTCGATATAGAGGATACTGGGCAAGAATTTAATCTCCGGGGAATCCGGCACAGCTTGAATTTCCACAATTATAGAACCCTCCCATTTGTTGCCCGCCTCGTCAATTACTCTTACTGAAACTAAACCCTCTCCATTGGCATCTGAAACCGGCTCAATAGAAAGCAATGCCCCGTTTTCTTCCACTGAAAGCAGTGATTCATTAGAGCTTTGTGCGCTAACTATTAGATTTTCCGAAGCAGTCGTATCGTCATAGCATAATGACGAGAATGAGATAATTTGGCCACCCTCATCCTCGACCAAATCAACCTTGCCAATTTGGTTGCAAACTGGGTCTCTATCCCATTCTATGCTATATCCTCCGGATATTGAGATAGAGCTGATGTGCACCACTGTAGTTTCGGCAGTCCCATTCGAAGACCATTGAAACCTGGTGGCCACGCCTACTTCCAAAAGCTCGCCTGATCGGGGCAGAGCATAACCCACCGGTACCGATATTGAGAATTGACCACCATTAATGGGCTCAGTATGAACTAAGTTTTCCCCTATGGCGAAAAGAATGTTGCTAGATGGCAAAGAAAGCCCTTCAGTACCGCCCGTGACTCTTCCCGAAACAACTAACCTTGGGTCATTGACATCAATCCTAGCACCGGAGATGCAACCATCTTCAATCTCGATCCGTATATGACGAGATGATTCCGGACTTCCCATAATAGCTCCAGATTCGAACTGTACATAATCCCCTTCGGCCCCAGTTGCAGATGACCAAATAGTGTGATTGCCGAAACCAAAGGTGTGAATCCTCCCAAATTGCTGAGAAGGGGGGGCCTCAGCCGTAAAAATCCACTCGCCAGACTCATTTCCGGAGGGGGATAGTCCACAGTCGGTACGTTGCAATCCTGAGATTTCCCCCTCATATATGTTTAAGTCAATTACAGGCAAATTATCTACTACTAATTCGTGTTCGGCCTTGGAGTTCTCAAAGGAATACCATGCTTGATGATATTTCACCCTCAACCCTACTGCATCGACTCTAACTTCGGAGTCATCCAGTCCTTCGTTATCGGATACATAATCAACAGTGAATTGGGTATCCTCTAATTTCGACCAATCCCAATCTACATAGTCGTCTAGGGGGACAACAAGGGGGTTTGTCATTCGATTAATTGGACTCAATGTCCTTGCAAAAGACGACACCAAGATGTCTGACCCATGATTCTGAAGAAGAATATTCACTTCATCGTCGTTCAGAGTTTCCGGAATGGAGAAGTGCAGTACCAGTGAGACAGTCTCAATTTCGTTGGAAATTAACCCTGGGTAGGCATAACCATCCATAGTGATGTCTGGGCCCCTAGACCACGAATATATCCCATCTGACTCTCCGAATGTCGCATTGCAAGCCGAGCATCCGGTGCTGGCCCATGCAGTATAATCTTGGAAATTATCTGGCCTGGTGTGAGTGAATGACATCTCGCCGTCTGCAACCATGCCCATGGTATAGTCAGCTTGGTCAAACGAGAAACCTCTATTGCTGCTAAAATCCCATTTAGTCGGGTCATCGAAAACCCCTGCCTCGAGAATTTCTACCTGTTCTGTGGAGATTACTGAATCTGCATTTGCAACGGGGGAGGCTATCGCGAATACCATTGCCATCAACATGCAACAAACACTGTGCTTCCTCCTCACACCCTTTAAGAGACGACTCTTCAGTTTGAAGGCGTTGGTCTTTTGATCGTCCAATTTTGGTGTAAAACTGTTGAAATACAGACCGACCCACGCGTTGAATACCTCTGGCTGTGATGGTGTAGCGGTTAGCACGGTGGGTTGTGGTCCCGCCGGCCCGGGTTCGAGTCCCGGTCACGGCCCCAATCTTACTTTCTGCCAAGTGACTCCTCACTGATCCGATGACCCATCTTATCCACCTTTGTCGAAAGGTATCCTATGTTTCCTTCTCCTACACCAACTACCAAAGGGACTCTCTCCACAACGTTGATGCCATGATTCCTGAGTTGCTCAACTTTGTCGGGATTGTTCGTCATAAGGCTCACCTTTTCAATACCCAGAGATCCCAAAACCTCGGAAGCTATTCCATAGTTTCTAGCATCTGCGGGATGGCCAAGCATTAGGTTGGCTTCCATCGTGTCCGCGCCTCTGTCCTGTAGGTTGTAGGCCTGAATCTTGGCATGGAGGCCTATTCCCCTCCCTTCTTGCCTTAGGTAAACCAAACATCCCCAACCAAATTCTTGTATTTTCATTAGGGCAGAATCTAATTGCGCTCCGCAATCGCACCTCAGGCTTCCGAATGCATCCCCTGTTAGGCATTCGGAGTGAACCCTGACTGGAACTGGGTCAGGGCCGCTCATATCCCCAAGAAGCAATGCGACGTGGTCTTGTCCGGTATCTTCCTCGTGGAAGACTCGTATTCGGAACTCTCCAAAATTCGTCGGTAGGCGAGCATCTGCAGGGACTTCACCAGTTTCGAATACTCTCGGGGCGTTCATGTCGTCTCCACTGGAAAGATCCATTTCAATCCTTCAATTGTCTTTTGATGCTCTGATCAAGAATCTGATCTCTCCAGAGTCTTCCGCAACAGACCTAATTTCGGCCCCCAACCTATCGCAAAGGGCCGGAATGTCGTGAAGTGTTTCTGGGTCATCGCAGACTATCTCCAACATTTGTCCCGGGCCACAATTATCCATTGCCCGCCTTGTCTCGTGAACTGGTATCGGGCAAAGAAAACCCAGCAGATTCAGTTTAATGATGGGTTCTTCTTCCATGTGCAAAACACGCCCGTAGGGTTGTCTATCCTAGTTCTTGCTAAAGTCGAATTCATCATGCTCATGTTTCTTCATGTAGTTGATCGCTGCTGTTTCGTCTGAGTCAAGCTGCCTTCCTCTGATCGACTCCTTCTTCGCCTTGTTCCATCTTTCAAGGAAAATTCCAGCTTCCCAATCGTTCATGAACATTGGTCGTATGTATGAGGACCTGCAGACTGCCCTCGTATTGCCCAAATCAGCCGCTACTGTATCGATTACGGCTAACATTGTTGCATCCCTTTCTTTCTTGTTCTCGCCGGGTAGCTTACCTCCCTCGGCCAATTTAGCTAGGCCCTCAGTGCCCTTGAGATATCTGCCACACCATTCTACGTAGGGGGGAAATCCGTCTTTTTCAGACCTTTGAATGGCTTGCTCGTGTAGCTTAGGTAGGAGATTCATGTCCGCTTCTGTGGCCTCTGAAACCATAGCGAGCCTTGCAGCGGTTTTCCAAGATGCAGCCCACGTTCTGAAATCCTTTGCCGTGTATCTATTTTCCATGTGCCTGTCTAGGTAATCATTGATATGCTCTGCCTTGACATCGTAGTCTTTTCCATTATCATCGACGTACCTAAACAGATCCTGCTCCTTATCCTTGCCTCCGACTTTTGCCGAGTCCTCAATCAACTTCGATATCTCTGGGTGGCGGATATACAGCTTCCATTCCTTCCCGGACTTTCCTGTGAACCTCATCATCGCATTTATTTTTGGCAAATCTCCTCCCTTGTTTTTCAAGACCCTTAAGCCATCCACAATCGCATTTTCCCCCCTTCTGTAGGAGATGTGGCTCTCTTTCAGAGTAGTTAGTCCATAGGATTCGTTCTCTTGGGCATACTGGTCAGATCCAACTCTGATGTGGTATCTGTCGATTAGCCAAATAACAAGCGCGACTGCCTTGTCCCTGCCCATACCAGGGGTGTCCAAGTCAGCTAGTATTTCGAGCCTGAGCCCATTCAGTTCTGTGGCAAACTCATCCACGTTCGAGTACTTTAGGATGGACTTGTATTCGTTCCATTTGGGATGGTATCTGTATTGTAGCCTCCCATTAGAGTCCTTTCCTGTCGCTTGAATGTGCCCATTTTTGTTTGGGCAGTACCATACATCGGTCCATGCAGGTGGAACGGCTAGCGAATTTAGGAAGTCCACTCTTTCATCTTCCTTTATTTTCTTCCCATCAGGCAGGTGATAAGTCCACGAGATTGTTGGGGGGCCATCTTCCTCCTTTGGTGGTCCATCGACCCTTTTTCTAGTAATTCCTGGTTTATCCCTGTCGCTCAATTTAAGTCCAGCTTTCTTTGCTGAGGTTCCAGAGTCCTCTGCTTTCATGACACGTGATTCTGTAATAGGCTTGAAGAGGTTTCGTATTATTCACTCCGTGAACTGAGCTAGCAGGCTCTCAAGAGCTCTGATGTCATTTTCAAGGACTTCCCGCTCTGCCTTCTTGAGGTCTCCCTCAGCTAGCCTTGATTGGAGCATATCCAACTCAGTTCTAGCAGAGTCTCTTTCCTCCTCCATCTCCGCCTCATCTCGCAGCATCTTGATTCTGGAAACGTGCTGACGCGTCGACTTCATTCTCCGCATCCTTTCCCCTGTTTCTCCTTCTGGGAACGGGCTTGGTTTGTTTTGTAGTTCTACATTAACCGGGTATGGTATGCTAATTCCTTCTCTGCCGAAGGCATTGTCGATCTCCCTCAGTAGCCAATCTGTGGCTATGAATTCCTCACTGTAGTCGCCTATCCATGCATAAAGCCTGTAGTTCTTGGAGAAATCCGCAAGCTCCCTGAGTAGCACCCTTGGAGGTGGGTCTTCATCGACATGGGGGCACTTCTTTGCGACGTCCATAATCACGTTCTTGACGTGAGCTGACCTTTCGTCGTAGTCAACTCCTATGTCTAGGGTGAGGGTGACCCTGGATCCCTGTCCATCCCCACCTCCTCTTGCGTAATTTGTGATGGTTGAATTCACTAGGTTGTTGTTTGGCATCACCACCAGTTGCTCGGTGAGTGTTAGGATCTTTGTGGAAAGTATCCCTACAGACATCACGGTCCCAGTAACCCCCTCGACTTCGATCCTGTCACCTACCTCGAAGGGTTGGTCAATAGCCAGCATGAAGGAATTAAGCATATTGCCAAGAGTTTGTTGAACAGCAAGTCCGATAATTAGGGAGAAGACCGCAAGCGAGCCCAGAATTCCAAGCATTTCTATTCCCACCTCGTTGAACGCCAGATAGAGTCCCATGAACCAGACCAGGCCCCTTGAGGAAAAAACAACCAATGGGTTTCCCCCAGTGACTGTCACACTCTTGTTCGTGTTGTACTTCTCCATTGCAGCAGGTACTATGAATTTGATCGCGACACTGATTATCGATGCAGAAAGGACTATGTAAGCCGCCGAGAAGTAAGGAGCTACAGCACTGTAAATCGCATCATTTCTTCCTAGGGTCCACATCATAGTGAGCTCCACCCCCGCAAGTAGAACGAAGATGTATACCCTGTTCATTAGCGGGTCCAAGATGTCATTATCCCACTCCGCTTCGGTCCTTTTGACCAACCTCCATGCGAATCTGAGGACAAAGTACCTTGTGAACAACAGAGCGAACAGCGTTAGTCCCAGTGAAACGCCTAGTTGGGCCAGTATTCCTACCTCTTCGATGGCTTGGAGTATCTTTCCAGCCTCGGAAAGGCCTGTGGTCAATGGGTCGGCCATATCCTTTCCCCCATAGTCTCCTATCAAATGCTTATCGTATCATTCTATTTGCTTGGGCGACCCATTCGTCCCTTTCTATCCTACCAGGGCCAAGCCCCACAGCGTCGTTAACCCTATTCGCCATTTTTGGTGACATCTTGGCAATTTGGGATATCTTGTATATCCCGATCGCATTCAGCTTCTCCTCTACGAATCTACCAATTCCGTCGATCTGCTTCAAGTCATCCTTGTCTTCCTCCGACCCAAATCCGATTGCAGTGAGGTCTATCGACGACTCCCGCGATCTCTCCTTGCTTGATGACTTTCCTTTGCTTCTCCTCAGGAGCTCTTCTGCCTTTTCCTTCCTTCTCCGGATCTCATCCTGCTTCTGCTTCTCTATCTTCTCCCTCTCCATGTCCTCTTTCGCTTGGCTAACTAAATCGGAGTCCTTGGGGACTTCTGGACTCATGCTTGCCCCAAGTCCTTCCCGTGGGGCCCCTGCAAGTTCTCTCGCCTTCTTTACCCACTCGTCCCTTTTTATTCTACCAGGGAAGAATTCTATCGCGTCGTTTACTTTGTCTTCTAGGTCGCTATCCATTTTTGAGATTTGAAGGAATGTGAATATTCCCAAGGCATTCAGCTTCTCTTCTATGAAGGGGCCTATTCCGGAAACTTCCTGGAGGTCGTCTTTATCGCTTTCTGAGGCGAAGCCGATGATTCCGAAGTCGATGTTCTTTGACTTCTCCGTGACCCTGAGTAGGGATATTTCCCTCTTCCTCTCTTCCTCACTTAGCTCTTCTAGCCTCTGTCTTCTTTCATTTATCTGCTCTTCCATCTTTGCCAGTCTTTCTGACGCCATTCTCCTTGACTCGTCGCTATCCAGCTGCTCCTTCTCCTTCTCCTTCTTTATTTCTAGGGCCCTCTTCCTCAGTTTTTCCTTGGCCTCCAGAGATCTCATCTGAGCCTGCCTTTCACGTTCTGCCTTCTCCTTTGCGAATTCCCTCTGGACTCTCTCTGACTCTTCCTTTTCCTCCCTCTGGACTCTCTCTGACTCTTCCTTTTCTTCTCTCTCGAGTCTAGCTGCCTCTGCTTCTTCGGCTATCCTTACTGCTTCTTGCTCGGCCCTTTCAGCCTCCTCTTCCGCTTTCCTCTGCTCGGCCTTCTTCTTCAACATGGCCCGTAGCTCTGCAGCCTCCTCCTCTGCTAGACGTTCTCTCTCTGCAGCCTCCTCGGACTCTCTCCTAGCCTTTTCTTCCGCAGCGATTCGGGCTTCCTCCTGCTCCTGCTCTATTCTCTCTGCTTCTTGCTTCCTTATTTGCCTCTCAAGCTCAGCCTCTCTCTCAGCGGCCTCCTTCTGCATCATGGCCGCTTTCTTCTCAGCCTCGATTGCCTTCAGTTCAGCGGCAGCAGCCCGCTCATCCGCGTCTTTCTCTATCTTCTCAATCCTATTCTTTGCTTCCTTCTCGATCTTAGCAGCCTTTTTCTTGGCCTCTATTGCTGCTTCTGCGACCTTCGCGGTAGACTTCTTCTCGATCTCAGCCGCCTTCTTCTTGGCCTCTCTTTCTATCCTAGAGGCCCTTTTCTTTGCGATTTCCTCTTCTGGGGTGTCAACAAACACCTCCACCTCAACTGCCCACTCGAAGTATACGGTGGACTTCCCAAGTCTGATCATACCCTTGTAATCCGTAGTTTCCTTAGTATCCCCATCGTCTCTGAAGTCAAGGCGGAACTCTATCTCCCCTCTGGAATTTGCCCTTATTGGCCTCATCTCGAATCGGCTTCCATTTTCCTCTGATGCCATGTCGGTGAATTCGCATTTATGTCTCGGGGAGATATTGGTTACCTTGATCAGCTCGTGGCTTTGGGCGAATGACCCCTTCCTTACCCCTTTGACAGGTTTGAGTAAGAACGGGTCGTCGAACTCTCCGCTTCCTCCTGCCCAATCGTTCTCGGTGTATGTGAACTCTGGTTCTGGCCCCATTATTTCCTCATCGATGACAGTGAAGGGGTTGATCAGCCAAAGGAGCATTAGGAGCAGCAGGAGTATTGGGAAGCAGCAAATCCAGAGTATCCTGACCACTTCTGGAACGTACTCTTCGAGGAGATTGCATATGCCGTCGCCATCGTCATCCCTCGGAACTGACAAGTTGTCCTTGGGATCGGTACCACAACTCGTCTCGTTGAGGTCTGGCCACCCATCGTTGTCGTCATCTAGGTCCTCCTCTAGGGTAAAGCTGCAATTCGCACTGTCTGTCAGGTATATGCAGGTAAGGTCGTCTGGCAGCGTGTCGTTGTCCGTGTCGTCCCAAGCAGTAGGGTCGCTGGGGAACATGTCTATCTCATCGCCGATATTGTCCCCGTCATCGTCTTCGTCGATGAAGCTGCAAACCCCATCGAGATCTATGTCCTCGGGGAATGAATCCGCGTCTTCTGGGTCAGTGTTGCAATCGAGCTCCAAGATGTCGCTCCATCCATCAGCGTCGCTGTCTGGGTTGTTGTCTACTGGAAAGAATATGTCGAAGTCCACCCTGTAGGAGAATTCCCACTGGGAGTTTTTTGCCGTGAAGGTGTGGGAGTATTCGACCAGGATGTGTCTGTAGGGTTCCAATGGGGTGCCAGATATGACTCCAGTCGTACTGTTGAGGGTGAGGCCCGCCGGAAGGTTCGGGATCAC
>CACGIM010000002.1 GCA_902573115.1 uncultured Candidatus Poseidoniales archaeon
GGCAATTCTGTATCCTATTACGCCCAGGAAAGCCACGGAAACTAAGATCGAGCCCCAGACTTGGTTGCTGAAAGGCCTAGCAGGGTCCCTTGAGAATTCACCGATACCAGTAATAGGATCTAGTTTCCCATCGTCCTTGTCGAGGATACCATCATTGTCATCATCATCGTCCCTAATGTCAGGGATCCCATCAAGATCAAAGTCTGGACCATCAGAGACTGAGAGATCCACGACCTCCGCCTCCTCTTCTTCCTCCCATAGTATCTCGTCACCGGGGAGGGTCTTCACAGGGCATCCGAGATCGTTTCCTGGCAATGCGAGTAGCATGATAGCGTCATTGTAATCTAGATTTATTCCTGGCTCGTACGGACAGACGTCAGAATTGTCCCCTACCTCATCACCGTCCGTGTCCAGCCATTCTGCTGGATCTTCCGGGAAGAGATCCCTGTTGTCCCCTATTCCATCCAGATCTGTGTCTATCCACTCAGTTGGGTCGAGTGGGAAGGAGTCGTTGACGTCATCAAAACCGTCCCCATCATCGTCTGTGTCGGCTTGATTCCCTATACTGTCCCCGTCGGAATCGAACCACTCAAGTGGATCGAGTGAGAACGCATCTCCGTTCGGCAAGGCAGTACAATCTGCCTGTCCGTCGTTGTCCACATCGGGAGGTCCGGAGTAAGATGACATAGGGTCGTCGCAGATTCCATCATTGTCATCGTCCGCATCGGCATTATCACCTATGTCATCCCCATCGAAGTCGGACCACTCATCCTTATCATTGGGAAAGACGTCGAAGTTGTCATTTCTTCCGTCTCCGTCATCGTCATCGTCGGAATTATCGCCAACCCCATCCATGTCATTGTCCACCCATTCATTTTGGTCGTCTGGGAACATGTCCACCGTATCGTTCACCCCATCGTTGTCATCATCTGGATCAAGGCTATCAGGTATCCCATCGAAGTCCGAGTCTATGGATATTGTTGGATCGAGGGGATCGAAGTCTTCCGTATCTGGAACACCGTCGTTGTCGTCGTCGAGATCTGATTCGTCTGGGATCTTGTCTTCATCGAAATCTGGTAGGCACATGTCTGGATTTGTGGATGCTAATGTCTTGGTGGAGTGTTTCTCAGGGCACTGTACCTGTGATTCTGCCTTGGATGACTCCACGTAGAAGCCAAGGGCCGCCGGAGTGCATTCGGATTGGCCCTTTAGTCCCGAGTAGTATCCCCTTAGGCATTCGGTTTGGTTTAGTTGGCCGGAACCTGAAACATGGTGCCCTCTGTCTGCTAGGATGCAAGAAGTCTGGTTCCCTTCTGGCTGGTATGACCCTCCCGGGCATGGAATCTGCTCCTTTGATCCGTGTTTCAGGTCTACGTTTACGGGAGCTGGCCTATCTGTGTCCGTCCCATCGCCAAGCTGCCCGTGAGAGTTTATCCCCCAGCACTCCAAACTGGCATCGTCAAGTATGGAGCAAGAGTGCCTTTGACCTACTGTTATGGAAAGAACGTTCGTAGGTAGATTGACTTCGGCGGGTATTAGCTTGCTGACGGTAGTCCCATCTCCCAACTGGCCAACTGAATTATCCCCCCAACAAGCCATCTCTCCACTGTCAAATAGAGCACAGGTGTGGAAAATGCCCGTGAATATTGAAGTAGGTGCTTGAGTTGAATCCAGAGCTACCGCTGCTGGGATATTGGTACTTCCAGTTCCTCCGTTGCCGATTTGGCCATACCCATTGAAACCCCAACAGAACATATCGCCGTTGTTCATTCCCAAGCAAGTATGGAAAGGCCCAGCATCTATCGTAACCGCGCTACTATTGCTGGGAATTGTTATGGTCACAGGAGCTTGTCTGTCGGAGAAAGTCCCATCACCAATTTGGCCTTGCCAGTTGTCTCCCCAGCATCGAACTGTCCTGTCAACCATTATTGCACAGGTGTGATATGATCCTGCTGATACTACTTCCACCCCATCTCCGCCCATCCTCACTTCCACTGGAGTGTGGCTTTCTGACGTGCTGCCATCACCTAGCTGCCCATTTGTATTTGCACCCCAGCACTTGAGGCTCTGGTCATCGAGTACGGCACATGTATGTGACTCGCCGGCTGAAATGCTAGATGCTGTCCGTTCAAGACCAAGATCAACAACTGTCGGGCTGGTCCTTTCTATGGAAGTTCCATCGCCAAGCTGACCGTACGAGTTATCGCCCCAACAACGGACTGAGCCATCATCCAATATGGCGCATGAGTAGTATGAGCCGGCCGAGATTTCCACGGCTTTCTTGCCAATTGGCAATGTCACCTTTTCGGGCTCCAAGTGATCGTTTCTAGTCCCATCTCCTAGCTGCCCGAATGAGTTGTCCCCCCAGCACTTTACGGAGCCATCGTCTAATATCGCGCACGAATGTTGTGCTCCCGAAGAGACCTGAGTGAGCACTGGAACACTGTTTCCGGGTGTCGCCCAATTGCAGGCCGAGTCGGATGTTTGGCCCGGCAGATCGTTATACTTGCCTGCTGGGCACGGAGTACCTTCAGAAGCTCCGATTCCGGATACATAGTATCCAGGGAGTGCTGGATCGCAGGAAGTCTGAGCGGAAAGTTCCTGGAAACTACCTTGCCCACACGGTTGTTGATCGTCAGCACCTTCGGAGTTGACGTAGTATCCAGGGCTGGCTGCGGTCATGACCGTGTTTCCAGCCCCGTTAACATAGTATCCTGGGCTAGCTACCCTACAGGTAAATCTGCCATAAGAGCCAGGGGAGCAGTTTACGGCTACCGTGGGGTTCGTATCATCGCTATCCTGAGGCCCATTGGGGAAGCCGTCACCATCACCGTCGCCGGCAACATTGACCTCGAAGATGTTCATTTCTCCATCAGGGGGATCGTTCAGATCCCTCTCTGAAGAACTGATGTAAGACCACTTCGGTATGTCGAACTCATCTGGAGATAAACCCAAAGAAAGGGATCCGGAGGCCCCCCCTCCCCAACATCTCGGAAGGTCGTTTGTAGCAACTACACAAGTGTGATCGGCCCCGGAAGCCACGGAGAGTGCTCCTAAATTCTGTCCCAACGAAATCTGGATGCTTGGATTGACTTGGGAGGAAGAGCTGCCATCTCCGACTTGGCCCTTTGAGCTGTCGCCCCAGCAGTGTAGCCCATTGCTAGAGTCTATCGCACAAGTGTGATCGGTTCCAGCATCGACCGAAGTAATTCCAACAAGGGTGTTTCCGACTATGTTGGCATCTTCCTGTTGGTTCACGCCACCATCGCCCAACTGACCATTGGAGTTGTCCCCCCAACATTTCAGATCCCCATCCTCTAAGAGGACGCAAGTATGAGACCCACCCGCCGATACTGCAACCACATTGCCCCCTGCATTTACTGTCTGCGGCGAGCTATCTGAATCGGTATTGCCGATTCCTAATTGCCCATTGCCATTTGCCCCCCAACATCTCAATGACCAGTCGTTAAGGACAGCGCATGTATGAGTTGATCCTGCTGATATTGCTATAGCCTTCTGTCCGCCCAATCCAACGGAAATAGGGGAGCTGCGGTCTATATTTGTACCATCACCGAGCTGCCCGTCGCTATTGCGCCCCCAGCACTCGACACTGGCATCGTCTAGTATAGCGCATGAATGCCAATCTCCGGATGAAACTTGGACTGGGACCCCTGAAAGTCCCGCCTCTATGGGAAGCTGCGAAAGCCCATTTGAACCGTCTCCAAGTTGGCCGAAATTGTTTCTGCCCCAGCAAACCAGCTCACCATTATCCTGAATAGCACATGTGTGTGATTTTCCCGCACTTACGGAAACGGCAGTCCTTCCGTCATCCAAACCCACGGGCGTCATGGTTAGCCTGTCAGTACTTGTTCCATCGCCTAGCTGTCCGAAAGAGTTCCCCCCCCAGCACTGCAGCGATGAGTCTTGGAATATTGCACAAAGATGGTCCTCTCCAGCGGTCATCTTTGTCTCCGTGAAGATCGAGCCGGATTGGAAACCGGGCTCGTTCAATCCATCGGAGACGGGATGCCTCATATCCGAGATTGTGCCAGCACTTGATGCCAAGTAGTATTTCTGAGCTCCTCCGGGGACGTTCTCTCCTTCGACAATTACCTCCCAATTCCCAGCCTGTGGAGAATCGATCGTGATTCCAACAAGGTTGTTCCTGTCATCATTTGTGTAGACTTGCTCGACACCGTCAGGACTCCTAACCACTATATCTAGGTCGTTAACTAGCTGGATATTCCCCACTGGAGAGTTATTTGGGGGATCGTTCCATGCTAGGATTACCCTCATTTGATCCAAGTCTGTATTGGGTACAGTCAGCATGAATGAATGGCTCTCTTCCGTTTCTATCTCTATTCCTTCTGTGAAGGATGTACCGATGGAGGCTTGAATGTCAACCCTACCCCAACCCTCATGATTGTTTGGTGCCTTTTCTGCTGCCCCGTTCAGACCATCGCCACCAGTAGTGTACTGGCCAGCCATATCATGGGCTCCTGCGACCAATATTGCCTTTACAAGGGCAGATTCGGGACAGTCATCATTTGAAGAGCTCGAAACAAGGTTGCAGTTATAGGCGCCAATGTTGTTCAAATGTTCCACGATAAGGGCAGCAGATCCCGCTGTGATCGGAGTAGCCATTGAGGTTCCTGACTGGAAATGATAGGGGACGCCATATGCCTCAACGGCGGTTGACTGTATGTTAGTGCCAGGCGCCACAATATCTGGTTTGATGCGCAAGTCTTTGGTGGGGCCTCTATTCGAAAATGCTGCCATTCCCTCTGGATTATTTGATCTGCCGTCAGTCGAAATAGGGAAAGTTCCCCACTTCTCACCGCTAAGAGGTAGAGGGCAATAAGGGGGTGGGCCTGGATCATCATCTGGGTGTAAAGTGCAACTCTGTTGATATGAGGACTGGAGGTCTGGACGGAAATTCTCCGATGCTCCAACCGAGATAATGTTCTTTGCGGTGGCCTGCCTGTTATGGAATCCTAGGTTTATTTCACCATCCTTACCTCCGTCACAGTTATCCATGCCCCAAGATGTGTAATTGCAATCCATTGCATCGTTGCCCATCGCATAGAGTATGGTGAGGTCTTGGATGTCGTAAGCGACAGTGTCGACACTCAGGGCTATAGTCGAGTAGTATGACCAGCAGGTAGCACCTGAACAGCCAACCGTCGAGTCAGGCCCCCTCCCCCATGAGTTTGTATGAACCCTTGCCCCGGCATCATAGGCCTCCTGGAAGAATGAAGAGTATTGACTAGACAATCCTGATTGCATGAACAATTGCGCTTCAGGAGCCATCCCCCTATTCTCTATTCCCGAATCGGAGCTCGCCCCGTTGGCAAGCACGGAACCGGTCACGTGAGTGCCATGTCCGACAGAATCACTGGCATCGCTGTCACCGTAGTATGACACTACCCCTCTTATTCGACCGTAAAAGTCGGCATGTATTGATGGGTTCTGCGAGTTGCAGTGCGTTATGCTGTTGCATTCGTTTGCATTTGACAACCCGGAGTCCATTACCCCAACAACGATTCCCGAACCGGTAAGAGTATCACTTCCCATATTGGAGGAGTCCCTCGCCCATTCCACACCTAGGATTTCTGCAGCCTCGTCATTGTCGAACTCATCCGGATAGCTGGGCTCCATCCATTCGACGAATGACTGAGAAGAAAGGATAGTCGCAGATTTCTCGTCGAGAAGAACCTGTGCGAATCTAGGAGAGCTAGTAGGTCTCACCTCCAAGCCAGTCTTTACCAGATCATCCAAATTATTGGGTCCAGCAAGTAGGACCTCAGCAAGTATCTTGTCTCCGACCATAACCACATTTGACTTGTATGAGCTAGCAAGGAAATACGCTAAATCGGGGGCAACCTTGTCCGCTGAATCCAATCTGAAGGCTCCGATTACCCCGATTTCTCTAAGCTCCGAGGGAGTAAGCCCCGGCACATTGCAATGAAACCCTTGAGGGGCCAGGTACGAAACGCACTCGACTCCATTTTCCTGTAATTGGGATTTCCAGTTGGATGGAACTGGGTAGTCATGACCAATTACATGCCATCCGTTTACAACTCTCTCCCCTATCCTATCAGTCCAATCTTTCATAGGGACATATGTGGCGGTCCTGTAGAATAAAGATGCAGATCCGATGTTGGCGGAATCTGCGTACCAGCCATGCGATTGATCATCATAGTCAAACGTGAAGAGAGAGCCATAATCTGTGATCGAATTTGGGGACTTTGTTTCCCTCTGACTGGTTTCTTCGCTCAAGGTTGAGGGCTCGTTTCCCATCATTCCGATCGAGATAGCGCTTGGTATGACCATTAGACCAACGAGGAACAGGGAAAGGGCCGGCTTGACCGCGTTGTCACTGGGCATGATCCTCCTACTATGTAGGAGGACATTAAAATTACCATTGCCGACAGTCGGAAAACAGTAAGTTAAATTGGGATCATTTAAGTAAAAATAAGAGTGAATATGACTTATTTATTTGCCTTCCAAACAACCCATATACTGGCTCTCCCTTTCCCTGAACATGGTCGAAGATGACGGTTCACCGCAAGGGGAACTAGGCAACGAACATGTCGAAGAAATGGAGCCTTCGGAAAAGCTTACTGATGAAGATGAAATCGACAGGATTGACATTGAGCTCGATAGAATAAGGGAAAGGAGGACCAACCCCGAGAGCAGCTTCCTAGTGAACACAATTGTTCCACGCACCGTTGACGACTACACTCTGGTCTTCGGATTGATTAGTGGCCTAGTATTCTTTGGACTAGTATCCGTTGCATCCTCTGGTTTAGTAATGGGCGACTCAATAATATTGGATGAGGCCCTATCTGGAACAGTTTTGGATCCATCCGAGTGTGTTGACAGGAGGGGGGAGGTGTGGGTAGAGACTTGGGTTGAAGGGGATGACTTGTTAATTCGGACCAATAATATTCCAGAGTCAGCCTCATCGGCAATTCTGGTATTGGTTTGGAATGAAACTGTCATCTCTTCTCAGGAAAATAGTGAGTCAAATGCGGAGATGTATTGGCTGATAGGTGGCCTGGGAGATTTAGATTCGGAGCTCGAAAAAGAAGACCTCGTTGATGGAATCTACAATGTTCGAATCGAAGTATTCCACTCTGAAACGGATTCAGAAGACTGGTCGGATCTATCTGAAGAGTCTATCTCTGAGAAGTTGGAAGACAAGTCTCTCTTGACCACAACCAAGGATCTGGAAATAGAATTACACACCACGGAGTCATCGTTCTTCGGCTCGGGGGAAACTCACAGGAAGATGGAGAAGTTCGACGAGGATCCTAGAACCTGTTTCACTCTCCAGAAAATGGGTGCATGGGGATGGGGACTCATGGCTGCAGAGTGGGTTGGCGGGAGGGAAACTGCGATGCTAACTGGTGGCAGTGCGGAAGTACCGCCTTGGTATATGGCGATGGTTTCTTTGGGTATGTCAATTTTCTTTTTGTGTGTTCAATACCCTCTGATGCATAGGCTTTACCACCGTGAAACAGACGACCTTTTGTCTAGTGAACAAATGACCAGACTAATACAGAGGACTGTGGAATCAGCTAGTAAGAGACTACACATCAGACCTGATCTGAAGTCAATGAAAGTTCAGGACCGTGCTATATCGGTCGATGTTTTTCTGCCGTACGAGAATACTAAGAGAACCATAATCTCCCCCATCGAAATCAAGGGATCTCTGATCAAGGACATACTGTCCGAGTTTAGGATATTTGGAGAGATGCGTCCCCTGCAAATAAAGACAGTAAGAACCGACATATATAGGAAATCTGAGACCCCCAATACTAACCAAAACCTGTTTCCGGAGGACTGGGGGGAGATCGAATTAACTGAAGACTACAGTGATTTCTTCTCGGGGATTGGTCAGTTTGGAAATCTAGAGGAAGCCTTCCATGAGAGTATGTCTCGGTGGTTCAAGAAGCACCAAGTAGTTGACTACGGCTCTGCCATAATGGCTGACGAGGAAGCAGTTTTTGTCAGAGTCATATACAGGCCGGAAACGAGATTTGCATACTTTCTGTTCAAGCCAACATACCAACATCTGCAAGGGGACCTTAGGAGGCACCTAAAGTCTGACCTTGATGATCTATTAGATGAGAGGGTGTTAGTTGTTAGCGCGAGAAACGAAAAGTCAACACTGGCGGATAGAGCAGTGGCCGGAAGGGTTGAGCAGGGCTCCCAGGAGCTAACTGGCGAGGCTATGGTCGCAAAGAGGGGCGGGATCCCTGGCGCACTCTTACAGAACCCTTTCATGGGCGATATACTGTCTTCTGTCGAGTACGTCGCCCACAAAAATAGGCCTAGAATAGACAGGTATGGTTTCTGGGGGCTAATCGTTTTCGTTTGGATCCCCTTCATGGCGAGCGGCGTCTTGGTAGGAGCGATGCTGGGACTAGTGGCCAGAATGAGGTTCGAAAGGGTGTTGGCGGCTTGTTTTATTGGTGGTACTGCGGCATCCATAACTTGGGCTTATACAGCAAGGGGGATCATTGAGGTGATGGAGAAATATCATGCAGAGGCCCTTATCCCATTCGTGATACTTTTAGCGATTTTCTTCACAATGCTGAAGATTAGGGACAACAAGAGGCATAGAAGAGAGGAGCTTTTCAGAGACTCAATGGCATTTTTTGCAGGCGCCACCGAGTCACAGTGACGAGTCAATATTGAATAGCCTAACCATAACGCCCGGCATGAGAATATGTCGCTTGTCAACATAAATGGAATGCAGAGACACTACCATATGGCGTCTGAGACAGTCAGGGCACTAGATGGTGTGAATCTGGAGATAAATGAAGGAGAGAGGATAATTCTTCTTGGTCCCTCCGGCTCAGGGAAGACTACCTTGCTGAATTGCCTCTCTGCGCTGGATAGCCCCACCGCAGGATCCTATTCTTTTTCTGGGATTGAAGTACCGAGGGATGATTCAGAGGAAATGACTTCCTTTAGGAGGGATAACATCGGATACGTTTTCCAGTTTTTTAATCTCCTACAAGACCTAACGGTTTTGGAGAACATCCTGCTAATTCAGGAGCTTGCTGGAGGAAGAGACCTGGATAGGGCCCGAAACCTTCTGGAACTTGTGGGACTGAAGAGGGAGATAGATCGTTTTCCTGCAGAGATAAGTGGCGGACAACAGCAAAGAGTGGCGATAGCCAGGAGTCTGGCCAAAAGGCCTAGGCTTTTACTTGGGGACGAGTTGACTGGCAATCTCGATTCAAGAACATCCTCCTCGGTAATGCAAGTTCTGGTGAAAGCGTGTGATTCAGAGGGCATAACTTGTGTTTTTGTGACTCATGACGAGTCACTAATCGAGTACGCTACAAGGGTAATTAGAATAGATAGTGGAAAAATAATTTCTGACGAACAAATAGGTTAGGTGAGTCAGTGTTCGCCCTTCTAACCAAGCGTCTCGGAAGAAGCATGATGAGATCAAGGACTAGACTAGTCGCAGTTGTTGCAATGGTTCTTGTTGCTGTTTTTGCAGGTATTTCATTCGCTGCATACGCTCACACTGTCTCAGGAGTATACGATAAGATATACGATGACTCGGAACAAGGAGTGAACCTACCTGATATTTGGGTTGAGAATCCTACTGGGATCTGGGATGGCCAGACTTCGGATTTGCTATGCGAAGAAATCGCCAATAACTGGTCTGACTCAGACTTAATTCTCAATGATTGTGAGCCAAGGATTAGGCTAGATGGAACAATGTTTCACGGAGATAAGCTCGTTCCTGCAGTCTGGCATGGAATAGATGAGGGGTATGTTGACAGGGTATGGATCCCAAATCACAATTGCTGCTCGGGAAGATTGGCTACCGGTGACTCAGAGATAGTCATCGACCAAAGAGTATCTAGTGGGATGAACGTTGGCTTGGGAGATGAAATAACCATTGGAGCTGGCTCGGGAAGGATGAATTTGACCGTAGTTGGGATTGGTTATCATTCCAATCACCTTTATTTCGCTCAGGAAGGATCGCTATTTCCCGCGGAACCTGGAACATATGCGACAGGATACCTCTCTTCAGCGGGTCTTGAGAGGCTTGCCGGACTGGGGGAAGGGGATTCTAATCTATTGCTGATTGACGTGGTTGGAACTCCAAGTTACGATTTGCCCAATACGGATGAAGTGGAAGGAGAAGAGCTTACTCGAGTGATTGAGAATATTGACAAAATAGTTTCTGATTCACTTGACTCAACTGCCTTTGTTTATGACAGGTCCCAAGTATCCTCTGTAGAGCTCCTTAGACTAGACGCTGATGGGGCGATGCAATACTATGTTCCAATAACCGGAATGATCGCTGCAATAGCAGGGATCACTATTTTCCTAAGCCTCCAAAGACTTGTGCAATCTCAAGCTAGGGAGATTGCGATTCTGCGAACCCTAGGCATACCCAGGACCGCAATCATTCCAGCATACTTTCTGATGCCTCTGGTTATTGGTGCCATTGGATCCTCTATTGGGTCTGTGCTGGGGATCTATTTGGGGGCACCTGCCATGTTGGATATCTATGAAGATATACTGGGAATACCAATTCTTGAAACAGCTGACATTTCCCCAATCGTGATTCAAATTACCGGTGTCACGATGGTGGTTGTCCTATTTTCTGGTATGGTTCCCGCAATTCAGGCTTCAAGATTACAACCTCTGGAAGTACTTAGAGGACAGCATGAAATTAGAGTGTCTTCCCGAAGGTTACAAGAATTTACATCCAACCTACCTGCAACAATAGGCCTTACGATTAGATCGAGCATAAGGAAACCAACCCGACTTGCATTCACGTTCCTCGCGGTAGGATTGTCGATGCTTCTGTTTGGAAGTACCCTACTGATGATGGCAACGATGGAAGACATGACGATAGGTTCAATTGAAGAAAACCAGAATTGGGATGTTCAGGCGATGGTTCTTCCCGGAGGTGATCAGGAAGTAATAGAATGGGCAGAGGAAAGAGGAGGGGTTTACGAGAGAGTAATCACTTTCCCTGCGAGCTCGATCAGCGATTCAAGAGTGATTTCAGCGAATGGAATGGATGTGTTGTCGCACAATAGTGATTCTCTTATTGTTCTGGATCTCAAGGAAGGCAGGTTTCCCGAGCGAGGAGGCCAAGAGGTTGAGGTTCTAATAGATGAGGGGCTCAATTATTTCCTAGGATGGGAGACTGATGAAATTCAGACTCTGGTGTTTGGGTCTGAATCGATAGATGTGAAAATAGTGGGAATTACTAAGGGTGAAATCAGCAGAACGGTTTACTTTCACAGACTGGACTTAGCAGATATTGTAGGATTGGATGCAACAGCCGTACTGATAGACCTACCAGATGGCGTATCTGTTGACGGAGAATTAGGTGATGTGTCTTTGGTCGTCATTGAGAAGCAAAACTTAGTCTCTTCATTCGAGGCAATACTAGAGCAACAGCAGGGATTCCTCGGAGCAATCATGTTTTTAGGAATTCTCATCGCTATGGTGGTACTTTTCAATACCCTGATAATCAATCTCTCGGAAAGAGACAGAGAAATCGCTACTTTGAGGGTTCTGGGAGCTCCGATCAGTCGTCTTGGTTGGATGATGCTGGGCGAGCATCTTGCAATAGGCCTGATCGGAGGTGTGTTGGCATTTATGTTCACCTTGGTTGGAACACAAGCATTGCTATCATCATTCAACTCATGGACATTCTATGTGTCAATATCGGCGGATCCAGTGGTAGCTATGCAACTAATCGGGATTGTGGTCTTCATCTCCGTCATCCTCACACCTTATGGAATGAGGAGGATCAAGAAGATGGATTTGGTCGAGAAGGTCAAAGACCTATCACAGTAGCGCATGACCGTGAGAGTCGTAACTTGGAATCTGAATGGCATCCGAGCAGCCCATAGAAAGGGCTTGGAGGATTTCATTAAGGAAATTGATGCTGACGTGATGTTGTTTCAAGAGGTTAGAGCATTACCCGAACAAATGCCCAAGGAGTGGTCTGAGCCAGAAGGCTACGAAGTGATTTGGCATCCTGCCCAAAAAAAGGGATATTCGGGGGTAATGTCTTGTTCCAGGATAGGGATGGAGGAAATTAGTAGGGGGATAGACACGGAACTAGATGAAACCAGAGACCCAGAGGGGAGAGTTCTAGTGACAAAACACGGAAATCTATCATGCGTCAATATTTACCTCCCCAACGGTTCTTCAAGAATGGAAAGGCAACAATACAAAGACCAGTGGTTGGAGGATATGCTGGTTTGGAGTTGCCAGTTCTTGGATTCAGACGATCCCGCACTCCTTTGTGGGGACCTAAACATAGCTCATACCGAGGACGATATTTGGGATCCGATTGGAAATAAGAGAACTTCGGGTTTCCTGGAGCATGAAAGGGAGTGGTTTGATCGGATGCTTTCAGCGGGATGGAATGACCTACTCAGGATACATGTTGGCCAGATGAAGGGCCCCTACTCTTGGTGGTCTAATTTCAGGAGAGCTAGAGAGAGAGATAGGGGATGGAGGATTGACTATATCCTGGCAAACAAAGCAGCTCTGCCAATGATGAAATCTGCTGAAATTATGAGAGAAGGGGGGCTAGTGGTTTCGGATCATGCCCCGGTAATCGTGGATCTTGAACTCTAAACTGCCCTTTTCAAAAAAAATTTCAAAAAAAATGGAAACGAGACCTTTCAAGTAAGAACCGCGGAGGGAACCACATGGCCGATGTTCTTGCGAGCAGGCTAGAGACCTTACTACCAGGCGGTAAAGGTGTCTGGGTGCCTATGGACCATAGTTCCTCAGCTTTTCCCGAGAGAGGCATGGTCGACCCGGATTCATCGGTGGACTCGGCAATTGAAGGAGGCGCAGACGCGATAATATTGCACAAAGGTGCAGTGAGCTACCATTCCAAAAGAACAGGCTGGAGCCGATTTGTATGCCATGCCTCGCTATCGACCGTCCACGGGGGTAATCGTTCGCAAGACAAAATCTTAGTTGCTAATGCCACCGAAAGCATATCAAGAGGAGCTATTGCAATTTCTGCTCAGGTCAATTTGGGAGATCGCGCAGAACCTGAGATGATTCGTAGGATAGCTTCTATAACATCCGAATCTATTGTTGCTGGGATACCGGTCCTAGGTATGTTCTACCCCCGAGGTGAGAATCTACACTTGGAAGAGTCCGACATTACTGGTGGCGTGGCTCACGCGGCTAGGCTTGCTTGGGAAATTGGCTGCAATGTGGTAAAAGTGCCTTGGACGGGCTCAGAAGAATCATTCAGAATAGTCACCTCTTCTGTACCGATTCCCGTTCTTGTTTCCGGGGGGGCCAGAGATAGGGATTTTGCGGATATTCTCAAAATCGTTGAGCAATCTCTGATCGCGGGAGGGGCTGGCGTATGCATAGGAAGGCATGTTTTCGGTTCGGAAAAACCGGCATCCAGCATTAAGGCGCTTCGCGCTATGGTCCATGATGGCGTCACTTCCGATGAAGCTTTGAAATATCTAGGGTGATAAAATGCAAGTTTGGCTGGATAGCACCCAACAAGGGGACTCGGAGTCCGAGAAAATAAGTAGGCGATGGTATGGAAGTTCTAGCGACGTTTCTGAGATACTTATCGATGACAGGGCCACTCAGGCCGAAGCTATGTCGATGATTGGGCTAGTCCCATGGATACTGATAAGGTGTCCAGACTGGTCTATGGTTCCATTGGAGAATTTAGTAGCTTCTTCTAGAGGTACTGGTACTCGGATTGCTATAGCAATCACCCAGGAAATTGATCTCAATGGCGTTTCCTATGCTCTTGGAATTGGGGCTGATGCGGTTCTAGTTCCGAGTGGGTTAATATCCGAGGCAGAAAAAGTCGCGGCGGAGAGATTAGATCTTCAGCAAGAAGCTAAAGTTGCAGAGGTTTCTTTCATCGATGCAGAGGTATCTGGAATAGAAACCTGTGGCATGGGGGAGAGAGTATGCGTCGACCTCACTAGGAGATTGAATATCGGCCAAGGGATGGCTATAGGCTCTACTTCCAGCATGCTTTGCCTAATTCACGGCGAAACAGTGGAGTCCGAGTACGTCCCAACTAGGCCTTTCAGAGTCAACGCCGGTTCTGTCCATTCCTACATACTAATGTCCGATGGAAGCACGAAGTATCTGAGTGAATTGAATTCAGGAGATGAAGTAGCTGTGGTCTCTGAAGATGGAATTTGTGATATTGCAAGAATTGGAAGATTGAAGATCGAAAACAGACCGATGGTTTTGTTGAGATACTCCAATGCTGATTTGGAAGGCCAGATCGTGCTTCAACAGGCGGAGACCGTTAGACTGGTATCGCCGGAAGGAAAATTGGTTTCAATCACAGAGATTCGAGCAGGGGACAGGATAGCAGTGATTTCCGATACTAGGTTTAGACACACTGGAATAGCGGTTGAAGGGAAGGTGATCGAGAAGTGAAGGTGCTTGGAAAGGGAAAAGCGAATGGAGCCATCTCAATCCTTCACTCTCTTGGCCTTGGTAAGGGCTGCTCCATCGGAATTGGGCTTTCGACAGAAGTAACCTTAGTTGACGAAAAGACGACAATATCTAACGATCGTCATGGTTTACTGGGTGCAGTTGAAACATGCTGGAGATCGGAAGGGTTGCCATTTCCTGAGGAATTTGGTTGGGTCATAAGTAGTGATTTGCCAATTGGACAAGGGCTGAAGTCTAGTTCGGCTTTAGCTAATGCGGCTTTTCGGGCACTAAACGCTGGATCGTGGACAGGCCTATCTGATCCGGATATTGCCGATCTATCTGTTGCAGCCCAAAGAATTGCAAAATGCACTGTCACGGGTAGCATGGACGATACTTGGGCTTCATTACAAGGGGGTTGGAAATTAGTCGATCCGACACTTAGTTCCTCTGATTCAATAATTTTGGAAGGAGAGATCGAAGAAGATTATTGTGTAATTATCATACTAAGGGGGAGAAGGAAGGCAATTATTGCAGAAGATTCTTTTCGCCTCCAAGGACCGATTTTCGAAAGGTCATTGGCCTCAGTAATGTCAGGATCTCCGATAGACTCTCTTTCCTCAAATGGGATGGCAGTCGCAGCAGCAACCAATGATCATTTGGCCCTCAGAATCAGTAATTCGCTGATAGCATCCGGAGCAGTTGCTTCAGGGATAACCGGTTCTGGCCCATCCATCTCTGTACTTTGCTATAAAGAATGTAAAAACATGCTAAGAGACAAAATTCATGAGATGGATCTGGAGACAATATCCACTAGACTATCTCGATCTAGCGTTTTAGAGGAGGAGGCGACAGGTTGGGAATGAGATTAGGAGATGATTTGAGAGTCACTCTATTTGGAGAGAGTCATGGGACGTGTGTTGGAGCTCTAGTGGAAGGGATACCCCCGGGAACGAAAATTGATCTTGAGGCACTATCAGAGGATTTGAATCTGAGGAAGCCCGGAAGGAAGGGCGTTTCGCCAAGATCAGAGTCTGATGATTGTGAAATACTCTCCGGAGTATACCAGGGAAAAGCTACGGGGTGGCCAATCGTTTTGATTGCTCGAAATTCAAATGCACGATCTTCTGATTACAGATTCCTACCAGACCATCCTCGGCCGGGTCACGCGGACATGGTTGAGTCGATATGGTCAGAAGGTTCCTTTGATCCAAGAGGGGGTGGTTCACAGTCAGCCAGGCTTACACTAGGACTAGTAGCGGCAGGAAGTCAAGTTAGAGCTATCTTGAATAAATCAGGCTGGTCTTGTTGCGCACATCTCAGTCGCGTTGGAGAAATTTCGGCGAAGCCACTCATGCAACTAGACAGAGTCAAATCTCTCGAAGAGGGATCGGTGATGGCCAAATTAAATTGCAGAGATCCAGAGGCAGCTATTCAAATGTTAGATTTCATAGACCAAACCAGGAAGGAGGGAGATTCGTTAGGCTCTGTTGTGGAGCTGATAATTGAAGGGGTCCCGATCGGAGTGGGAGACCCTTGGTTCGATGGAATAGAGCCTTCTCTCTCTCGAGGCCTTATGGCGATACCCGGAGCCAGGGCAATTGAGTTCTCCGACGGAGTCAGGTCTTCTGAGATGAGAGGCTCAGAGAGTAACGACATGTGGTTACCTGGAGAAGAGTCTCCAATACTAGAGGGAGCTGAAACTGGAGAGGCGGATGGTGCTCTTGGAGGGAGGTCGACTGGAGCTCCAATCAGGGTACTTGTCCATTTCAAGCCACCAAGTAGCTTCCCGAGGGAGCAATTCACACTCCACCTACCAAGCAACGAAAGGAAGGAACTCAGGGTAGGTGGGCGTCATGACCCAGTAATTGGACCGAGGGGAGCTCCGGTAGTTGAAGCAGTGGCAATGCTAGTCATCTGTGACCTAGGCATTACTGGGGGCCATCTGGAAAGCTAATTCCTACTCTCCAAGTACTGTTGTATTCTAAGCGGCACGTTGACCGCAAACATAGATGCTATTACGATGAAAACGAGTATGGTGCCAAGCGCTACCCCATAGACGCTGGTCAGCTCAACACTCTCCTCCAACCTATTTGCTGCAACGGGATCTAGAATTCCTACGAACAAAGGAACTATTACATTGATGAAGAGTGTAATCATAGCAACTACCGCTGCAACTGCAGGGGTATATCCCAGTGCCTTCCTATACTTGCTAGATATACTGTTGACGTTCATTACGTATACCTCACCTGTTCTTATTGACGTATCGAGCATCGAGAACCTAATCACTCCGCTGGAAATTTCCATGTAAACTACTAAGGAGACAGCATATAGGATGAGTAGAAGCTTCTGTAAGGCCTCACTCTCAGGCAAGAAGCTAAGCCCGAACTCAACCTTACTGCCAGCGAACCTGATTGTGACAATTATCAAAGAGATGTAGGATACCAATATAGCTCTCTGATCTCTCTGATATATGCCGTAAAATCCCCCAACGAGACCTATTATAATTAGAAGTAAGTGAATTCCTACTCCCAAGACCCCGATGCCAATGACGTTGGACAATGTGAACCAAGCTGTACCGGAAACCGGCGTTAGCATGAATGTCAGGAAGCACAGTATCAGGAGTGATGCTGATGCCCACATCTGAAGCGTTAGGACCATCTTGTTTGGCGAAACGAACTCTCTGTTTACCAACAGTGGGCCTCCGAAAATTGTCTCTACCCATGAGGGGATCGTCACTTCGGGTACTGCGTCTTCTGGAATTCCAGTATCGTTCTTTATGGTTCCAGCAGCCTTCTTTCTGCTGGGAGCGGAAGATCTGACTACCTTTCCGTCATAGAGGTGCGAGGTATCTATCGACCCCTTCTGCCCTTCCTTCTCAACCATATCTTCACCTCAGAATCCTCTTGCGCCTGCTAGCGCTGTAAATAGAAGCATGTCGGGTTCCCAATCCATTACATATGCTCCAAGCCCTCTTAATTCTGTCATCAAGATGTCTCTTTCCGTCTTTAAGACCTCGTAGCCGGTTCTGTCTATCCTCCTCGCATCAAACTCGAACTCTAAGCTACTTGGAGAAAGTACCGTCACCTCAAAGCTTCTAGCTCTAAGATCCCTTACTGCGTCTACGATTGTGGGGTCATCCTCCAGAGGCGAGAGAATGATGATTGGACTGCCCCTGTGGATGTGTGGCATTATTCTATTTGTTACGATCTTCAGCGGAGTGTTCCCTTTTGCCATTGCACCGGCAAGCTTCGTCAAGATGATGTATAGCTGCTTTTTTCCAGTGTCTCTGTCGACAGATACTATCTCGTCTCCGTAAACTACCACTCCTACCGAGTCTCTTCTGGACAAGAAATATTGAGTGAGACTGGCTGCTGCTCTAGTGCTATATACCAACGAATTCCTACTAACGGGTCCTGTCTCACTCACCGCTCTGCTATCTACAATAATGATGACATCGCTGACAGCATCCCTTTCGAACTCATTCACCATCATTTTCCCATCTTGCCTTGCAGTTGCCTGCCAGTTTATTTTCCTCATTGGATCCCCTGGGAGATACTCCCTCAGATTGTAGAAGTTTGATCCCTCACCTGGATTTCTGATATTGACTGCGCCTGTGAATATCTTTGGAACTCTACTCTTTATCATAGCGTCCTTGATATCTTCCATCTTTGGAAACACAAGGAAATCATCATACAATTGGATTTCTTTTTCATTATGGAAAAGTCCTAGCTCATCTTGTACCCTGATGCACACTGGACCAATCGAATAAAACCCCCTCAAAGGAGTCTCAATTGTGTAAGATATCATCGTCTCCCTCTTCGGGCCTATTTCCATCAGAACGTAGTTTGCCCCTTTCTTTATTCTCATTACTTCGGGAACTCGATCTCTGAGTTCCAATACCTTAGCGGTGTTCGAGTTGTTCTGAATTCTGAGCGTTACTTCGATCTCGCCATCCTCGAAAACTCTAGAGGAAGACGTTTTTCTCATTGCTACAATACTCTGGAGCTGAACGCCCTCGTCGAAGGCTGCATCCTCCGAACGCCTACCTGTGGAAGCCACATCACCGTGTGCAGTTCTCAGAGCGGCCCAAGTAAGGAATGATAGAAGGACTACCGCAACTGTGACTAGTTGTTGGTTTCTCAGAACTAGTCCTAGTAAGTACATCGCTACCGATAGGGAGGCGAACATGGCTGATTTTCGGCTCCAGGCCACTCTCCCACCTCAGCATCACTCAGACGGTAGGAACGTTTGCCGCATTCTTCCCATGGAGGATATCTCGAATTATCTCTCCGCTTTCAAGACCCTTAATCTGATGCTCGGGTTTTAGAATTATTCTGTGGGCTACGGCCAACTCTGCAATTGACTTTACATCATCCGGAGTAACGAAATCCCTCCCCCTCATCGCTGCGACGGCTCTACTTGTCTTCAGAAGTGCCTGTGACCCTCTGGGCGATGATCCAACCAGAACTCTGGGATCTTCCCTAGTTCTCGCAACGATATCGACCATGTATTCCCTTACTGATCTATCCACGTAAACTTCCTCGCATGAATTCTGCATCTTAACCACGATTGCAGGGTCGGTGATGCTGTTGACGTCCACGTCGTCTTTCTTTCTCTCAATTCTTCTCTGTAGGATTTCATTCTCGTCTGCTCTGTCAGGATATCCGACCATCATCTTCATCATGAATCTGTCAAGTTGTGCTTCCGGGAGAGGGTAGGTTCCTTCCTGCTCCACAGGATTTTGAGTAGCCATAGTCAGGAAAGGAGCGGGTAGCTTGTGAGTCACTACACCTATGGTGACTTGCTTCTCCTGCATGGCCTCAAGAAGGGCCGCTTGGGTCTTGGGAGGAGCTCTGTTGATCTCGTCAGAAAGAAGCAGGTTACAGAATATCGGACCTGGCTTGAATGTGAATTCTCCCTTCTTGGCATCATAGATATTTGTCCCGGTTATATCTGCTGGAAGAAGGTCAGGAGTGAATTGGACTCGCTTGAAGTCACATCCGAGTGCATCTGCAAAGGTATTGGTCATCAGTGTCTTTGCAAGTCCGGGAAAGTCCTCGAATAGTAAGTTTCCATTTGATAGAATGTTGACCATCACGTTGTCTATCACATGTGACTTTCCAATGATGACTTTCTGAACTTCTGTGCTTATCGCTTGGCCCATAGCACCTGTCGCCGAGAGTACCTCGTCGATCTTACTAGACCCACGAGCTTCCTGGGCCTTTTTTGCCAATTCTGCATTATGTCCTCCCTGGTTGGCTGTTCTCATCCCTTCTGCTTGTTGTGTTTCGCTCATTTTCATCTCTCCATTTTTCAATTATTTTTTCCCCATCGCCGAATGGCCTGCATCAACTTGCGCAACTCTTGGGGCGTGTACGTCCGGCTTTGGCTATAAGCCAATTCCACGAGACGTGGGTCGCCAATCATCGCTTGAACCTCGGGTGGTGGCGTCTGAGCCATTTCATCCCTCGTTAGGTCGTGATGTATCCTTACTTTACTCAGTAATGCCGTTCGGACACGATTTCTGTATGAAGTGGGGTCTAATTTTTCTGGCCTCTGGTTGAACTTTGTTAAATCGAATACGTGTCTCCAGTTTTCCTTTTCAGGAGCCACCATCATGGCGACTAGAAGCAAAAGGCCCACGTTCAGAACCACTAGCCATTTCAGAAACTCGTTGGAAGTGAGTAGAACCACAGTCCCCATAGTCTCAACAAACGGAGCCGAGACAACTCCCGTGACGTGGCGACTCTCGTCAAAGACTATCTGGAAGTTTCCTCTGTCTGACTTTATCGGAGCAGAAAGGTTTGCATTGTTGAACTCCATCATATCGTAAACTAGGATCTTGAAGAATCTCTCATTTCCCCCCCAGTCGTTGTTATTGAGGATTTCTTGAGTCCAGCAGTTGTTCTGCGTATATCCGCCAATGGCAGAACAATCCCTACTAAGCCCTCTATCTTCGGCGTCATCTAGTTCCCATAGTAAGTTCGAGAGCGCTTCGTCATCAGCAACAAAAACAATGCTTCCTGTTACTTCCAATTCCCCTACTCCTGAAGAAAAGGCACCCCTGTCAGTATTCGGAAGTTCGTCAAACACCTTGATTCCAGGGTAATCAAACCTCATCATTAGTTTTAGATCACCTGGTGCAGGATTCTCTGGATTTGTTGGGTCTCCATCTCCTTTTATGTCGATGAATGCGGAGGGGGAGGCTTTCCCTAGAGTCATAATTTTCCTGCTGTTTGGATTATCAATATCCTCCAGTAAGGGCTCGAACTTCAGACCTGTGGGCGATTTGAACATCACTGGCATTCTGCAATCCCTCAGTCCATCAGGGTTCTGTATCTGGAAGGGTGTGCATCCTTGCATCGAAGCCCCGGCAGACATTTGTTCAACATCTTGGCCGACGGATGTAGCGCTCCAAACATTGCCCCAATCGATGACTGGATTTGTTGTACCGGGTTCGATATATATCCAGTGCTGCTTCTCATCCCTAAGTGGGTCGTCGAAATATGTGACCCCAAACATTCCTGCCAAAATGTTTGCATTAGTGTTGTCTGCCGCAACTATGACCTTACCACCCTTCTCAGTGACGAATTTGTATATCTCAGCTGCCTCGGTCTCATCAATCGGCTTCTCAGGAGCCACTACTGCAAGAAGGGTCCTGTGGGGGTCCTTCCAGTCGTTAACCAGCATTGGCGTTGACATTGTGTTAGCTACGTAATAACCCTCCTCCTCCTCAAAGGAGTCCCTCATGTCAGAGACCTGCCCATCGCCTTCAACTTCGTATGCAGAGTAGGCGGTCTCCTTGTTCGCAACGAAGAACATAGGCAAAACTAGTAGAAGAACTCCCGTGATTACCAATGAATAGGTTATGTTTCTATTGAACCTGTCATCGCTACTCAATTCCTCAGGCACCCAAAGCAACTCCCAATTCCAATTGGGCCTACGGCCCAAGCAACGCCCGGTCGACAAACATAACACGGTTATATGTTCCTGAGATTAGTTTGAGTTGGGACTAGCGAATTGTTTGTACTCGAGCTCATTTATTGCTTATTTTTCGAGGATAAAATATAGACATGAAAATTGCAGAAATGAGTGATATAATGCCAGGGGCGGGAAGATTGGATTTTATGGAGTCTTCAGAGTCACTAGGATTTGTCTCTTCTTCTCCTGAATCTCCAGATTCCCCTTTGGGAGGAGGTTCCACGCTTACCCTAACCTCGTCCTGACCAATAGCGTTAATTCCTTGATTTAGGGCCCTTTTCGAGCTAACAGTCACCGTGATATCGCAATGTCTTCTAGGATGACTTTCAGATGCGATCAGTCTTAGCTCAGCATCCTTGGTCTTTCCTGAGTCGATATTACCAATTGTCAATGAGTCTAAGCCGTTGTCCGAAGTAAGCAGCGGACAGTCGTCTTCCACCAATACTTCTCCTACTCCATCCTGACCATTACCATCGTTTCTGACAGTGACGGTGAGAATTGTTTCTGAACCAGAGTTCATCGAGCCAAATGGATCTGAAATTTCTACAGAAATAGCAAATATCGTAGGGATCTCCAGATCTCCTTCTCTATTTTGGCTAGAAGCAGTTAGGTCTGGGACTCCCTGTCTTGAGGATATAGTTCCTGTTATCGAAAACTTCTCCTTTTTTTCGGCATCAAAGGCTTGAACGTCAATTCCTGATATCTTCAGATCAAACGATTTGTTAGTACCTGAGGGGATGCTTTCTTCTTCCGGAGCGTCGAACTCGCCTCCAAAGGGAATTTCGTATTCTAGCTGAACTGTAATTTCGGTTATCCCAGAGTTTTCTATAAAGAACTCTACATTAACTGAACCTTCGGGTGAAATCTCAAACGGATTTGCCGAGTCCTCGTCTGGGTAATAAATCCCTAATTCCCAAGATCCTAACTCTTGTGCTGATGCTGGACAAATGGGAAATGAAAATAGCAGAATTAAGACACCGAAGTATGACGAGTTGACTTTCATTTCCCTAACTCACCAGTAAACCTCTGCAAGCCCTTTTTGTTAAGACCTTCACCATCTTTCTCCTGTATGACGGTGAGAACCACGTGTTTTTGACCGGTTTAACGGCCTTTTTGATTGACTCTGCTAACTCATCCACGGAGCTATCCCCTTCCCAATTCTCCATCGCACTCTTTGATTCATCTTCGTGGAGCATGGGGATTGACTCCAACCCGGTTGTGGCAACTCTGAGCTGAATTGGTTCCTTTTCAGTATTGCTTTTCCACAGTACTGCGACACCTGCCTCTGGGAAATCCCAAGACTCTCTCTGTCTCAGCTTCTGATAATCGCCTTGCCATTCCTTAGAGTCGCTTGGGAGTGTAATGTGAGTGATTAGCTCTCCTGGTTTGAGTACATTTCTTGTCATCCCATCTAGTTTGAAGAAATCGCTAATCGGCATTGACCTCTTGCCACTCGGGGAAGCAATGTGTATTTGGGAATTCAAGCACATGAGAACTGGTGCTAAGTCCGCTTGATAGGTGGCAACACAGAGTGTGTTCTGATTTGGTATTACCCTACAATCTGCCCCAGTTCCGCAATCACACTTGTGGCACCAATCTATCGATTCTCTCCATGATTCCGATTGATTGATCCAATAGCATCTCGTATCCAGGCAAATGTTTCCACCGACTGTACCGGATCTCCTAATCATTACACTTGCGATTGACTCGGCGGCCTTGGCTAGGACCGGATGGGTGTGCTTGTCAGACGCCAATTCATTAATCCTGACCATGGCCCCAATGTGGGTAGTGCTCAACTCTTTTAGCTCAGAGACAGATGCTAGGGATATTACGTGACTCTTCACGTTGATGTGCCATTTGTAATTAGGAATCAAGTCGGTTCCACCGGCTATCCAATCGAATTCAAGCCCCGATTCGGATATTTCCCTTGATATTTCAATAGCTTCTTCAAGACTATTGGGGCTATGGAGTTTGAATGGGGGCATTCTCATTCCACTTCACCCCTTTTCCTTCTCTCAGTGTGTTTCCATGCCGATCCAGCAAGTCTTGGGTCATCGAGATATGATGGGTCAGGAGTGACTCTGACCGCCCAACTCGGATCAGTCTGATCCGGAGGTATCGAAGGATCCAATCCGAAAAGAGCCCCATTGTAATATTCGCTTCTTTCTTCATCCAATCTTCTTGAATAATCCCTACTTGAATGCTCACTGGCCCTATTCTCAAGTGTTGTCTGTAAATCTGAGTAATTTAGAGAAGGAGGGGAAAGATGCAGAGGTTCGAGTATTCCTTCTGATTTGCACCTTTTCTCTATTAGATTGAACACCTTCTCTGGAGTAAGGGGGAGCTCTGATGGGCGGACCCCTATTGCATCATAAACAGCATTGCAGACTGCGGGAAGTATCGGCAAAAGGGGTCCTTCACCAGCCTCTTTGGCCCCAAATGGACCCTCGGGATCATTTGATTCCACGATGATTGGAGTCACTTCAGGCATCTCGTGGACACTAGGTATCTTGTAGTCTAGCAAATCGGGATTTAGGAGGCTTCCATTTCTGCTGTATCGCATTTCTTCAGACAACACCTGCCCCATTCCCATATGGCATGAGCCGATTATTTGCCCCTTAACTGCTAGAGGGTTAAGCGCCTTTCCGCAATCATGAGCAGCCCAGACCTTCTCTACATTGATTTGGCCGGTCTCGACATCAACTGTGACTTCAGCTGCATATGCTGAGAACGAGTATGCGGGAGCGAGGCCTGCTGCGGCCCCTTTGTGGGTTTTACCCATAGGTGGTGTCCTGTATGCACCAGAAGAAATTAGGGCACCCCTATCTTCCTGAGCCTTGTGAAGAGCCTCCAAATATGATACCCCTACTGAAGGGTCTGATTTCTGGAATATTCTTCGATCGCCGACAATAAGACCCTGTTTATTCGAGTTAGTGATTTCCGCGGTCGCATCAATGAGATTGTTCCGGATATCCATGGCAGCAGAGATTGCAGCGTTCGCATTCATGAAGGTGACTCGTGAAGAGTAAGATCCCAGATCGACAGGGGATGTATCGGATTCTCTGGATTTTATCCTAATCATGTCAAGTGGCAGACCAAGTACTTCGGCCACAGACTGGGCCACAACCGTGTCTGATCCCTGTCCGATTTCGGCGGCACCAGTATGTACTGTGACACCTCCATCCATGTCAATCTTGAGATGAACGGTGGCGTGCGGGAATTTATTCGGGTCCCAATGAATAGGTAGGCCGCTTCCAGATATGAAGAAGCCGCAACCAACACCTATCCCCTTCCCTAGTGGAAGCTTTCTGAATTTTTTAGTCCAACCGCTTTCCTGCCTCACTCTTTCTAAGCACTCTCTCATCCCAATGCTAGTCACCCTAAATCCTGTGATCGTCGAAGAGTGGGGAGGGAGTAGATTAGCAAGACGAAGAGAAATAGGATCAACAGAAAGTTGCTCTGCCAGGTGGTCGAGACCAACTTCTACTGCACATCTTGAGTTAACCGCTCCATGCCCTCTCATTGCCCCACTCGCTGGCTTGTTGGTCCAAACTCTAGCTCCAGTGTAGTGGAAAGACCCGATCTCATAAGGTGCAGTGTGCAAAACTCCGTTGTAATACGTAGTCACATGCCCGAATGATGCAAAGGCCCCACCGTCAATCAGAGCATCCGTTTCTATGCCGCAAATCCTTCCTTCTCCATCTGCGTGAAGATTCATTTCTATCCTAGATGGGTGGCGACCCCTATTTACCCAGTATACCTCTTCTCTATCGAACGTTATTCTAACTGGCCTCCCAGATTTTCGGGCCAGAATTGCGGCACACATTTCATGAGGAAATGGGTCCGATTTTCCACCAAAGCCACCACCTACAAATGTCCGGTGTACGTTTATCTGATGCATAGGGATTTCGAGAACATCGGCTAGTGCCCTATGGACGTAATGAGGCACTTGTTGAGGAGTGTATAGTGTCAGCCTCCCTGTGGGATCCCAATGAGCCACTACGGCATGTGGTTCAGTAAATGCGTGGTTTACTCCAGCGAAGACCCAGTCCTCTTTGTAGCTAGCTACAGAACTGCTGAGCATCCCCGAAACGTCTCCAAACTCTTGGAATACTCGCTTTTGGACATTTGACTCTCCGATGTGATACTTCCCTCTATCGTGAATTGGTTCAACACTATCTTTGAGACCGTCCCTCATGTCATGAATTGAGTCGAGTATTTCGTACTCGACCTCAATTAGTCGCTCCGCCTCTCTTGCAGTGGCCTCGTCCTCGGCAGCTACGCACGCAACAAGGTCACCAGCGTGCCTAACCTTGTCAACCGCCATTGCATGTTCGTCCTTTGTCACGGGAAGGACCCCAAATTTGTTCTTGGCATCGACCCCGGTTGCCACGGCTACAACTCCAGGTAGCTTCAGAGCTCTAGAGCAATCAATAGAGATAACCCTAGCATAGTGGTGGGGGGATCTTACAATCCTGCCAATTAATTCTCCTTTTATTCTAACGTCGTCTCCATAGTGAGCCTGACCAGTGACCTTCCAATTACCATCTACTAGCGCTGTATCTTTCCCAATTACCTGTCCACTTACTAGAGAATCGTGCCTGTGCGAACCCCAGGGCTGCTGTAGTTTTCCCCCCTGAGAAGATGGTATCATATTCTCCTCAATTGGCTTAGAAAAACTATTCTTCCCACCTGATCCAGGTTTGGAAAATGGTAATTTCCCTGGTTGCTGTTTGTAGCCGACCATTTCCTTTTCCTTTTCAGTCAAAATCAAACCTCCTCCCCAAATCCCGGGTGAGGATCGCTCTTAGGGGAAGTAGAGTCTTCTACTCTGGCTCCCGATACCAAGATATCCGAGGCGGCTCTAACTGAGTCTACAATTTGCTGAAAACCTGTGCATCTACAGAGATTCCCTTCTATTGCGGATTTTATCTCTTCATCTGAAGGAGAGCTATTCTCGGAAAGGAGTGCAGAAATAACAACTAGAAATCCTGGGGTGCAGAATCCGCACTGACTTCCTCCAAACTCAGTGAAAGTCTGTTGTATTGGGTGTAAATGATGGCCATCTGAAAGGCCCTCCACCGTGGTAATACTAGCTCCATCGGCCTCTGTTGCCAGAGTCAAACAGGATAGTCTTGGATCACCGTCAATTAGTACTGAACAGCAGCCACAGGTCCCCATGTCACATCCTCTCTTGGTTCCAAGGCTCCCGACTTGTTCCCTAAGTACGTCTAACAAAATAGCGTTATTCTCTATGTGGAGCGTGATCTCAGCTCCATTTACTTCTGCTGTCCATTCTATCTCGTCGGGATGTGGCAGCATGGGTAGTCGGTACTGCACCATTAATCGAACCAGTCGGAGTCATCCTTTGAGCATTCGGTTCGTCATCGAATAGGGGGAAATTCTTCAACGGCCCTCTTTAGCACCTCTGATTCTGCCCTCTTGAGGTGCTCACCAATTGTGCTCCTTGCGATATGCATCTCATCGGCCAGCTCCCTAAGGGTGATATCTGTCCCTTCATCATAATAACCCCTATTGACAGCTAATTCGAGGACTTCCATTTGCTTTTTTGTCAAGAAATCATATTCCGAGGAGTGCCCGTTCTTAAACATCTGAACACTTATGCTGTCAGGGGGCATGACCATTCTAAGCTGACTTAGAAAACTGCTTATCGAATCAGAAAGACCGTAAATCCTCAATTCCAAGCCATTGACAGAATCTATCGCATATGGGGGGTAAACGTAGATGTTGGAGAGTTCGATTGCAGCAGCTGCTAAGCTATGTGTGCAGTGAATACTAGCTAAAATTCCCTCATCATTCTCCTCATGCATTTCTAGAACTGTAAAGCTGCTTAGATCGGATATTTCTGCAAGTTCTCTTCCTTCCTTCAGTTTTACCTCCGTCAATTGTGTAACACCATCAGGTCCCAATGAAAGGTGTCCAAGTACTTCGATTCTATCGCAAATATCCATCAAAGAATCGATTTCTTTTATTCCCCTGAGTGAACTAAATTTCCACCTGAGTAGCACCTTCCTCATGGACCTCCGAATAGCTGGATGATATTGAACATTGGTCGATATTAGCCCCAATAAGCCTCACGAATGGCTTGATTGGCCTCCATACAGGCAACTACATCGCTCGGACGTTGGGGCATTACTGAATCTCCTAACAAATGTAGGATCATTGGGCCTGCATTTGACATATTTACCACACCCCATCCCACTTGGGTGCATGGGGCAACTGGTGATATTGGCAGCGTACCAGAGCTTGGATTCCAGGTTGAAAAGCTAGGATACCAAGCAGACAGGTTCAGTGAGTCTCTGATATCGTCATTGGTTATCGAGAGATTAGTTCCGTTTACTAACAAGCCTTCCCTGTCTCCAAAAGCTCCTGAACCAATATCACCGCTATGATTTCTAAGACTGGTCAGAACCAAGCTTAGAATTCCCGCGGTACGAGGAGTGGCGAAAGAAGTACCCGAGGTGGTATGATAGCCGTCTATGTCATCGTGATTTGGCAATTCTTGGGTCCAATCGGCAGCGATATCGGGATAGGACCCGCTCATGGTTTCTTTCTGATCGTCGTCCTCCTCTGCATAACCCGATATTCCTATTGACCAAGGCGGTCCAGCAGTTGAGTCTTGTACTGCCGGCGAGGGAGTGTTGTCTGCTGCCCCCGTGTGAATTTTGCCATTTTCTACAACCGCAACCCTTGTTGCGTCTTCAATCCCTGGTACTGGGATGGACCCTATGGGGCCGAACGAAGTGGAAATCACATCAACTAGAGGTTGGTTTGCAGCCGCTAGGACAGCAGCGTCGCTAAAGCCTTCTACAAAGAAAATCACAGCATCTGGATTGGCGTCAATAACTGCCCCTGTTACGGCAGTTCCGTGACCATCACTGGGATCGTCGAGGATTGGTATGTCAGTATTGTCTTCAGGAGTAGTTCCGATTATTCTGGATCCTTTGAACCAAACGATATCCCCCGCCCCTATTTGATCCCAGCAATCCCCTCGATCAGACTCATATCTCTCTTGCCAAGTACCGTTTTTTGAAATCTCACATACCATATTCACTCCCAACCCATCTAGTAGCCACTGGGGGTATGAATCATTCATCGAAAAGTGATTGTGGTATACGTTGATTCCGGTATCTATTGGAGCAACTACGCTAAATGCACCGAATAAATCCTCCACCAAAACGAGATCTGCCTCTCCCTCGCTCTCATCCATACACCCAGCTAAGCTCGCGGAAATGACCAATATAGAGATCAGAGTAGTTAGGACCTTCACAACCCTCCGAATTTAACAACTAATTTGATACTTAGGTTGACACGTTCTTCCTTTCAAGCGATAAAACCTCTGCACAAACCGCAATTGCAATTTCTTCGGGTGTGTCTGCTCCTATGTCCAGGCCAATAGGGCACCTGACAGAGTCAATCAGCCATTTCTCTACCCCACTCTCAATAGCCTTCTTCTTGAAAGCAGACCATTTCTTCCTTGATCCAATGGCCCCAATTCGAGGTCGTATTCCATCTTTGCAGACTTGGAGTAATGCCACTAGCATCTCTTCATCGACTGACCAGTCGTGACTCAATAGTAGGATGTCCGAGAAACGAGATAGCGATTCCTTACTTTCGCTCTTTAGAAAATCCTTAACGGATGAGCAGAATTTCCCCTCAGCGTTTGGATATCGCTGCTCATTACAGTATTCCTCCCTGATATCGAATACGCTATACGACCATTCCAGAGAATCACAGACCCTTGCAATAGAAAGACCAACGTGCCCTCCGCCTGCAATCAGGATGTGAGGGCGGGGATTGATCACTTCCATAGCCACTGTCACTCGACCTCCGCATAGACTGTCGAGGGCAGGTGCCTCTTTTCCTTTACCATCTCTGTTTAACTCAAATACCTCAACTTTCCCTCCCTTTTTCCTTAGGTAAGACAAATCTTGGAAGAGAAGATCCTGAAGTTCCCTTTCCACCGTTAACTCCAATCCTGCACCACCAATAGTTCCAAATTTTTCTCCTGAAGAGCTGATGGCTAGCCTTGCTCCTGGTTTTCCCGGAACACTGCCCCTAGCCCTGACAACCGATGCAATGGCAACTCTTTCTCCGGCCTCTACCCTCTTGATGGCCCAATTAAGAACTACGACAGTCACAATGCTCCGTCGGGGTGCCAACCTTTGGAGTTGTGTAACTTATCAGATGTGTTTGAGTTTTTCATTGCGATTAGAATGATATGTCCAGAATCCAAAGTGCAACTCCCAAAATTAGGGCAGGGATAGTTGTATGTAGCGTGGCCCAAAGGCTGGCTAACCTGTGCCTTACCAAAAGCGGAAACAGAGCATCCCCATCCTGACTTATTGCGTTCGCGGCCAAAGCCGGGAATGATATCAGGTCCTTTGTGTAGGCGGTAATGGCGATTATTTGAGGGCCACAACCAGGTATCAATCCGATAAATGAAGCAACTACAACTGCAATAACTCCATCGCCATACTTCGCTAATTCTGCTTCATTGGTCCCAGAGAATAACATTGAAAATTCGAAAATTAGGTAAGCGGCCATTACCCAGAATGTTACGAATGCGGTTTCACTTGCGGAGTGTATTAGTGTCTCTCTCATCGAGTATAGTTTGTCTCCAATTGAAGCTTCTGTATCATCACGAATCCAGGTTCTTTGAGATAAGTACAGAATTATCGACAAAGTCGTTCCAATCAAACCAATCCATGTAATGAATCCATGAAGCGAAAATGGATCATAATCTACTGATAGATCAAAATCGGGATCTTGAGAACTCCAAACCAGTAACAACACCGCGAATACCAATCCAATTGAAGTAACTACCCACCATAAGGTGTAACCCTGATGAAGAAGGAAGTATCCTGGGCCGCTTTCTTCTTCCCTCCCAAGGTCATCAAAGACCATTTGAGAATCTTCAGAAACCTCTAATTTGCTTATTCCAGAGTCCTCAGTAAACTCTGAACCAAGGAAAAATCCACCCAAAGGACGCTTTGGCGTGATTCCTAATCCGTCTACGAGGTAGCCCCATGTTACCCCTGTGAGGAAGGATATGGCGTGTACCGCTACTGCAGGAGCCACGAAAGAGGAGTCCGTGATAGCAGCACCTATTAAGACAAAAGCGGCATCTCCGAGAGTTGCTATAAGAGTCGCGATTACCGTTCCGTAGCTTACGAAACCCCTAGTGTACATTGGCATGATTACAATTGCTCCGCCGCAACCAGGAGTGATGCCCATAACAGCGCCAATTATCGGCTGCCATCTTCTTTTTGACCGGATTACATCCACAAAACGTCCGGCGGTAATGTACTGTATCCAACTGAATAATAGAACCATCGCTGCAACAAATACAGTCACGGCCAGAAAGGCGTCTCGCATACTAACAACTACCACTTCAATTACTTCAGCAGAGGTTGGCATTGCGTATTCGACCCCAAGTTTGTATAAATCATTTGACATCGAAGGATAAAGTAATCTGATAATCCAATTTTTTGATTTTGAAATATGAAACGCCAAATTCAATCATTTCAGGGCTCAGAATTAGAAATCCTCCATCTCAATTTTCATCATTTACTAATTTCAATATCTCATGTAAATTAACTGCATCTTCGGGAGTATCTATGTTTAGATTTAGAAATCTGTCCGAAACCTCGAACCTACTGGCCTCAATTACTTCCCTCAATGGTAAATTTGCTGAGCTTTTCCTTACCTTTCCGACATCCTCGCAAGCCAGTGCTAGGGGATGTCCGCCCCTTCCTTCCTTCATTGGGCAGCAGGTCTGATCTGAACAAATTAGACGCTCCAGAGTTGAATCTGAGAAGCCAGGTCGGTCCACGGGAACAACGAGCAGTCTGTAATCCTCTGCCCCGGAGGAATCAATACTCTCAATCCCTACCTTGAGAGATCCCGTTCTTCCTTTGTGAGGATCAGGATTTAGGACTACATTCACATCACTAACTATTTTGGAAATTTCTTCAAAGTTTGCTTCGTTCGTCACTATCGTAATATTGTCCACACGACCAGACAATCTTTGTGAAATCCAACTGATTAATGCTTGGGAGCCGACATCGATTAATGCCTTATCCCTACCAAGCCTGATGCTTGAGCCAGCTGCAAGAATGACGCATTGCATAACATCACCACCAAAATACTCTGACTTATCCCACTAAATTAATCCGTCTAAAATACCACTGAGATACGAAATGTAAACTAGGTAAGTAAGAATCATCATTGTTCCAATGTTTTTCGTAAACTCCTTCTCAGATATGAGCATCCATACTATGAATCCTGATGTTGCCATCACTACTAAGATGTCTCTTTGAAACTCTACATCGACAGGAATTCCATTCCCTACAATACTTGCAATCCCAATTATCCCCATGATGTTCATCACATTGGAGCCAAGTACGTTTCCGACGGCAACCCCTCCTTGCCCTCTAAATCCGGCCACTAATGTAACAGCCAGTTCGGGCAAAGAAGTTCCCAGTGCTACCATTGTGAGCCCAATAACAGCCTCTGAGACTCCGAAAGTCTCAGCAATATTTGTCGAGCCCGTGACAAGTAATTCTGCACCGAACCATATCATTGCACCGCCCAAAGCACAGGCTGGGATAGCAAGGGACATTTTGTTTGGAAGCCATGAGTCCTCGAACTCATACACATCTTCACCTGATATTGCAACTGAGTAGGTGTAGTAGTAGTAACCGATCAGGCACGCTAACATAACGATCCCTGCTAGAAAGGGAACTTTGCCAAAATAAACGAATATGGCCATGAAAAGAGTAGCGGCAACTACTGCCAAAGCATCTCTCTTTACTCCTATTTCTGTATCAGAATTAGCCCCCAATACGGCTGCTGCTCCCAAGACCAGCATCACGTTCGCGACATTAGAACCTAGAACACCTCCAACTGCAATATCTGGGGTATTGGCACTTATTGCGGCTAAAGCGACCGCTAGTTCTGGCAGGGAAGTACCCACTGCTACCACGGTGAAGCCAACTACCAATGGAGAAACGCTGAGGTTTTCCGATATTCTAGTGGCCCCCTGTACTAATCCCTCTCCACCTCCCATCAACAAGGCAAAGCCAGATAGAACGAACAAAACGTCCAACAGGGTCTGTTCCACAATACGGCCCATGATCGTTTACAGATTACTGTTTTCGTATTCCAAGACTGATTGAGTCAATCCACAGATTTCCGAATATGTCTCAGAACAATCTCCACACTTGGGATTGTATGGTCCTCCAAGGTTGGAGAGAAGGGTACTGGGGTATCAAGTGCTCCCACCACCACGGGAGCAGACTCTAATCTCCAAAATGACTCCTCTACGATCCTACTGACCACGGTGTGCCCAAAACCCCCGGTCCATTGGGCTTCCTGCAGAACTATCACCCTACCGGTCCTGATTACAGATTGGATGCATGTATCTGCATCAAAAGGAAGTAGAGTTCTAAGATCGATGACCTCAACCTCGGTTCCATTTTTTGCAGCTTCTTCTGATGCTCTTAGAGCCACATGGACCATAGCTCCCCATGTTATTATTGTTATATCTCTACCACCTCTTAGAACTCGCGCCTCTCCAATTGAGAGCTGCCCTTTTGAAACCCTATTTTGGACAGCAGTTGTATCCACTATTTGGTTGATATTATCCCCCCAACCAGTCAATCCACCTCTCAAACCGTAAAGTCCAATGTGTTCTAGGAAAACGACAGGATCTGGAAGTTGGTGGGACTCTATCAACAAATCATATGCATCCTGTGGATTGCTTGGGGCGACCAAAATCAATCCAGGATCATTAGCCATCCAGGATTCAATCATATTTGCGTGATATGGGCCGCTTCGAGTTTTAGCTCCCAATGGAATTCTAACTGTTAAGGGGACCTCTGCCCCCCACCTCCATCTTAGCTGAGCAGTATTATTTAACAACGGATTGAGGGCAAGTGCCGCAAATCCTCCAAATTGAATCTCTGCCAGGGGGCGCATGCCCCCCAATGCAGCTCCAGTAGCTGAGTGGATAATAATAGCCTCCGAGAGAGGCATGTCCAGGAGGGCCTTGTGATGGCCCTTCGACTTCAAAGGAAGATTCATTCCGAAGGCCCCAGCAACCTCCATGTCTTCTCCCATAAATACGATTTGATCTCCGAATTGATCTGCCAGAGTCGCCATGGCATTCTGAATTGACCTGCTATAACTCCAAGAGTTGGGTGCATCGGAAAATTCGATTGATTGCTCTCCGGGTGCCAATGATTGGTCCACTTGCTTTAAGTCTCTATTTATTCTAGATAGTTGATTTTCATGAGAGGAAGCGTCCTGAATTGAAGTGATGCCCATAACAACGGAGTTTCCCTCGGGCCATTCCATTTTTTCTAATTGCTCCCTAGACCTTAAGATTGCAATTTCCTCCTTCTCAACCATTTCACTCAGCTCTCCTTCACTAACGCCCATGTTGATGAGAGCTTCCATGTGGTTCGGAAGAGGGTCTTTATTTGACCAATATGAAATCAAATCCCTATCTACATAGCCCGGAGGATTACCCGAAGCGGCCCCAAGATACAAATCATCATGATGATGGGCATGTCCGCAGCCTCTCATTGTCTCGACATGGATTAGAGTTGCCCCCCCTCCGCTTAATGCGAATTCTCTGGAAACCGCAGTAGATGAATAGAAACTAGTTGGATCGGATCCATCGATTGTCCAAGATGGGATTCCCATCCCGTGTCCTTTGTCGCCGAATGTTTCTGCTCCGGATTGTGAAGATGCGAATGTGTCTAGGGCAATTTGATTATTCTGAATCATGTAGCAAATTGGAAGGCCGCGAACACCCGCGAAATTCATAGCCTCCCAAAATTCTCCACTGCTACTGCAACCCTCGCCAACAGGTGCTAGATGGAACCTTTCAATTCCCAATCTCTTAGCAGCAAGAGCCACTCCAGTTGTTGTTGCACTGGCTATTGGCAGTGGTGCGGTGGGCGGTAAGATTCTCTTTTCCCAGTTCCCAATATGTAAGTCTCTTCCGCCACATCCCTCATGTCCACCGTTCATGTATGATTCTGATTTACCCATTTGGGCAGAAAGAACCTCGATCGTTGTTTGCCCCATTGCCAAAGCAAGACCAACATCTCTGATCATGGGCGCGACGACATCTGCCTTATGGGACTCATTTTTAGGAAGATCAACTGCTCTAATCAGTGCCGAGGCACATGCAACCACGCCTTCCTGCCATGTAGATCTGAATCCTTTTCCTCCAAATTTGCTCCCATCTGGAGCTGGTAAACCAGAGGTAAATAGGTCCTTTAGTTGCTCATCAACTAGTCTTGTTCTTGTCATCCATTTTTGCCATTGAATTCTCTGACCGATTGTAACCGAATAAGAATGTGCAATTCTTCTCAAGCAAAGACTCACGTCGATCAGGAATCTTTCTGCTCTTCTTGCAAGGTGAACATAACCACCCCTAAGTGGAATAACCTCCAGACCCCCCAGCTCTAGGAGGTCAGGTTCGAGCAATCTATCTGAAAGTTTTGCCCTGAGTTTGGAAACGAAAAAAATAGAAAAATCGTGGAACTCTTTCCCGTTGAATTGTTCCTTTTTTTCACATTCATTCCAGCAGTCCAATACAAGATTGAGATAACCATCATGCCTTTCGGCCATGAACCTAATTAGCTCATTACGCGCTGAATCCTCTTTGATCGGCCTTGAAAACTCTAATGGGGATTCTGGGCTCCAACCCAGGCCCCAAATTACAGGCAAATCAGATTGTTTAGCAGGCTCCCCGTAAATCTGTTGTTTTGCTGATGGTTCACTAACATTATTTTCGTTCCTCTTTTTTGCCTCTTCTTGTAGTATTGCCATGTTTGTATTGGGTTTTCTCTCCCAAATCACAACCTCTCTGGACCTTCCCTTGCCAGAGGAAGAGCGGTCTATGGTGGCCCTGACTCTTTTTCCGCAGCTTGAACAGCGCCTATCTAATTTGTTTCCGTTATTGGATTTAATTTTCCAAGTCTGATGAAAACCACACTTAGGGCATTGCCAGACTCCTCTCCTCACCCCTCCCATAGGGCTGGCAAGACATACTACTACAACAATTATTCGGATTATTGAATAGTCTTTTACCACATTATTCATAAATTATCGAAAAATCTTCATCAAAATTGATTTATTTGTGTTTAAAACCACAATAAAAAGGTAGACTAAGTATATTTTTACCGTATAAAATATATACTTTTACTTTTACATGTATATTATTCTTTGAAACCACAATAAAAAGATTAACTTAATTCCATTTTACCACTTAATATTTTATTATTGATGAGTCTATGGTATCAGACCATAGATGAATCCCTCCCAGTAGATTGTACACATTTTCCTTGCTCCACCCATTATCTGACAGAAATCTGACAACCGCATCTGATCTAACCCCTGTCCTGCAATATACCACAATGTCATTATCTCTTGGCAACTCTTGCATTTTCGACGGGACTTCCAAATGCATTATTCTCAAATCGGTCCCTTGCAATGAAGTAATTGCCTCCTCATCGGCTCTTCTCACATCTAAAAGGAAAGGTTTCCAACCTTGAGCACGCTTATTCACGAAATCAATCGGGGAAATTTCCAAAGTGTTCGAGGAAGTTGGATCTACAGGATCTTGTGTGGGCTCGCAAGCGGCCATTACAAGCTCTTCTGACATTTCTGTAATTGGCTTTCTTGTTGTGTCTTTACCGTAAGTTAGTAGTCGGGTAGCCATTGTTTTGACGTCAATTACCAACAATTGACCGGATAGGGATTTGCCGATTCCAAGTAGGATTTTAATCGCTTCACTAGCTTGCATAGTTCCGATAATTCCAGGAAGAACGCCCAATACCCCGGCTTCAGCACAATTCGGAGCTAGCTCAGGGGATGGTGCGGATGGGAACAAATCTCGATAATTTGGGCCATTATTGTAGTTGAATACACTAACCTGACCTTCGAATCTATGTATGCTTCCAAAAATCCATGGCGTACCCAGAATTTCACAAGCATCACTGATTGTGTATCGAGTGGGAAAATTGTCTGAACCATCAATGACAACATCCCATCCCGCCAGCAAATGGAGAGAGTTCCCTGCATTTAATCTGGTATTGAAACTCACAACATCTACTCCAGGATTCAATTCTGATATACTCCTTCTTGCCGAATCCGATTTCAACGAGCCGACATCAGATGTGGAGTGAATAATCTGTCTTTGAAGATTGGAAATGTCAACTTCATCGTCATCAATAATTCCAATTTTACCTATTCCTGCGGCTGCCAGATATAGAAGAGCAGGAGATCCTAGGCCTCCAGCCCCAATCACCATTACTGATGACTGGCGCAATGCTTTCTGACCATCCTCCCCCACATCTGGTAGAATTATGTGGCGCGCGTATCTAGCTCGCTCATTTGGGCTCAATTGATCTTTTGCCATATCTTCAGCTCAGTGTTGATCCTCTAACCACCTCTCGGCATCAATAGCGGCCTGACAACCCATTCCAGCGGCTGTGATGGCTTGTCTGTATCTCGTATCTACCACATCTCCTGCCGCAAATACCCCGGGGACACTGGTCATAGTGTGTTCCTGAGGAAGGATGTAACCAGAATCATCGGTTTCTAGCTGCCCTTCCAGGAAAGCTGTGATTGGCTTGTGACCGATTGCTATGAATGCTCCAGTGCAATTAATCTCCTCGATTTTTCTATCTCTTGGGTCCTCTAGAATTGCGCCCTCTAGTCCATTTTCTCCCGCTATCCAACTTTTGACCTGTCTGTGGGTTTTTATCTCGATCTTCGGATGATCTGCGGCCCTTTCGTACATCACCTTGGAAGCTCTAAACACATCCCTGCGATGAATTATAGTGACCTTGCTCGCAAAACGAGTTAGAAAAGTTGCCTCCTCCATTGCAGAATCTCCGCCTCCAACTACAATTATTTCTTCATCTTTAAAGAAAGCACCATCACATGTGGCACAGGTTGAGATCCCCCTGCCTTTTTGATCGTCCTCGCCGTCTGCACCTAGCCAAATGGCCTCTGCTCCGGTGCAGATAATCAATGATTGGGACCTGTATTCCTCCCCCTCGACCCAAACTGTGAACGGTCGCTTCGTCAGGTCGACTCTCTCGACATTCTTGTCCTGAATCTCAAGTCCGAACCTTTCAGCTTGCTCCCTCATGTCAATCATCATCTCAGGCCCACCTATTCCTTTCGGATATCCGGGAAAATTTTCGACGTCTGAAGTCAGCATCAATTGCCCCCCAGACATATACCCTGCAAACATCAATGGTTCGAGGAGTGCTCTTGCAGAGTACAAACCTGCGGTGTATCCAGCAGGCCCCGAACCAACGATGATCACGTTTCGTACGTCGACGCCCATAAGCCCTCCAGACACCCGACATCCTTTCAATCTTGAGAGTCGTCATACTTCAGAAACCAAATGGAAAATAATAATATATCAATCCCAATAAACCAGTATCATGCCAAAATACATGTATTCTGGAAACTACACAGAAAAAGGAGTAGCTGGACTTCTAAAGGATGGAGGAAAGGCCCGCCACGAGGAAGCAGAAAGAAGCGCGGAAGCTATGGGAGGGTCATTGGAAGCGTACTACTGGGCCTATGGTACAATGGACTTCTTAATGATAGTAGACATCCCATCGGAGGCTATGGCAATCAGATTCTCCCTCCACGTTGGAGCATCCGGCGTCTTCAATGGGAAATTGACGCCACTGATTTCCGTAGAACAAATGGAGTCAGCCACATCAACTGATCTCCCAGAAGTGAGGCTGCCCGGCGAGTGAATCGGTTACTCGGACATTGCCGCGACAGCACCTACTGCTGCTCTGGCGTGAGGCTCCAACCTAGGTCCGATATGCTGGGGTTCTGCCCCGGGGCCGATGATTCCGAGTCCGATAGGTTTGTTGTGAGTTATCTGAAGCTCAATCACTGCTTTGGTCACTGACTGCCCCATGACCAGACCATGGTCTGTTTCTCCCCTTTCAATTATGCCAAGGACTATCGCCCCGTCTACATTATCCTTCTTTAGCATCCTATCGAGTGCTAAGGGTGCCTCCATTGAACCTGGGACCCAAATGATTTCAGAAACAACCCAATTCTTTGACTCTGCTTCTTGTATGGCGAATTCTAACATACTTTCGACTTCTTCTCTGTGGAAGGATCCGCAAACTATTCCCAAATTCATTTATTTTCCTCCATTCTCATCATTGTCTCTACTATTGCCTGAGTTCTTGAGTCAACCTCTATATTGACTTCTTGTCCGACTTGCTTATCACCTATCGTCGTCACCCTTATCGTCTCCGGAATGATATACAAATGGAACACGTCTTCTGAAACTTCCCCGACTGTGAGAGACATACCATCAACCGCTATGTATCCCTTCTCAAGTATGAATGGCCTACAAGAGTCTGGATTTTCCAAAACTAAGCTAATTCCATCATCTACATGATCCCTAGCCATTATTCTGGCCTTAGTCAAAATGTGCCCTGATAGAATGTGCCCCCCCAGTTCGTCTCCTAGTTTCAGTGACCTTTCGATATTAACAATGTCTCCTGTTTTTTTATTTCCCATAGTAGATTTGCCAAGAGTTTCCTCAATTGCATCGAACTTAGCAATACATCCATCAAGAGAAACTACAGTCATACAAACCCCATCAAGAGCAACACTAGCTCCGATTTCCAATCCTTCAGTGAAACCCTCCAAGTCAATTGAAAAAGTCGAGATAGAGCCATTTTGAACCACATTGGTAATAGTTGCCTTTCCGTCTACAATTCCTGTGAACATACTAATCCTCCTCATATGGTCCGCCCTTCGTTCCCGGCCAGAGATCTAGAATTCTTGCAATTATTTTTCTTGTCCCATCAAGATCATCTGAGAGACCTTCGACCCGGGTGACCTGTACGTGGCCATAACCATGTTCTTCTAGGCCGTTTCTTATAGCGTCAATAGAATGCTTCTGATCATATCCCAAAGCGATAATGTCAGGCTTAACGGCCTCCAGAATATCAAAAATCGGTATTCCGGGAGGGTTTCCAATGATTGCTTGATCAACTGGCTTTAATCCCTCAACCATCCTTCTTCTGAGATTCTGCCCTGTGACTGGCTCGTGTTTCTGTATTCTTACAGTCTCATCATGGGCGATCACGACCACTAGCTCATGGCCCAGTGACTTTGCCTGCTCAACATAATGAAGATGCCCTGCATGCAGAAGATCAAAAATCCCAACGGCCATCACTCTAACCATGCTACAGTCCTTTGTTTTCCAAATTAGTCTTTAATCAATTGCAGAAGTAATTTCTTCTCCAGTGATCATTGGAATTCCGTTTGCAAGAGAGTATGCCCTTGCGCCATCGAGAGAAAGAGCTCCATCCCCCTCCGGTTCTAGCATTTCGGCCCCTATCGTGCAGGGCACCATTCCAGCAAGTCTGGCAATGGAAACCGCCAATTCTGTGTGGCCTTGTCTAGTCTTCAGGCCGCCAGGAGCCTCTCTGCATACAGGTATGTGTCCCGGAGTCCTAAATTCTAAGCCAAATGCCGTAATGGCATCTTCGCTACTTCTTCCGATCATCTCCCCAGAGAGCTCTCCGAACCTTCTAGTCGTAAGTGCCCTATCTCTGTCGGTGATTCCAGTGAATGTTTCTCTGTGATTCAATGAGAGCGTGAAAGCCGATCGATTGTCGTATTGGAGGTCATCGGTAATGAGTTTACCAAGAACGGGATTCTCTTCTACAAGAGTTGGATGAGTGTGAATATCTTGCAACCAAGGTAACCCAAAGATCTCGCCAATCTCATTTCCTATCGCAAGGAATAACAACCCACCGCAGTCATTTCTGAGTGTTCTGATCACCTCAGGAGTGGCAGCACTAGCTGGCCACAGCAAATCGGTCTCCCTTTCTCTGAAATCTGAATCGAATACCATTACAGGTTTTCCTGTTGCAAATGCAGCTATCGCTCTCCCTACCTCCGACTCCATGTCTACCGGAGGGGTCATACCTACCCTTTCTTTTCGGTCTAGAAAAAGTCATGTTTACCGACGGTAGCGCAAAGTATGGTGGATATCGTGAAGGCTTCAGCACCCCTAAGGGTAGATCTTGCCGGAGGATGGACTGATGTAGCGCCTTTCCCTTCGGATTTTGGAGGTGAAGTTGTTAACTTTGCAATAAACAAGAGAGTTGTTGCAACACGTGATGTGAAATCTACAGATTATCCTCTGGAGTTTGACTTCCCGGTTCCAAGGGGGTCCGGACTTGGTACTAGCTCGGCGATGTATGTGGCGATTTCAGCACTTTCTTCTACCAAGGAGGCTTCTGGGCCAAGGATAATGGCAGAGGAGGCCCACAAAATGGAATATCAAAGCGGCAACTTATGTGGTAGACAAGACCAGTGGGCGTCTGCTTTGGGGGGTTTCAATCACCTACTTTTCCTTGGAGATTCAGTCGAAGAGATGCCATTTGAGCCAGCCAAGTCTGCAAAAAATTGGTTGAAGAAACACCTAATTATCTCATTTTCCGGTATTTCAAGAAATTCTGGCGAAATGCAGAGGTCTGTATGGGAGTCTTATTCCAGGGGAGAGGGCAAAACATTGGAAGGACTACACAGAATCAGAGGAGCGGTCAAACCTATGGCTATTGGACTTCAGCAGGATAGAAGGGACATGGTGGTGACTTCATTAGGTGAGATTTGCAAAGGAGTAGATTTGATTAATCCCGAGATTCATGATCCATTTCGCTCAGTTGTATACCCTCTAATCGAAAATGGGTCGGTCGCAGCATGGAAAGCACTTGGAGCCGGCGGAGGTGGATGTTCGGCTATTCTTTGTTCTCCTTTTGGATTGGATACGGCCAACGAAGCGCTTAGAAATGCCGGATGGGAAATTATTGATTGGGATTTTGAGGATGAAGGTGTAATGCTAGGAACATGATACTATAGTCCGAACGCTCAAACCTAACCTTGGTCTCCGGGCATCATGGGCGCACGCAGAGCTGTGTATGCTTCGACGATACTACTCATCCTCATAGCGCCATTAAGCTCCTCTTCCATTCATCAAGAGCAAGATCGAATTGGGGGATTTGATGCAGATGGCGTTTGGTCCCCTAGCGTAGAGCTGGAGATCCACAGAGAATGGTGGACAGAATGGAGCAGAGATAAGGATCACAACGCACTAGACGATCGTCTGGAGTGGCTCATTGAACAACCAGGGGAAATCCAAAGAAATTGGTGGAAAAGGGCTCCAGATGGAAGTGCAAGAGTTTTCGTGGATTATGATCATCATCCAACAGATGCGGATATTTACGCTTTGGAGTCTATTGGGGTGAAAGTGACCCACCGATTCGAGTACCTTGACACGGTTTCGGCTTCGGCACCATTCGATATAATCGTCAGGGAAGATGGGATTAGATCCCTATCAGGGGTAGTGATGATTGAGGATCTAGGTCTTGCAGAAACAAATATGCATGAAGCGAATCCAAACATGGGAGTAGACTCGGTTTGGCAGGATCTGGGGTTAGATGGAACGGGCTCTGTGATCGCAGTATTGGATACTGGAGTTAGGGGGGATCATGAAGGTCTAAATGACATGGATGACGATCCATTTACCTGCATAGATGATCCTCCCGAGCCTGATCCTCTTGACCCCGAACCTGAACCAATTCCTTCAGACTGTGACCCTAAAATCATAGCTTTCTTTGACGCGGTTATAACCGACGAGGAACAGGATCCCTCGACGTCTTATGATTCGGGTACACATGGGACTCACGTAGCTGGAATAGCGGCTGGTTCTGGGGGAGGGCAAAGTGACTCAAGTACAGGTCTTAGGTACGTTGGGGCAGCTCCTGGCGCGTATCTGATCAATATCTTGGGATGTTGCGATGGTGACATAGAAGATGTAATGCAAGGAGCGGAATGGGCAATAAACAACAAAGACAAGTATGGTATCGATATCGTAACGTCTTCTCTTGGCGAGCAGCAATTAGAATTGCATCTCGATAACGACGGAAATTCCGCTTGGAGTCGTCAGATGGACATGGTCGTGGAGGCGGGAATTATCACGACCTTGTCTGCTGGTAACGAGTTTGGAGGTGCGACTCTCGCGGGATGCAACACAATAGATAGTCCCGGAGATGCGAGGCTGCCAGTCACGGTAGCAAGTTTGGATAAGAATCTAGGTTTAGCCATATACAGTAGTAGGGGGTATACCTCCGATCTTAGGGTAAAACCTGATGTTGCGACAATCGGATCCAATATAATGGCCCCAGATGCGGCGACCCAAGATGGTTACACAAGTAAGTCAGGCACCAGTATGGCCACCCCATTAATGGCAGGAATCGCTGCTCTGATGGTTCAGGCAAATCCCGATTTAACCCCTTCCGAGTTCAAGGATATTATCTCAGCCCACGCAATAGAGCGAGAAATTCAGCTACTTAATGACCCTGGATTTAATGATTGCAGCATATTAGAAAGTCGTCCGGATAACGAGTTCGGCTATGGGCAAGCAGACCCCACTGCCTTCGTCGAAGCGGCCGGAAGCATTGATCGTTCACTCAATGTTTCTATGGATGTGAATACTCTAGAACAAATTGGTAATGAAAGCTATGTTACTGGCACATCCTCCGGAGCCGCACCTGGAACTGGTAGCGTCGAGGTTAAGGTAGGAGGGGGAGAGTGGTTTGTAGCAGCTGACCTATCGATAAATGGGGACTGGTCATCGTGGAGCATCAAATTGGATCCTCATGAAAAATCGGGGAACTCCACCATTTACGCAAGACTAGCGGTTTCTGAAGACAGTGTGTCACCAGTTGACGCTCGCAGGGTTGTGTTGGTCGATGCGCAAGCAACCGGAAGCTCATCCTCGCCTGGTGGATTGGTGAATTTAGGCCCTATTACATTCTTCATTCCATTCATTGTTGCAATTGTTTTGGTTGTCTTCATTGGAAGGAAAGAGGCGTGGACGTTCGATCAGGAAGATTCTGACAAAGACGATTCGAAAATGTCCTCGGCCGATTTGGAAAAGTCAGACTATCAGACTATCATTGAAAGGTTCTCTAATGGTTTCAAAGAGCTGGGCAAGGGTGGCACGATAACTGATAACTCAGTGAAGAGGGTACTGACTCTTTGTGTTCTGTATTTTGCACAGGGACTTCCTTCTGGATTCGCCATAGTTACCTTTGCAGCTTACCTAGTCTCAAACGGAGTCTCAGTCCCAGAGATAGCTATTCTATTTGCAACCGTGTCTCTCCCTTGGACATTCAAGTGGATTTGGGGGCCGCTAGTTGATTCAGTGTATGTGGAAAGGTACGGCCCCAGAAGACAGTGGATTCTATTCGCACAAACAGGGATGGCCATATCACTGGGCTCCCTATTGCTGGTCTCTGATTTGAATGGGCAAATAGATCTTGTTGCGAGGATTCTGTTCATTCACAACATTTTCGCATCGATGCAGGATGTCGCTACGGACGCTCTAGCTGTTGAGGTTTTGCAGCCTGATGAGGTCGCCAGAGTAAATGGACTCATGTTCGCTGCAAAGAGGGTCGGGATTATCTTCGGAGGTGCCGTTTTGGGTGTACTGATATCGAAGATTGGTATCTCTGGAGTCATTGCAGCTCAGTTAGTAATGCTAGCGATTATTATTGTCGTGCCACTAACTATGGTGGAAAAGGAAGGTGTGAAGCTTTTCCCATGGTCCAAATCACATGAAGGGCTTGATTCATCTGAAGATCGAGCTGATTCGGAGGCGTTGATCGCAGAAGTTGTAGATGAGTCGGATCTATCTCCCTGGGAAGAGGAGGATGAGTTTAGAGTTGCTAGAACAGTCGGATTTAGTATAGCTGAAGACTCTGTTTCCTTCGCTTCATTCTTCGCAATTCTTGGAATCTCGATTTGGCTCTTTGGATTCGTAATTGACGTTTTTACAGTGGATTGGACCTTCGGAAAACATGTGAGAGAAGGGTTTCCCGCACTGGAAGGCAAGAAAATCCTAGGGCTGGATATTTTGCCGTGGTCTGGAACCAATAGAGTCAGTTTAGCATTAATCTTGCTTTCAGTCTTCTCGGTAGTTTACTCAAGATTCTCTGACTCGGAACAAAGTGCATCATTACCCAACCCCTTCCTTTTGCTACCAGAGTCTAGTAGAATAACGATTGCCAGAACTTCATTCTACCTCACCAAGGCCTTCTCGGTAAGGTCTGCTTTCCTACTTGTTATTGCTGGCTTGCTTGGAGAGCTGTATTATTTCACTAGCCCAATTTACGTTGATATATTCATCAACGAGGCTGGGTGGTCACAAGAGAAGTATAATGGGATTGTGGGGGGTATAGCGCTGCTAGGTTCCGTTACTGGACAAATAATTGGAGGGATTCTCGGGGACAAGTTCGGGATTCGCAGAGTTGCGATGGTGTCATTTGTGGTTCTCGCTCTTGCAAACGCTACTTTTGCATTCCTAGAGCCTTTCTGGGGCAATACGATCATTATGACTGTCTATCTCATTGGACAGTATTTTGTAGCGGGCATAGCCTTAATTTGCATAATTTCTCTTTGTATGAGATTGACATGGAGCAAAGTAGGCGGAACTCAATTTACTGCCTACATGTCCATACTGAACACTTCGGTAGTATTCGCATACACATTAACTGAGAGGATGATTTCGATATTCAACTATACCTCTGCAATATACATCGGAGCTGCACTTACACTGGTGACTACATTCTTCCTCTTCTTCATTGATGAGAATGAGACTGACAGAGTATTGGAGGGAAGAGATACAGGAGAGGATGAGATAGATGATCTGGGAGAGTCTGTTTGGTTGAAAAAGGAGCAAGGGGGAGAGAATCCTGTCACGTCTTCATGAGATCATCGGAGGCGCCGATCGGGATTTCCTTGTCTTCACTCAGACCATATGTCCCTATTGCACGAGGGCTTTCAGAACCCTTGATTCGAAGGGGTTTAGTTACATCGAGGTAAATCTTGACAGCTTTGATGGATTGAGAAAGGAGGTAGTTGCTGTGACAGGTCACAGAACGGTCCCAGTTGTCTTCGATATGAGAGGCGAAGAACCGGTCTTTGTAGGGGGCTCGGACCATTTAATCGAATACGTCTAGAGGCTCCATGATTCCGTTATCCCACCTGCAATCATGATCCTCAAGAATGTAGATCCTCCTGTGAATGTAGCTGTCAGAGTGTACTCTTCTGAGGGAGATGGAATAGTACCTAGAGTCCCTATCTCACTGGCCCCTGGACCCCATACCCTCTCAAGAGCGGAAACTGACAAGTGGTCCCGTAGAGTCATAGTTATCGTGGATCCCGCGCCACTTTCTGCATCAAGGAAGTAAATCATCTCATCCCAGCCACCGTCGGAGGGATGGTCACTGACCAGGAAGGTATCCCTAAATTCAAAGTCTGTTCCAGTATCTTCCCAAGTATTGCTAAACCAGTCTCCACCCCTTACGAAGTATACATCCCCCGTGTGCCCTTCCCCCCTATCTGACAGCATCATTCTGAGATTATCTATGCCCGATTGATCCTTCCAAACAAACGTGGAGAAGAATCCCGCTTCACTATCAAAAACATAGTCCAATCTTGAGCCATCATTAGATGTTGCGAATACTGTGACTATACCTCCATTCAAATCCGAGACAATCGCTTCCCACTCGACAGAAAATAGGGTAAATGACCATGAGTTTCCTTCCTCTAATGGAAATTTGAGAACTGTTTGGGGCTCTCCGTTCTCAAATGCACTTAGATCGGTGTGGGTGATCCTCCCAAGAAACGGGTTGTGATTCAATACTGCATGCCTCCTTGCCTCTGTTAAGCTGGAGATTGCCAGCATATATGCCGTACCATCCTCTTCACTCGTACTGGCAACTACAAGCCTAGTTGTGTCATCACTAAATTCAGGCGTAGAGAAGGTGTATAGCCACCAGTCTCCAACTTCCCAAGATGGAACATCAATAGGTCCCTGATCGCCTCTTTTTTCTGTATCGGAACCACTAACACAACCTGACAAACAGGAAGCTAGCAAAACAATGAGAGTAGCAACTGCTCCGCCTTTCATCATTTATGCCACGTGAACAAGGGCCTCATGAGTCTGACGCTTCCCGGAATCAAAGCGCACCTAGCTCTCCTGTCTTAGTTAGAAGGCCGGCTATCACGACGCTGACGATACTCATCAACTTGATTAGGATGTTCAGTGATGGACCACTAGTATCCTTGAAAGGGTCTCCTATTGTGTCCCCAACAACTGCGGCGCTGTGGGCTTCGTCACCTTTTGATGCTCCATCTATGTGACCTTGCTCAATTGCCTTCTTCGCATTGTCCCATGCTCCTCCAGCATTAGCCATGAAGAGGGCCATTAGAACTCCGGACGCAGTCGCTCCGGCTAGGGCTCCACCTAGAGCCGCGCTTCCCAGTAAGATACCGATAATTACCGGTGCTGACACTGCAACAACACCTGGCATGACCATTTCCCTAAGTGCAGCTTTGGTCGATATTTCGACACATGTTGCACTGTCAGGCTCTACTCCATCTCTTCCTTCCAAAAGTCCGTCGATCTCCCTAAATTGTCTCCTTATTTCGGTAATCATATCCTCTGCAGCTCTACCAACTGACTTCATTGTCATAGCAGCAACCACGAAAGGAAGCGATGCCCCCACCAGCAGCCCGATCACTACAAGCGGCTCGGTCAGGCTGAGGTCTGCTGCCTGAAGGTCTGCGCTGGTCTTGAAGGCCGCAAAAAGAGCGAGTGCGGTAAGCGCTGCACTTCCAATTGCGAAGCCCTTTCCAATAGCTGCAGTTGTATTTCCTATGGAGTCCAGCCCATCTGTGATTTCCCTAACGTCATCGCCAAGTCCCGACATCTCGGCTATTCCACCAGCATTGTCAGCAACTGGGCCATATGCATCTACGGTCATTGTGACTCCAACAGTGCCGAGCATGCCCATTGCCGCCATGGCTATGCCATACAATCCAGCATCTCCACCGCCCATGACATGATTGGCTCCAAAGATTCCAGCGGCCATCAGTAGCACAGGAATGAAAACAGATTGCATCCCAACTGCTAAACCGGCTATGGCATTGGTAGCACTTCCAGTTTTACTGGCCTCACCTATGTATGGGATAGCTTGGACCTTGACGCCGAAGACATCCTCTATTCCGGTGTAATATTCCGTGACAAGACCGATTAGAATGCCCACTAGTGCGCCTATAGCTACAGCTTGAATCACAGTTGTATCAAGATCAAGATAGTTCAGTGCAACGAATCCACCGGCGATGAAAAGGCCAGCACCAATGAAAGTTGTATTCCTTAGTGCTGCTCCTGGATCCATATTCTTCATGGCCGTTATTGAGAAAACCCCCACAATCGATGCAATGTATCCCACGATAGCAAGGACAATAGGAATCATCACGTAATCGCTGCCCAATGTCTCTTTTGCGGCATAAGCTATCACCATTGCCGCAATTATGCTTCCAACGAACGACTCGAAAATATCTGCCCCCATACCTGCTACATCACCAACATTGTCTCCGACATTGTCGGCTATAACTCCGGGGTTGCGAGGGTCATCCTCAGGGATTCCAGCCTCGACCTTGCCAACCAGATCCGCTCCTACATCTGCAGCCTTGGTGTATATTCCACCTCCAACCCTAGCGAACAGAGCTATGGATGATGCGCCCATTCCGAAACCTGCGATATTGTCAACGGTCAGAAACTCGGTCTCTGTGAAATAGTACATAATTGAAATCCCAAAGAGCCCGAGGCCCCCTACTGCGAGACCCATCACGGCACCGCCGTTGTATGATGTAGTCAGAGCTTCTGGTTGCCCCCCGTCAGCAGCAGCCTGTGCAGTTCTACCATTGGCACTGGTGGCAGATCGCATTCCTGAGAACCCAGCTGCAACGCTGCAAAGGGCACCAATCACGAAAGCTATCATTGTCTCCAGACCCAGGCCGTCTTCTTCCGGACCGATAAACAGTAAAGCGGCCACTACAACAATAAATATTGACAGCATCCTATATTCTGCAAACAAGAATGCCATTGCTCCATCCTGTATCCTTCCCGTGATCTTGGCCACAGTTTCGTTCTCTATCTCAATCGAGTTCACTTTGTTGTACAGGAAGAATGCAACCGCCAATCCGAAAAGTCCAGCTGCAATACCCAGTATACCTATTTGTTCTCCGTCCATTATTCCACCATCAGTTCTGCCGGGCGAAAAGAGTGGCGTATTTAATCCAAATCCAATCCAAAATGCGCCATAGTGCATTACGTTAGATTGGCTTGCACGACCGAAGCGAATGAGCTGAGGACTCCAGCACCATCATGATCTCTCTGGAATGAGTCTAATTCTTCCTTTGTTATGTGGCCCCATTCAAATGCCCGGTTCACCCTAGCCCTAGCAGCCTCCGGGTGAAATTGTACCCCCCATGACTGTAGAGGGTTTCCTTGGTCATCATTAACTCTGACAGCTGTAACTTTGTTATGATCTGCAGAACCTAGTAGAGTACAACCATCTGGCACCGAGGTAACATGGTCCTGATGAGAGTAAAGAGCCACTGGGGAGTCATTAATTCCACTTCTCCTAGATGAGAATAGGACATCAGATTTGCCCAAATCAGTTAATTCCAAGTCCCAAACTCCGCTAGAAAATGTATCTGCCCTCTCGACATTAGCGCCCAAAGATTTGCAGAGGAGTTGGTGGCCAAAGCAAATGCCAAGTGTCGGGATACCGGTCATTGACGAGCTCCGAAGCAAAGAAGCTGCGCCATCCATCCACCCCTCCCAAGTTGAGACATTTCTCCTAGATCCACTACAGACTACCGCATCAGGCGAAATTCTCTGAATCCAATTGGCAATTCGTTCATCTTCCCCATGTAATGGCATTGCAAACCTCCCGAAGTTAACGGTATTACCTGCCAATTCCAACTTACACTCCTGCCAAAATGGGAATTCGTCGTCCCATTTGGGGACGTCAAGCACGGAAAGAGGTGCTAGCCCTTCTTCTTCTGCCCTAAGTCCAGATTCTTCTGATTGCATTTGTGGGGTTAGGAGAATAACCTCTACCGGGCCAAACTTGGCAATAGGATAGACCACTTCCTGATTTCCTCCATGGCCGAACTCCGATCTTTCCACCAGTAAGTCAATCAGAATAATTTTCGTAACCATGTTCTCAGACTCCGCAGGGGCAATTGTTTGAAAGACCCCCGGTCCCTCATAAGCCCGATAGCAATGGTTGACAAGCAGCTGATTCTAGATTCGGTGGGCCCTGTACAGGCGGTTCTGGATGCTCATGATGGCGAGGTTAACGTGATGGATACTACTGACGGAGTGATCATGATTTCTCTCGAAGGGGGATGCACGGGCTGCAGTGCAACACCAATGACGGCTATGCAGATCTATTATTCTCTAATGAAGTTGGAAGAGGTAAACGATGTGGTGTTCGTGAATGGAGAGCTGCCAGCATACATGAGGTCTTTCATTGATGACAAGTTGAACGCTGAGTAAATCACTCATCCTCGATTCTTGCTTTCATTATCTTGTGTGGATTGGCTTCTCCTTGCACATCTTTACCCTTGATGTTCATCATTGAGGATAAGGCGACTATTATTGCGATTACCCCAAAGGGTCTAGCTATGTTGTCAGAACCCCATATCTCACCACCGGAGTAGTGCAGTAGGAACAGTAAAGCCGCTGAAGTAAGACAAATACCAGCGATTACCCTTTGAGCTATTAATTCGCTTCTTTGAGTTCTAGAAAGTGATCCGATTGACATCCATAGAAAGACCGCTAAGCTGCACATTCCGAGGGAGGCTGTCTCAGTCAGCTCGAGATAATCCACGACCATCCCTGTAGAGTTCGACTTGTGTAAGTTATGTTCCATCAACAAGCCAATATATCTTCATGATTTTCGACCACCATGGGGGTTTCGCCCAGGTCTAGGTGGTCCAACAGGGACGATTCTTCATACAAGGAAAAAATGACTTCGAAAGAATGGAAGCCCAAGTCTCACAACTGGGGCAGGTCATCTGGAGAGTCTTCTGCTGCTATTCTACTGATTGGCCAAGTAGTAAGCCTCGCTTCTCTAGCAATGATCTATGCGGGCTCAGAGAGATCCCAGATTAGCCATTCGGAGTCATATCAGACCTGGATATTGGGGGGCAATGCACTAATTGTTGCAACGGCATCTGGACTGTTGTCCTTCTTACTACTTTTTAGAATCTCAATTTCGAGGAAAGCTCCACGCCGACGAAGAAGATTGGCTAGATTTTGGCTATTATTATGGTCAATCGCCATCATATCAATAGTTTAGCATACTGCACTTCAATAGTTCTCGGCGCAACAAACTTGATTCAATACTGCTGGGACAGATAGGTTGAATGAACCCTGTAGCTGGATTTACACTAGCCATTTCTGGAACTCTGATGTTTGTTAGTACCGTCTTTTTTGCGACCTCGACGCCTTTTCCATTCTTTGATACCGAGGATGAAGAAAACGTGGAGTTGGACTTCTCAGGGATGGGGGGTAACCTAACTCTGGAAGACTATGGCACGGAAACCCTTGGTTGGGCAGTCTATACCTTTGGAGATTATTTGGACGATGATGGAGATGGATTCTACGACTTGTGTTCATTGATTGAAATTACAGTTCTCACTGAGGATTCTAACAACTCCTCGGAAGATTCTGAAGTAGTAAGATTCAACCAAAAATGCGTTGAGGGGTTCGAGAGAGACGACATAGAGGAAATGATTTACGTAGGACAGATATGTTATGATCCGGAGAATAGCTCGCTTCCCAGATGTTCTTGGGGAAATTACACATTTGAGTCGAATTACTTCGTTAGTTTAGTTCAGGAAAGTGAGCCACCAGAGGTAAGTTTCGGATCTTTTTTGGTAGAATGGTTTCGGTCCGGTCTCGCGACAGGAAGAAGCATGCTCTGTGGTTCGACTGTCTTGATGCTTATTGGGCTAATTATTAATTTGTTTTCAACCGAAAAGGATGATCTTGGCATAACAAAAGTCGACGCCAATAAGGCTGATTGGAGAGCATATTCTCTATCTGGTCAGGAGAGGGGTGACGATGGGCTTCCTAAGGCATTCACGAGGCATTCTGAGAAGAAGGACATCTTCAGGAAACCCAGAAAAGGAAACAGGAGGGGGGGCGTGCATAAAACTGGTGGACTCCACCTAGGGGGGTGGACCGAAGAAGATTCCAACAAGGAATACAAGAAAAAGGTACAAGATCGCAGAGACAGGTGACTAATATCAATTAACCTTAGAAAAAGGGAAAAAATAACACGGCTAGAGACAACGCGACTATGACTCCGATCGCTCTAACTAGGAATCTGAATACGGATTCAAGGACCATTCCACTGTAGGGTTCACGGCTTTTCCTAACATACACCCTTTTAGGCTGATCTTCATCCATATCGATGACCTCCTTTTAGATTAGTCTCTCTTCATTTGGAAGATCGGTATTGGAGACATCTTGTGTTTATTTTCCTCGTTGAACCTTCGATATATCCCTAGCACTTCTAATTCTCTTGAAGATAGATTATGGGTGGATTTAGATTCTTCAACTGACATTGCCCACTCCAACTCGGAGTATGATGCTCCCATCTGATCCTCGTCTGTTCTCCCATCATCCCACAGACCATCGGTTGGGGGTGCCTCCAAAATTTGCTTCAATATTCCAAGCCCCTCGCCCAATGAGTAGACTTCGGATTTGTAAAGATCGGCGATTGGAGATATGTCAACGCCACCATCACCATACTTAGTAAAGAATCCAACTCCGAAGTCTTCTACCCTGTTTCCTGTCCCAACTACGATTCCATCATTAGACCCGGCTATTGCATAGAGAGTGGCCATTCGCAGTCTAGCCCTTGAATTAGCAAGAGCTAGATCTGTTATTTTATTGCCTTTTAGATCGTCCCTGAAGCTATCGAATGAGGATGTCAAATCCACCTCACGTGCATCAATGTTCGGCCATTTTGCCTGCAACCATTCAATGTGGTTTTTTGATAGGTCATACTGAGACTGGTCTTGGTATATTGGCATGTTCAATACTATAGTTTCCATCCCAGTATTAGCACACAATGTCGAAGTGACTGCCGAGTCGATACCTCCAGAGGCCCCAACAACGAGAGTTTTGATTGAGTTCTTTTCGGTATACTGACGGATCCAAGAAGAGATATCCTGCGCTACTTGCAGCCATTCAGTCATTTCAATACCTCAGTGACAAGCCACACCGTACTTCTTTAGCCTCCAATAGTTGTAAGGCCATGGGGTAATGAATCCTGCAACTAGCATAGGTACAATAACCCACCAAGTCAGCTTGGCTCCACCGGTCAAGACTAAGTCTACGGCGTTCATTGCCGCCTCCATTGAAATCATGGAAATTAGAGACATCCCGATAGCGACTCTGAAGGCTTCATTTAAGGCCATTTGAGCTGATAGGATAATGGTCTCAAGAGCTATAGAGGTCAGGATCCCATTGAACATTGCCAGTGCCATGATCATCATCGGGGTCCAGCCGGATTCGGTGAAAATGAACTGAAATGCCGCAATGGTTCCAAAGTCTCCGATACTGCAGCCGAGTAGGCACCATTTGGTATTGTGAGCGGATTGTCTCCAAACACTCCCATCCCGCCAATGGAATTCTTCCCCCAAGCCATCCACAGTATATCCAGCAGATCTTACCGCACTGCTCAAATCCGTTCTAGAGATTCCATCATGACTTACCTCTGCAAAACCCTGATTGTGGTCAACGACGGCAGAGACAACCCCCGACAGTTGCTCAATAGCTGCCTTTACGTTGTTGGAGCAGCCATCGCATGTCATGCCCCCGACGTCTAAACGAGTCGTCTCGGGCATAGACTGAACTGATGCATAGGGCATTTTAACTCTTGCAATTTCTATTTCAAAAACTCAAACGGTCCCCTCAAGTTCAATACAAAGCCATAGGTCGGTGGGCCGATGAGCGTGCCTGTTTCTCCTGGTGACCTTGACCCGGTTTCTCTCGAAGGGTCGATCGTAAAGAAATGGGAAGAGGAGGGTACATTCTCTGAGTCGATAAACTCAAGGAAGAATTCTGGAGTGCCTTTCACATTTCTGGAAGGACCGCCTACGGCCAATGGAAAGCCAGGAATTCATCACGTTCTTTCCAGGTTGTTCAAGGACATGGTCTGTCGATGGAAGTCAATGGAGGGGCATGTTGTGGAGCGGAAAGGAGGTTGGGATACCCATGGTCTTCCTGTGGAAATTGAAGTCCAGAAACAACTGAGCCTGATGTCGAACGAAGCTATCGAAAAGTTCGGGATGGAAGAGTTTAATCAGAAGTGCAAGGAGAGTGTGTGGACTTACGAAGAAGCTTGGAGAGAAATGACAGAGAGGATGGGATTCTGGGTCGATATGGAAGATCCTTACGTCACTCTGCATGACGAATATATCGAGTCCGCCTGGTGGTCGTTGAAACAGATGTTCGAAAAGGGGTTGCTATTCAGAGGGCACAAAGTTCTACCATACTGCCCCCAAACAGGAACCAGCTATTCCACACATGAAGTTTCACAGGGATACAAAGAAGTCTCTGAGCCAGCTGTTTTTGTAAAGTTTCGAATCGAAGGCGATGACGCCTCGGTCTTAGCATGGACTACAACTCCTTGGACTCTGCCCGGCAATGTTGGACTGGCTGTTGGGCCGGAGGTAACCTATTGCAGAGTTAGGATAACAGAGCCTCCTTCAGACTCTTGGGAAGGAAGAGGTGGAGCACAAGTTGGCGAAGAGCTGATTCTCGCAAAGGATCTAATCGGAAGCGTACTTAGAAACCACGCAGAAGTAATCGAGGAGTTCAACGGCTCAGATCTCGTTGGAAAGGCATACTCGCCCCTTTTTCCAGGGGCTGTGGAGAAGGGCAACTCACAGACCGCGTGGACAATTGTTGCTGCAGACTTTGTGACAACTACAGATGGTACAGGAGTTGTCCACACGGCAGTGATGTACGGAGAGGATGATTACAGGTTAGGTATGGAGGTTGGTTTCCCTGCGCAGCACACCGTAGGAATGGATGGTGCCTTCCTTGAGGGTGTACATGAATCTCTGGATGGCAGATATGTGAAAGATTGCGATGACAGGATAATCGATCTTTTAGACTCGCAAGGGCTTCTTTACAGGGAGCACGAGTACACTCATGACTACCCTCATTGTTGGAGAACAGACCATCCTCTTCTCTACTACGCGATGGACAGCTGGTTTGTTAGGATGACAGCCGTTAAGGACCAGATACTAGATCACAATGCCAGTGTGGAATGGGCACCTGAATGGACAGGAACCAAGAGAATGGGAGAATGGCTATCCAACATCAAGGATTGGGCTATTAGCCGTGAACGGTACTGGGGAACCCCGATTCCTGTCTGGATCTGCCCGGACTGCGGAACGGAACATTGTGTTGGGAGTATCGAGGAGATGAGCTCGATGAAGACAGAATCCTCCCCAATCCCACCAGAGCTCCATAGGCCGTATGTAGATGATGTCAGGCTCTTGTGCCCTCAGAAGGGCTGCTCAGGCGAGATGATTAGGGAACCCTACGTCATGGATTGCTGGTTCGACTCAGGCTGTGCCTCTTTTGCCCAATGGCACTACCCATTTGAGAACGAGGAGCTCTTTGAGGGGTCGTTCCCGGTTGACTACATTTGCGAGGCTGTGGATCAAACAAGAGGGTGGTTTTACTCACTCCTGGCAGTTTCTACCTCTGTATTTGACCAACCGTGCTTCCGGAGATGCCTCTCTCTTGGGCATATTTTAGACAAAGACGGTAAGAAGATGAGCAAGTCTAGGGGGAATGTGGTAGATCCATGGAATCATTTCAACAAAGAAGGTGCTGACTCAATCAGATGGTACATGACCACCCAAAGTGCACCATGGTCACCTACAAATTTTGATCCGAATGGAGTAAGAGAATCCTATGCAAAGATGTTCTTGACATTATGGAACGTGTATCGCTTCCATGCAGACTATGCTGCTCTGGATGGATTTGACCCTGAAGACGGTTCTGGATTCGTAGAGGTGACTGAAAGAAGTTCTTTGGATAGGTGGGTGCTATCAAAGTTAACCGATATGGCGGATAGCTATCACTCCAGCTTCGTTTCTTGGGACTTCCACAAGGCAGGCAGAGGATTGGAGGACTTCGTTGTAAATGATCTATCGAACTGGTATGTACGTAGATCTAGGAGAAGGTTGTGGGATGAGGCCGACAGTAAGGACAAAAGGGCTTGCCAGCACACATTACACGAGGTCTTACTAATCGTTTGCAGACTAATGTCCCCGGTATCTCCTTTCATGCCCGATCATATACACAGAGAGCTAACCGGATCATCAGTACACTTAGCAGATTGGCCAGTGGGCTCAGATATAGTTGAAAGATCCCTACCCCCGAGGGACTTGATTCTTGAACAGGAGATGACGCTAGTCAGGTCTCTTGCAGAGGCGGGAAGAAGAATTCGAGTGGAGTCGGGCAGAAGGCAGAGGCTCCCCTGCAGGACTGGTTGGGTGATCGGCGGACCTGACATTTCCCGTTTCAGTGATATTCTGGCAGAGGAACTTAATGTCGAACATTTGTACTCTGAGGAGGATCTTGATTCCTTCCAAAGAGTGGTGCTAGAGCCAAACAGAAAGGTGTTAGGTGGAAAATGCCGATCAGACTTACCAGCAGTTCTTGAAGAGCTCTACGAATCTGATCCCGAATCACTGCTATTGGAGATAGAAGCGGGAATCGCGGCTTTAGCTGGATATGAGATAACAATTGAAGACATTGAAATCAGGAGAGTCGAAAAGGAGGGGTTTGCGGCCCAGACATTATCTCTGGAGGAAGGAGATGTGTCCATAGTTTTGGACATGCACACTGATGAAGATCTCTTGTCCAAGGGCATAGCAAGAGACATAACCCGTAGGGTCCAAGCAAAGAGGAAAGAGCTTGACCTACGAGTGGAAGATACAATCAACTTGTCAGTGTGGGTATATGGCGTGACCCTGAATCAGGAAGACTGGCAGCACGTGATTTCAGAAACAAGGGCTGGCGAGAGTTCACTAAACAAAGGGGATCCTAAATCTGATTTTGACAACTTTGAAATTGATGGTAGCAACATCTCTTTCCAGATTCGGTGATGTGGCCCTTATTCTAGTCAAAATTGTGGCAATTGATGGAGTCACATGTCCTGAACATAGGACTGAGGGAGCTGCATTTCTAAGCCGAACAAAGGGTCGGGGTCTGTTGAGTCGTGATAAGCGATAAATGAACCCCCGTCTGGTAAAATCCCCATACTTGCAAAGTCGAACCTTATGTCATTCCCAGCACCGGAGGTCGAATCTAAATCTCCTTGTCCTAGGTAGGTGATAATATCCGGTTCCAAGTTTTCGGAGAAGCCTCTGACATGGTAGGCAACATCCACATCAGGCCCCTCGGCGCTCTGGAATCTGACATTTAGAACAAACAGGTCGTGAACACCGCTAGAGTGAAACTCCCACTCCTCTATATCAGTAGCCCTTTCGGAGAGATTGTAAGTCTGGTTATTCCATGTCTCACCCCCATCCCATGAAAGCATGTGCGTCAGGGAATTTCCAGCAGAACTCACACAGTGCAGCGCAGTAGAAGAGTCAAATGCGCAGTACTGAGATGGGAGGGAGGATCCATTCATAGTGACGCCAGTCCACCAGTTCAGAGAAGTGTCAAGATATGCATCACTCCCGTCAATGAAGTAATTCGGGAAATAAAGTCCTCCGGAAGGGACTGGAAAAGCTCTCATTTCCTTATGTGGCTTGGTAAAGTCCCACTCCTGACCCAAATCCTGAGGATTTAAGTCGACCTCCATGATATCGAGGTTCTCGTCTCTATCTGGGAAGCCAAAATAGTCGTAGTTCAAACCGTCGGTCGAAAGTTGTCCACCCACGTTTTGGACTTGATGCCAAAAGTTGGAAATTACCAAACTTGCCCAAGGTCCGTTCCCGTACAAACCCCCATTTATTGGGCCGACAATCTCTACCTGCCAAGACCGATCATAGAACGGTTCTGGAGTCCTGTTGAAGCACCAACTCCACTCAGCATCCTCGGCATCGTAAAAGAATGCGTAGAACTGGTCCGCACCACTAGTGCTTGGATATGGGAACCACCCCATTGAGATCAAGTCCCCGTTCGTTGCCTGAACGATGCTACCCTCTCCCAAGCCCTCTTGCCCGGGAACGGTTGGTTTCCACTCCCTGCATCCAAGCTGGGAGAAAATCGTTGGCCTGTATTCTTGCCAGGTTAATCCTCGATCCTCCGACCATGTAGGATACTCCCCCCCAAAGTTGAGTATCCAACCCTCCTTGGTGGCTGCTAGATAGTGCTCGCAGCAGTTCCCACCATGCTCATTTCCGAAAACAGTCCATGTCGCGTTACCCCAAGTCTGGTTTTGAAGTGGGTCTGCTACTGTGAAATTTCTTGTATCCTCGTGTGAACTGGGGTCAATTAGGTAATACCCATCGTCCCAATTTATTGATTCATCGGAGGGAATTACTTCCTCTAAACAACCCGGCAAAATGACAAGAAATGCAATTGTCAGAGAGGCTAGGGCTCTGGTGGGAACGCCCGGAAGCATAAACCTCGTATGTGTCGGTGATATATCGCACTTTCACAACTCATTTCAGACGCCAAGTGACTCCGTCGGACCCATCTTCGACTATAACTCCGGCCTTAGATAACTCATTTCTAATCTCGTCCGCTCGAGCCCAGTCCTTGGAAGCCCTCGCCTTTTCCCTCTCCGAGAGGAGCCCCTCCACCATTGGTGCAATCTCTGAGAGTTTACCCTCGGAGCTTTTCATTGTAGAGAGGACTCCGGTGTCTTCAGGAAGTAGTCCTAGAACCTCTCCTGCGTACTCACCTATCCATCCTGTGCACTCACCGATTTCTTCTTCCTTGTCTCCAGAATCCAAGAGAAATCTGAGCCTCTTAGTCACGGACTGTACCTCGACCAGTGCTGTCCTTGTGTTAAAGTCGTCATTCATCCCTTTTTTTAGGCTTTTAGAACATTCTAACAGAAATTTATTTTCCCTCCAATCCATTTTCCCAACGGTGGAAAGACCTTCGCCGTAGCATGTTATTAATCTGCTGTGGTGTGACTTTGCATCTTCCAGCATCACTTGATTAAAATCCATTGGCTGCCTGTAGGGTGCGTTAATTAGGGAATATCTTAGAACTAGGGGGTCAATCTTCTCAAGGGCATCTGATATGGTCCAGAAATTACCCAGAGACTTGCTCATTTTCTCTCCTTCGACATTAATCATTCCATTATGGATCCAGTATTGTACAACTGGATCGTGGCCCAGACAACACTCTGACTGGAATATCTCAGCTTCGTGGTGAGGGAAAATCAAATCTGACCCGCCGCCGTGGATGTCGAACCTCTCGCCGAGATGCTTCAGAGACATGGCAGAACACTCAATATGCCACCCTGGTCTACCAGGCCCCCAAGGGCTATCCCAAGATGGCTCTCCTGGCTTTGCCATCTTCCATAGAGCGAAATCTCTGTGGTCTCTCTTTCCAGACCCAGTCTTATCCACTCTCCCACCAGCTCCAGCTCGAACCATTTCTAACGTTTGACCAGTAAGCTGTCCGTACTTCCCAGGAGATGTTTCAATCTCGAAGTATACACCATCCCCCCCTTGGTATGCATGCCCCTTCTCAACAAGATCGGAAACCATAGCGATGATTTCAGGAATAGTCTCTGTGACCCTAGGATAGGCATCCGCACGAATCACATTTAATGCGTCCATACAATTGAAGTAATCAGAAATATATCTGTTTGCGAGCTCTAGGAAGTCAATGCCTTCCTCATTAGCGGCAGAGATTATTTTATCATCGACGTCAGTAAAGTTGGTTATGTAATTGACCATGTATCCGCTCTTCCTGAGCCATCTGACTATTATATCGAAAGATATAGCCTGCCTTGCGTGCCCTATGTGACTGGGAGAGTAAGGAGTTATTCCGCATGCATATAGCCCCAATTTTCCCTCCTCTAAAGGAACAAGGTCTCTTTTTGACCTTGATCTTGTGTCGTATACCCTCTGTGTCACTGGACTGGTGGAGGGGAGTTCCCAACATCAACCCCTCGCCGTTTCTACAAACTTTGTGAACAATGGGTCATGATCAATTCTCTCAGGGTGCCATTGAACACCGAGGCAGAATCTTTTGTCGTCCCTTTCTACGGCCTCTATGAGGCCATCGTGCTCTGCGATGGCTGATATTGAGAGTGAACCAGGGTCGGATACTCCTTGATGATGTGCTGAATTTACCACTACTGATTTCCCCATTAGGCTATGCAGTAGGGATCCCTCGACTACCTCCACACCATGATCTGAGGTTCCTCCGTCAAATGCCCCATGACCCTCGTGACCTGGTGTTGTGTCCAGATGCTGATACATGGACCCCCCATGAGCAACACTAAGGATTTGCATACCCCTACATATTCCCAGGATTGGCATATCCCTTTCCAATGCGCCACGGATCAATCCAAGCTCGGCATCATCCTGCTCTTGGAAAAACTCCTTTGTCATTTCTTCCGGTTCTTGGTCGTAGTTAGACGGAGATATATCTGGGCCACCTGAAACTAATAATCCTTCAATACTGTCAAGAATCCGAGTCATGTCCCCTGCTGGCGGAATAATTAATGGGATCCCACCCGCTTTGTTGATTACTGATATGTATGCGGATGGGAGTACGGCTGCATGTCTCTCCCAATCACCAAATGCAGTGCTAACAACCGTGTCTCGAATGAAGCAAGTGATGCCGATAACTGGCTTCATTCATACACCGCCGACTCCCGGACAAGGCGGGCATGCCTGAAAGACATCACCCCAATCACTATGAATGAAATCCCACCTATTAATAGGAATAAGTGGGAGATTATAGCGAGTCCTGACATGTCAGACCACCCAACTGCTAATCTCGCCCCTCCTAGCGCCATCGCTAGAGCTAGAAGCATTGATGCGTGCATGTAATGGTGCCTGTTGGCATCATTAATTTGGGACAATACGCCCAAAATTATCATTGGAAGTCCCATAAATGCTGGAATTAATGCAGTGACCGATGGTGGGTCAGCTGACTGGACAAAATAAGCTAAAGCGCCCCAACCGGAAAGTATTGATCCTTGAATGATTGCTATCCTAGGGACTGTCTGGCCCATCATGGTGAATTGCTCTGCCATAACTACGGGCTATGCTAATGACTTATGATAATCGCTATCATGAGCTCTGCTAGGTCCTGCCATGAATCTCGTCATCTCGTTTCTGGATCTGCTCCCACAGAATCTCAGCTACGTCCAATACCTCCATCTCTGATCCTATTGCATCAAGGCCATCCTTTACCATTACCGAGCAGAACGGGCATCCAACAGCTACGGTATCGCAGCCAGTATCGGAAAGCTCCTCTGCCCTGATCACATTCACCCTCTTGTCTGAATCCTCCTCCATCCACATCTGAGCTCCCCCCGCTCCGCAACAAAAAGAGTCTTGGCCATGTCTTTCTGGCTCTACGTCGACTCCACTGATTACGTTCCTAGGTTCTTCGATGATTCCACCTATCCTCCCCAAGTAGCATGGGTCGTGAAACGTGATTGACCTTTCATCATCTCCTTGGACATCTCCAAGATAGGGAAGCTTCGCTTCTTCCTGTAGCTTCGAAAGTATCTCTGTGTGGTGGAAAACCTCAAGATCTTCTCCCCCGTAATCTGCATACTCCTTTCCAAGAGTATGGAAACAATGTGGACAAGAGGCAATAATTCTCTTCACACCCAACTCTTGAAATGTCATCATATTTGTCTCTGCAAGCATCTGAAAAAGGTATTCATTTCCTGCTCTTCTTGCGGGATCTCCGGAACAACCTTCTTGCATTCCTAGGATTCCAACGTCAAGACCTGCCTCCTTTAACAATGAGATAGTAGACCTCGCAACCTTCTGATTCCTTTCATCGAAGCTTGCAGCACAACCAACAAAGTAGATGTATTCGGCCGGTTCACCTATTTTCACATCAAGATCAGCAGCCCAATCGGCCCTCTCATGCTCTCCAAATCCATAAGGGTTTGAAGCTGATTCTATATTGCCCATGGCCGTATTCAGGATTTCTGGATACTCCATAGTCTCCATCATTGCGTTCCTTCTAAGATCCGTTAGTTTGGGAACGTGTTCAATGTAGAGTGGGCACACATCCACACATGCATTACAAGTTGTACATGCCCAAACTGCCTCATCAGTAATCCTCTGCATCATAGTTTCCTCCGGGGTCTCGCCCTTCAGTAGCAATGGAGCATGCTCGTTTGCGTAATTTCTGACATCATGAATTACTTGCATCGGATTCAAACTTTTTCCAGAAGCGTATGCCGGGCAAACGTCCTGACACCTAGCACATGACGTGCATGACCATCCGTCGATTAGTTGTCTCCATGTGTATTGGGTGTAGGTACTGACTCCAAATGAGTCGATGTCCAATTCTTCTAGTGGTATTGCGTTGCCATCATCATCGGTTGCCAGAGGTCGCATTTTTGCACTAGGTCCAGTATCATGAAAGAAGACATTTGGAACCGCCATCACTAAGTGCATATGCTTAGAAAGTGGGATGAGAAACAAGAATACTGAGATTGCCAACATATGGAGCCAGTATGCGATTACTACTGTCCTGTCCTCCAGACCATGTTGCCCGATTTGGTAACCGATCGGTTCCCAAAAGCGACTTGGGTCCTCCTTTGACTCGATCATGAACGATGTTGAAGTGATTGTGAAGATGAGTAGGAGTATTACATTTCCCTCAAGTTGGGACTTGCCTTTGAGTTTGTCAGGAGTGAAAACTACCCTCCTGAGCAATGCGGCCACGCACCCTATCAGCGCCATCGTATATCCTAGCTCAACCATTCCGTTCCAAGGTCCAACTAGGATATCGGGTAGAATCTTACCTGAAAACGCATTAGCGGTGGCTAGATCGAGCATATCAGAAGCTAGCATTAGGAACCCCCAGAACATGAGAACGTGCATGGTTCCCACAACCCTGTCTCTGAGTACCTTCTTTTGACCTAACCACCCAATTACGAACTCAACCATCCTGGGTCCCCAAGCATCAAATCTAGAGTCGGATGAGCCGATTAAAACAAGTCTAGTGGCTTTGGAAACTTGGTAGACAAAGAATCCAATTGATGCTCCGCCCATCACAAGGAGGATCATCCATCCATCCAAAGGGCCGTATGTTTGCAAAAGAGGGTGTTCCACGGGGACTCCTCGCACAGGTTAACCTGATAGTGCTGCGATAGACAATAAGCCCTTGAATCAACCGCATGGTAGGCCAACCCTCATGGCCTAATGGGTCAGCCAAAGAATATGGCCAGAGCCTTCGCCCCGGGCAAGTGTATTCTTTTCGGTGAGCATGCTGTTGTTTTTGGACATCCTGCAGTAGCGGTTGCAGTTGACCAAGGGGTCACGGTTTCCCTGAGAGAGTCCGATAACTGGAAGCTGGGGGGGGTCTTATTTTGATCCGTCCCAACACCCTCATATTACCCATATAATGAAAAATGTATACAGTTATTCGGGAAAACCATTGGACATAGAGGTACATAGTGACCTATTTTCAGCTGCGGGCATGGGGTCTTCGGCTGCACTCTCAAATGCATTTGGTGCTGCTATGCATATGCTAATTTACCCAGACGAAGATCTGGATCAAATAAAGATGGCCAAATTAGCACATTCTGCCGAAGCTACTGCTCAGAAGGGTAGGGCAAGCCCCACGGATACGGCCACCAGCGCATTAGGTGGTTGTGTAGTCGTTTCAGGAGTAAAGGTACCAGGAACGAGGCATGTGTTCGATACTAGTCTTGAAACCCCGGAGGGAAAGAGAAAATGGGCAATAAATGCGGTCGATATTCCAGAGGGGATTAGCGATTCATGGCTGGTGATTGGATACTCTGGAGTTGGCTCGCCCACGGGAAGAATGGTCGCCAAAGTGGCCAAGCTGATTAGTGAAATGCCTCAGAAGATAGAGGAAATGAAGGCGATTGCAAATATTACTAATGCAGGACTTACCGCACTCTCTGCTGGTAATTTAGAAGCTCTTGGAATCGCCATGGATGCTTGTCACGAAAAGTTACAAAAATTGGAGGTTAGTACGCCAGACCTCGATCGGATGGTTGAGGCTTCAAGACCTTACTCGCTTGGTGCAAAATTAACCGGTGCGGGAGGAGGGGGTTGTATGGTTGCTTTGACTCGTGATCCAGACAGGGTATCCGAAGCTATCGAGGTCTCGGGAGGGGTTCCGCTTAGGTCAAAACTTGGTTCTGAAGGAGTTAGAGTCTACCGGGAAAAAATACAATAGGTGTTTCCAATGTTAAATTTCTTTATATTATCATTTATAAGTCAAAGTTAATTCGAAGTCCTATGTTAAGTGATGAAGAAAGACTAACCGTAGTTAATGTTGTAGCCTCGACCAGGGTAGCTGAGGAGTTAGATCTACCAGACATTGCAATTCAATTAAATTGCGAATATGAACCTGAACAATTCCCCGGGGTTGTTTACAGAGTTGTGGACCCAAAGTTAGCTATCCTAATGTTTAGATCTGGAAGAGCTGTTTGCACTGGCGGAAAGAACGAGGACAACATCCAAACCGGAATCGAGAGGATGATCGGAGACCTTAGAGATGCTGGAATCGACACATGGGACCTGAAAGACGTTGAGATCGAGGTCCAGAACATGGTGGCTACTTACTCTCTTTTCTACCCAGAGGACTATGGTGAGGTGGCCAGAATGGATGATATCAACACTAAGGTCATCGACGAAAAAGGCGGAGGAATTCGAGCGGCTACTGATGAAGAAGTTGAGAACGAAGATCCGAGGATAAGAGGAATTCTGCAAGGAGAGCCCTTAGCTGCTCTCCCGAGGAAGCTCAATCTCAACAACCTAACATTCCATTTACCATTCGATAAAGTCGAATACGAACCAGAACAGTTTCCTGGTCTCATTTACAGACTTGATTATCCTCGAGTTGTTTGTCTCATATTTGGAAGCGGAAAAATGGTCATTACTGGAGCTCGTCACAAGGATGAGATTTTAGAGGCTGTTGAGCAAATAAAGGATGAGCTTGCAGATCTGCTCTGAGACTCGGACCAATGTTATTGAGCAAACCGACATCCAGCGGCATGCGCCGGCCCTCAATCACGATTCTTGTAATGGCACTGATCACAACAGCGCCTATTTCAATGAACATCCCACTGAGCATTTCACCTGAAATTTCCTATGGTCCCGATTTGGATTCTAGATTAGAAGTACAGGCAAGAACTACTTTCAGCTCTGAAGTACCAGTTTGGCGCGTGAACGACAATTGGATGTACGATGGCTACCTAGACGTGGCAGACTTCGTTGCTGGATCGGGGGTCTCGACCGACGTAGAGACACTTGAAGGCAGTCTCGACCGAACTGTCGAAGACGTATATGTAACTGATATCGAGAACAATGATACTCTGGTTTACAGAGTTGTCTCTGTAGGAGAGTATGATTCAGATGGCCCCATTAGCATAGACGGAACGAATGGCTGCTTGTTCGTGGAAATTGTGACTGATGAAATAATGAGAGCTTCCGATTTGGCGACCTACTCTCAAGAAGCATCGGTTAATGTTTACTTTTGGCCATCGTTTTTCGGAACCTGTGTATCTTGGTTGAATGAATCGATTGGCGTCTTATCTGTAGAAAATACATTCGTCCCACCTTTGGAGAATTATGATTTCCCGATCTCTGTTGGAGAGTCTTGGCAAATGGGATACCAACAAGACATTGAATTCAGCGGATCTAGCAACTATGTAGACATACCAAATGATACAAGCGATACTAACTCTTCCAGTTGGACAGTGGTCAGCCAAGGTAACTCGGGTGTTTCATACCCTGGTTGCTACCAGTCTTTCAATGTCACAAACTACGATTCTAACGGCGATGAGGTTGGGTACAACTGGTTCTGTCCTGCAATAAGGGGGGAAATAAAGAGCTCGTTTGTCCAAGCATTCGGTTTTGTCGCTGTGCACGAGCTAGTTGCATACCAACCAGTGACTAGGTCAAAGGAAATCACAATTGACGTGGAATACCCCCTCTCTCCGACTGATATAGAAATATCCACATGGATCAATGTCACCCAGGGGGGGCAACCAGTGTCCGGACAGAGCTTGCAATTCAGATACGAGTCTGAAAATTATACAGAGAACATTACTACTGAGGCCAATGGATCTTATCATCTCACTATTAATTCTGGGAGTCAACCAGATGACTCATTTGGCCAGGGCGAGCTGGGCAGTCATGGATTGGTAGCATGGATCGAGACTTCCAGAATAATAGGGGCTAAAACTCTGATTATCGACTCAAACATCCATGAAATCGATCTTGTCACAAAATCTGAAGGAGTATCGGTTCAAAGATATAGGCCCCATACAGGTAACATGATTACTCTTGATTCTGATATTAGCTTCTCTGCTATATCTGGAGATGTTCTTACATTCTCAATTCCTGTCCTAAATAGGGGACTAGCCACTTCTCCTGAGTCTACAATGGCAATCAATTCCCCGGATGGTACATCTGTTTACGGAATAGTACCTCAACTCAATAGCCTTCAAGAGTCGCGAATTGAGCTGAATTGGACAGTCCCAGAATCCCAGACCTTCGGAAATGTTTACCTTTATTTCGAGATAGATCCAGACGAGCAGATAACAGAGGACGGTAATAGGTCGAACAACCAAGGATCCTTTTTTCTCTACATAGGAGCCTTGCCTGTAGCCGCACTCTACGCTCAGTCCGAGGCCATGACCTTCGAATCGATTGAAATTGACGGTAGTTCGTCCTATGACCCAGATGAGGGGGATATTTCTTGTCTTTTCCAAATTGATGACGTGGGCGGTAGCACATACGAAATTGAGGATGACGACTGTGTTTTGCAGACATCATGGCAGGACGATGGCAACTACAGTGTTACTCTTGTTGTGACCGACTCGGAAAGCGACTCAGATTACACAATTTTACAGATATCGGTATTGAATAGGCCACCACAGGTAGAAATCGGTGCTGACTCGGAAGAGGTGGTTGTAACTGAACAAATAATCTTCAGAATCATAAATAGTAGTGACCAAGATACTCAGAATCCATCGGCCCCTATTGAGTTTAAGTGGGACAAGGAATGCTTGGAGGGCAGGGTAAGCCAAGTTTGTACCCTAAATCCAATGGATGAAGGAAATTTCACCGTGAATCTAGAAGCTACAGATGACGACGGTGCCAAAACAACTACTGAGCACACAATTGGCGTAATCAATCTCGCACCCAGCAATCCCGTGGCTGAGCTATATTTGGAAGAAGTTCGGATTTTCCCAGACAGCAGGGGGGTGTTCACGGTAAATGAGGGGGAGGTGGTGACTTTTTGGGGTCAAGCAGAGGATTCTCCCAATGATTTGGATTCATTAATTCAAGTTTGGAGGCCGGATGCAGAAGACTATCCTGAGTGGAATTTCACAAGTATTGGGCAAAGGAGTACAGTGTACAACGTTTCTTACAATACTTCTGGAATGCACCTTGCAACACTTCAAGTCTTTGACAATGATGCTGAGAGCTCAGAGTTATTGATTATTCCAATTCAAGTAAACAACCTCCCACCTGAGATCTCCCCGATTACAACAATTCTAGGGGACTTGGAAGAGGACGAAGAATTTACTATTTATCCGACCGTTGAGGACTCTATGAACGACTTTGGTAGTCTGACTTATTGCTTCGACATGGACCCGGCCCTCGATACAGACTCAGATGGATTATTATCGAACGATTGCAATATAGAGTCACCAGTCCTCACTCACTCTTGGCCTGACTCCAAGAGCGCTCCTTCGTCAGTAGTTTTCTTTGTTTTTGATGATGATGGGGATGCAGATTCTGTAGAGTTCAAGTTTAATGTCATAAACTCGCCTCCCGACGCTCTAGCTTCTGCGAGCGAATCAAATCCCACCGAGGGTGATAAAATAATTCTTAGTGCAAATGGGACTGTAGATTCCCAAGCCGATATGGACTCGCTGATTTTTCAATGGGACACTGACGTATCAGTGGACTCCGATGGTGATGGGGATCCAACAAACGATGTTGACTACACGGGAAGGTGGATTGAGATCTCATATGAATCAGGAGGATCAAAGACAGCTAAGCTAACTGTTCTTGATGATAGCGGATCAAGAAACTCAATAACAATGGAAATTGAAGTGGCGGAATCGCCCCGGAGCATCGCAGGAACTGTAGCTTCCAACATAGTAATTATTGCGATAATAGTCCTAACATCTTTGGGTGGTGCATTTGTTGTTTTGAGGGGTACGGGGAAGCAAGAAAATCAGAAAGACGAAGAAGAAGAAAGGTTTGACTATGATTCTGCTTTTAGCGAGATGGAGGAAGGGGACATAGAAGATAACAGTGCTCCTGCATCATTCGAATCGGAATTCTCATCTGATGAGGAAATAAATATACCCGGAATTGATGAGGTGATAAGGGAGCTATCGGACTTAGATGAAGAACAAACTAATGAAGTCCCCCGCGCACCTGACTTGGGTGAAGAAAAACCTAATTTGGACCTTGATGACATAGAAGCACTCTTTGAGGAGTAGCCTGCGGGGCGTGCGTGGTTAACCTATTCAGGCTTCTTGGACTGCCGAATCCAAGTAATTCCCCTAAGGTTGATTCAATGGGTTTGAAGTCTGCCTTCGAACCTGGCCCTAAAGCAGGAAATAAGTTCCATGACCTTGGTGAGTCTAGATGGTCTGAAAGGACAGAAAGGATGACCGAGAGGCCCAATAGGAGGGTAATTTATCTAGAGCCAGACAATCTCCATAGACTTCAAATGGATGGGATAGAAGGTAATCTTTCAATGGGTGATATGGTAATTGTAGATCTAAATTCTCTCAATCACATGCCTAGCCAGCAGTCGGTCTGCTCCAGAAGAGTACAGGATCTGGGAGATAGGACTGGACTTCCAGTATTCGCTCTGAATGAGGATGACACACTACTAATGGTGGCTGGGGCTAGAATGAGGGTTGACACACACAAGCACAAACTGGGATCACAAGTTTTGGAGAGAGCCATAGACAACTAGCACTTACTCCTCCTCTAGCCAATCGTCTAGATCTCCGTTTAGCACTTCTTTCAAAGCGTGGTCAGTAAAATCTCTGTATGTCTCCCATTTGGCTATCTCGGATACGTCTTCTGCCCTGGCAATCTTCCTTGATATGGAATCGTTTGAGTAGATTACGCATTTGCGTAGGAAGTTAGCAATCAGAGCTCTGCGTTCTTCTAAATCCATCGTGCTATACCTTCAGTGCTTCAATCAAAGTATCGACGTGTCCCTTGGTCTTTACTCCATACCCCGCCCATGAAATAGTGCCATCAGACTCAATTGCAAACGTTGACCTCAGGGTCCCCATGTATGTTTTTCCATACATGCTCTTCTCCCTCCAAGTGCCAAATAATTCGTGTAAAGAGGCGTCTTCATCAACGATCAATTCAAAGGGTAAATCATGCTTATCGATAAACTTCTGATGAGACTTAGCCCCATCCGTAGAGACTCCAAATACACGCCATCCGCTTTCAGAGAGTCTGCCGAAGTTATCTCTGAAGTCACAAGCCTGTGTTGTACATCCGGGTGTATTATCACGAGGGTAGAAGTAGAGGATTAACCTATCTCCAGAAGATAATATTTCTGATAGGGAGATCGTTGTTCCATCGGTGATCGTTGCCTCGAAGTCTGGGGCCTTTTCCCCGACCGTCAACTCTGTTGGTGCCATGGCACTTCGGAAGGTCTAGGATTCATGAAGGCTACCATCATTCGATATACGATTTCAGAGATACTGAGGCAGGCATTGAGGGAGGTTCACTGAAGCCGAAACAGGTGGTATTCTGAAACTTCGCCTTAGACCCAATACTCACTCCATTTAGTGAGCCTTCCGCATCTAGAACTCTGGAAATTGATCTTACGGAGTACCACTCTCTTCTCCCATCCCTGGTTTTGCCGTGGGTGATTGTTCCGAAAATCAGTTTCCCAAAAAAAGCCTCGAATGAAGCGATGAACCAAAGTGGACGCCACAGAGGTAAAATTAGAGAAATTCCCCATCTAATTCTGATTGATAATGCGTCTGCGGAAACAAAAATCTCTCTCTTACCTCTTTTGACTTCAAAATCTACGATTCTCACCTCCTCGAATGTGTATATTCGGGAAACGTAATCCGCATGTGTAGCCGATGGAGAAAGAAGCACTCTAGTTCCATCTGGCTTTGCCCACATTATGTTTGTGAAATTGCCTAGTATTGACTCACTCCAATCGCCGATTACTATTCTGTGCCCGGTGGAGAATCCGGTAGAAGTAATTCTTCCTCTGAAAATATCCATCTATCTCCCCATTTCCTCTTTTATCCTCTTCTTCGTTGCCGCCCATGAGCATATTGGGCACGACCTTAGATCATGCCTAAGTGCAGGGCAGTATTCTCTCCCAAAATAGATAATTTGTAGATGCCTCCTATTCCATGTATTTTTTGAAAAAAGTGACTTCAGGTCTTTTTCTGTCCTCTCTACGTTACTTCCGTTTGATAGACCCCATCTTGCCGCTAGACGATGTATGTGAGTATCAACTGGGAATGCTGGAATTCCAAACGCCTGGGCCATAACTACGCTAGCTGTCTTGTGCCCCACTCCGGCTAGAGATTCTAGAAATTCCCAGTCGGCCTTTACCTCCCCTCCAGCTTCTAAAATTTGTAGGGCCATCCTACTGAGATTTTTGGCCTTCGTAGGCGCTAACCCGATCTCTCTGATGTATCCATGTATCTCTTCAATTCCCAGAGATGCCATATCGGAAGGTGTACTGGCTGCCTGGAATAGATTGGGAGTCACCTCGTTCACCTTTTTGTCAGTGGTTTGTGCGGATAGCATGACGGCTACAAGAAGTGTGTATGGGTCTTTGTGATCGAGTGGTATAGGCGTTTCCGGATATAACTCGTCGAGTTTGGTGCCAATGATCTCGGCTTTCTCGGAACGGCGCAAGCTCAGTCCTCCATCCCTGGAACGTCTTCCCTCCATCCGATAATCATCCCTGCTGCAATACAACCAAAGAAGGGGATATAGCAAGCCAAGTACATCTCAGCACCCCACTCCTCAGATCCTCCGCTAATCGCCCAGCCTACGACAGCAAGAATCAGACCTGGTACTGCCCCCAATGACCCGAACAGTAGCGATCTTCCCAAACCCATAATCAATTCACCAACCCGAGAGAATTGTCCTAATCGTTAGGTCTTCTCCATGACCATTTTGCCATAATAGCTGTTTGGGAGATGGACAAACCGAGTGCCCACCAGATCCAGATTGGCAAACCAAGTACATATCCTGAGGAGTCATCCCACCACCAAAAGTCTTGAGCTAGTACAAAAATGCCTGTCAACCCCAATAGGTATAGAGCTTCATTTGATCCTGCCCCCCTACTTTCCAATGTTAATCGCTTCCCGGTGAATGCATACTGGGATGCTAGCAGGGCAAATATTGCCGCAGCCAACGATGGAACTACTGCAGTAGGAACCGCAGCCTTCACAGGTTGGATCCACCATCCATCAAATGATTCGGGGGAAAATAATGCAAGAAAAACAATCGCTTCACCAGCTAATATGGAGCAGACGACTGATCGGCCATCTATGTTGTCAGAAAAGGCTGTGGCAAATACCGAAGGGAACATTACCGCATACATTGAGAATGCAAGGAGCCCTAAATCAAGGATTGAGAGATCCGACCAAAGGGATAGGACAAGACCGGTTATTGCCAAACTAATTATTACCGATTCTCTTGAAATAACAGGATTCTCTCCTCCTTGCTCTCCTATCCACGAAACAGACTCGCTCAAATCATCCATCTCACCCTGCCGGTGGCTACCTTTTGGAATTAGGTCTCTTGTCACCAATGAACCAGTAGCTAGGAGCTGTGAGTCCATTGTGGACATGAGAGCTGCAAGGCCTGCAACAAGCACCAGTCCGCCAAGCCATTCTCCTCCAACTTCCATAATCATAGTTGGTAGGATATTGTCAGACCCAGTTCTGTCCAGACCTGGGTATCTGATGTGACCAATAATCCCGATCATTATTGGTGGGAGGAAGGCCAACCATGCTACTGCTGGGTATAAGGTAGCCATCTTTCCTATGGACTCATCGCTATCTGCTGCGCAAAGTCTCTGATATAGCTGGGGAAACATTGGGTCAGCGAAAAGCCACAACAGCATTGTGCTTGTCCAGACTAACAAGACATAATTTCCCTCCCTATTTAGAAGTCTTGAGGTGTCCTCGTTAGATCTGAGACTGTCCATGGCGGCCTCGATACCACCCGCATCTCCTACTACCATTGCCAGACCTACCCATAGCAACGCTAGAGCCAACGCTCCTTGGGCAACATCAGTCCTAACAACTGCCTTCAGGCCGCCTGTTAGCGTATATCCAACTACTAAGACCGTTACAAGGACAGCTCCTACCCACTCAGGTCCTCCAAAAAGTGCAGAGAAAACTATGCCTGCCGCTCTAGGTTGTAGAGCCAAATAAGGAATTGTGGCCAAAACAAGAATTGATGCCATGGTGATCTGGGCGTTTCTAGATCCGGTCTGGCCTCTAATCATCTCGGGCGCAGTGATTGCCCCATGTTGGATTGACCTAGCCCTAATTCTCCTTCCCAATACAAACATCGAGACGGCCATGAAGCCTGTCCCAAATGCCATTATTGGTAGAAAGGAAAGTCCTACTCTGTATGCGGCACCACTTGATCCATATACCGTAAATGCACTAAAGTTGGTTGCTGCCATAGTAACTAACAAAATTGGCCCAGTCAGCCCCCTTTCAGCTAGGTAGTAAGATTCGTCTTCATTTCCCAAATCTCGTCTAGCCCAAATAGCAAATAGCATCATTGCAATTGCATATGCGGAAACGATGAGCCAAGCAGAAGACATGTGTCCCGGAGGGGACCCCTAGCATTATGATGTCTGTGAGGGGGGGGAACTACCAAGGGAACTTGTAAACCCATATTATGAAGTCATTAAGAATACATTGGATTGCGAGCAAAATTGCCCCCATGATCATTAGTCCTGAGCCCTCGACTCCATCCTTGTAGGAACCGTAAGCTAACATCCCTAGCATCACATTACCCATTGAGGTAAGAAATAAGGTTCCAATTACGAGTAAAAAGGTCCATGTGTAGTCATTCTCAATATGGAAAATAGTACTCTCGATCCAAAGGGCGGATGGGATGAGAAATAAAGCATAGGACAAGAGCAATCGTTTTGCTCCTTTGCCGTCAGAAATACCCCATGGCCACCTCATAGATGAAAGAGTGGTTTCGTCTAATTGGTAGAATACAATGTACCAATACATCAGAAAGCCAAATGCAGCAATGAACATGAATGGGACAATGTATGTTTGCCATGACAAGGGAACTCCCCCCCATAGAGAGTTTGGATCTTCAACATGGGACAATCCGTATGCATAAGATACGAGGACCAAAGGTCCAAACACGAAAGTGAACCCAAGTACCAGCCTTCGAGAAATGTCCATAATTTTTGGGCGCGGCCTAACATGATAAAATAAAGCCGTGTTCCTTCTCCCCGTTTCAATGGGGGTTCCGTACGAAGAGCCTGATTTTATGGTAATCTCAAAACATCGTGGTTTCGAGGTCAGGTTTTATTCGGATACAGTTCAAGCTCGAGTAAGAACGACCGGGCAGGATTGGAAAGGGTCAAGCGGAGGGTTCAGGAGGATTGCAGGATATATTTTCGGGGGGAACAACAGGAATGAGATGATAGCAATGACAGCTCCTGTACACATCTGGGAGGAGGATGATGGAATGATGATGGCATTTACAATGCCATCAGAATATTCGGAAAATAGCCTTCCCCTTCCAAATGATGAGGGTGTTCAGATAGAAAGGCAGGAAGGTGGGGGATTCTGTGCTTTGAAATTCTCAGGTCTTTCCGGGCCCAGGAAGTCTAAAAGGCTGATAAGAAGGCTTACTTTAATGATTGAGGGTGAGGGTTTGAAGATCACAGGACCGGCCCTACTAGCAATATATGACAATCCCAACACAACATTACCATTCTTAAGAAGAAACGAAATTCTCATCCCAATAGATATTGAGCTACCCAAAGCAAATTAATCCGGACCCACAGCTGCAATAGTGCAGAGGTGCGGAGTGACAGATGTTGCTAGGGCTCTAGATCTTGAGCAGGTAAGCCTCCTATTAGTCCTTAGAGGGTGTTCAGAACCTGATGTCATTAGGCTTAGAAAAATTGCAGAGGAAAAGGGGATTCCCGTTCGTGATTCATCGAAGAATGATATGTGGAGGATGGCTAGAAGGAATAATGGAGCCGAGCCTCCTCCAATTTTGGCACTGGTGGGAAGAGATCCTGATGCTAGTGTAGACGAAGTCCTTGGCGCTGGTGGTTTGGCTTGGCTTCTTGCAGGAGCCAGATACCCGGTCAACATTGGATTCACTATTCGAACAGCTGAGGTTAGTGGTTCCAATGCAGTCTTTGTAGACGGAGACCTTAGCCACGCTCAGAAGAAGTCTGCAAAGAGAGCTTCAATGAAGGCACATAGGTTCATGCCTGTTCATTGGGTACAAGGTGATGAGTTGGTAAGATTGGCGAAGGCATCGGGTTTCAGAGTGATTGCATTGGAGGATACTGGAAGTTTAGAGCCTTGGGAAGAGGATCTTACAGGGGATGTTCTTCTCGTGGTAGGGGGGGAGAAAGACGGTATTTCCGATTCGATTCTTGGTGAATGTGACTCTGTATTGCGTATCCCTATGTCGGGATTCGTTCCATCCTACAACCTTCAGGCACCAATGGCTGTTGTCGCTGCAGAAGCATTGAGGCAGAGGAGATACGTCTAGAAATTTGAGTCTAGTTCCCGACCGATGATCAAACGTTGAATCTGACTGGTTCCTTCAAAAATCTGGTAAATCTTAGCTCCTCTCATCCTTCTAGCCACAGGGTATTCTTCCGAGTAACCATATCCACCTAGAATCTGTACAGCATCAGTAGTGACCTCCATACCAATATCTGCAGCGAACCTTTTCGCATGTGCCGCCTTTAGAGTGGCCCTCTCCCCACTATCTATTGCACAAGCAGCACTGTAGGCTAGTAGTCTGGCGGCCTCTATTTTTGTTGCCATATCTGCAAGCATGAAAGAAATTGATTGATGTTGAGAGATCGGCTTCCCGAAAGTCTTCCTCTCCTTCGCGTATTTCCAGGCTTCCTCCATAGCTCCTCGAGCGTTGCCAAGAGCTCCTGCGGCTACCGCTGGTCTTGAGTGATCAAATGCCTTCATCGCATTCATCCAACCTCCGTTCTCTACACCTCCAACCAAATTGCCTTCGGGGACCCTGACGTCAGTAAACACAACCCCTCTCGTATCGGAACATCTCTGTCCCATATTTACTTCCTTTTTTCCAAGCTCTACACCAGGGGTATCTGCGTCAACTATGAATCCACTAAGCCCCCCATAACCTGCTGGCTTATTTGTGTAGGCTAGTACGAAGAACCAGTCCGCATATCCTGCTCCAGATATCCATGCCTTGCTTCCATTTATTACGTATTCATCTCCATCCTTGACGGCCTCTGTCTTCAGGGACTGGACGTCGGATCCTGCATCTGGTTCAGTGACACAATATGCGGCTAGCTTGCCTGACACAACTCTCCCGAAATATTCTTTTTTCTGATCCTCAGTACCTCCGGTGAGGATTGGCAAAGTTGCCAACATGGTATGGTAAGCTGCTGTCCCAAAACCGGGGTCGCCTCTTGAAACCTCTTCGCAGATAATTATCTCGTCCAAAGCGGACATGCCCTGCCCACCATATTTCTCTGGTATGGTGACATTTAGGAGTCCTAATTCGTGGGCTTTCTTTATTGTCTCTAGGGGATATGTTCCCTCCCTGTCCCATTCCTCTGCGTAGGGAATTACTTCCTCGTCGCAAAACTCCCTTGCCATGTCACGAATCATTAGCTGCTCTTCACTCAGTGTAAAATCAACCATGGATGAACCAGCAATCAGCAGTATATGAGTGATTTCTGGTCTTACTCTTTTTGCACCAAGTGTAGATTACTCACTAATTTACAATTGATCCGGCACCACATTATTCTTCTAATTGGGCCATGTGGGGATTTCGTGCCTATCGTCGAAGAGAGGGTGAGTGACGAAATTAGGAAGATAATTTCACCCTTCAGATTCATGATGTGGACTTTCTGGAAGTTCCCAGCATCGCGATTCTCAGGACTAAGAATGGAAAAGTTGGATTCTGAGTCCTGTGTTATTTCCATCCCGGGAGGTTGGAGGTCACAGAATCCCTTCAATAGCATGTACTGGGCTGTTCAGGGAATGGGTGCAGAACTATCAACCGGGGGATACCCCCTAGCTCTTGTGAAATCAATGCCCGAAAAGACTCGGACTCTAGTAGCTGGCCAAGAGGCCAAATTTACTAAGAAGGCTAGAGGGAAAATCACCTTCACCTCTGAGGATGGTGGTCTCGCAAGGTCAGCAATAGAGGAAAGCATGAATACGGGAAAACCTGTGAACGTTGATCTGACCTCAGTCGGAAGGGATTCGAATGGAGACATTGTTTCTGAGTGGGTTTTCAAATGGAATTTTCTAGTAATCAGGGAGGACTGAGTGTGAAAACCAGGCTAACAGAGGACTCTGGCGTAAAATTTCCAATAATCTGTGGTGCCATGTATCCATGCTCTAACCCAGAGCTAATCGCAGCGGCGGCAAACGGAGGTGGTATGGCCATCATTCAACCAGTCTCCCTAACCGTGGTTCACGGATACGATAAGCCGGACCTGAATCAAGGTCTGATTAACGGGATTAGGCAAATTAGGTCTCAAACCAACAAACCAATTGGATTCAATGCACTAATAGAGAAGGGCAATGAAAAATATCTCCAAAGGATGTCCGATTGGATAGACATAGCTCTGGATGAGGGAATCAGATTTTTTGTTACCTCCTTGGGTAAGCCGGACTGGGTATGTGAAAGAGTGCATGATAGGGGAGGTTTTGTCTATCATGATGTAACCACCAGATATCATGCCGAGAAGGGAATAGAATGCGGAGTAGACGGGCTAATTTGCGTCAATAACAGAGCTGGTGGCCATCTCGGTTCGGATGGTATGGAGAAGATGTTTGTTGACTTGTCCGACCTCGGACTTCCCCTCATTTGTGCAGGAGGAGTAGGTAGCGAAGATGAATTGAAGGAAGCTTTGAGGATCGGATACGATGGAGTCCAGATGGGGACTAGGTTTATTGCAACAACAGAGTGTAGTATGCCAAAGGAATACAAACAGGCAATAATTGAGTCATCAGAGCGTGATATCGACTGGACCCTCAAACTTACGGGTGTACCGGTTTCTGTAATCAAAACCCCGGGCTACAAGAGAGAGAACTCTTGGCTAGTTAGAAGGCTTCTTTCTGGTAAACTTAAACACAAAACGAGATGGTTATTGAATATTCTATCCTTTAGAAGGTGGAAAAAGATGTCCAAGGGCTCCAGATCCGACAATGACATATGGTCGGCGGGCAAAAGCGTAGAAACGATCAACAGTATCGAGTCGGCAACAACGATTATGGCCAGACTCGGAGAGTCTTTGTCAAATTGAGAAGTTTCTAGTCGGTTGTTTTACAGTAGGCCTTTTCTCGGTCTTCCCTTCAAAATTCTCATTCTCCGACGGGGTTCCGACACTAACAGACATGTATTGGCATCCATAATTTGTTGTGATTAGGGAGAGTACTTCAAACGGTGTTTATTATTCGATTAGAGAGTGCTGGAAATTGTCGGGCGTTCCGAAGGCCAAAGAAAGGAGCTTCTAATTCTGCGAATAGCTAAATAAGCGATTAATGCCGAACTTATACTTGCTAAAATCGGTCCTGGCCCCCAAAGCCACGCATCGAACCATCCGTCAAATATGTAAGGAATAGGGTAAAATGGTTCGAGACCGTAAATCCCAGAGTGAGACGGTATATCCAGAACAATATGAGAGGCATATGCCAAACTAGCCAGTCTTGCTCCAAAGCCCTTATTCCATAAAGGGAGGAATAAAATTGCCCAGAATAACAAACTGTGAGTTAACAACCAAGATTGGTAAGTCCAATGGTCTAGAATTTGTGGAAATTCGATGAAATCCTGAGGTGTGGCAAATGGAATCTTATGGCCGGCCATCCATCCAAGGTATGGGTGAACAAAAACAAGATTCGTGATGTCTGGCAAAATCCCGAAAAATAGGCCAATTGATCTCCTGTATTTGGTTTTCTTAGGTGCCAATTCGCCAATGGAAAGACCAACTAGGCCGTGAGTTACAATATCCACTGATTTACCCTCCCAAAAATCGACTAGAAAATTCCTAGGGCTATGTGATATCTTATGGTATCAACCTCCCTTCCATTCCACCTGCTACCTCGATAACCTGACCAGTTATGTGTCCAGATATAGTGTCTGAAGCCAAGGCCACCACAACGCTAGCCACGTCTTCTGGAGTGGCTAGTTTCTTAAGAGCCATTGTAGCAGTAGCACTTTCTACCAGATTTTTGCTGATTCCACTATCGATTTTCTTTGGTGTTATAGTCCACCCTGGAGCGACAGCATTGACTCGAATACCTCCGATTTGAGATACATCGTTTTTTAGTGACATCAACAAACCGGTGGTTATCGCACCTTTTGCAGCAGCGTAATCAGCATGACCCGACTCCCCGTAAATCCCCGCCGTTGAGCCGATCATTACTATCGATCCCGAGCCAACCTTAGTGGCGTGACCAAGATAGGCACTAATTGTTGAAATTGTCAAACCTAGGTTTGATTCTATTGTGGATGCCCAGCGATCGGAATCGATCTCCCAAAACTTCCTCGATTCAGTAGGGTAGAATCCAGCATTAGCGATGCATATATCCAGCGCACCGTATTTAGATACAATTTTTCTAATTAGCTTCAATGCTACACTCGAATCACGAAGATCTCCCGGAATAGCTAATCCTCCTATTTTTTCTGCTAGAGATGCTGCCTCATTGGTCGAAGAGTTATGGTGTACAACTACTATACAACCTTCTTGTGCGAATGCTTTGCAGATTGCCTGACCTATACCGCCAGCACCTCCAGTTACTAAGACAACCTTGCCGTTTAGCCCTGTCTCCATGTAAGACCGAAAATGTCCAGATACTTTCTATTTTCCGCGTATTTAGTCACGGCATTATCACATTCTTTTTTTGACATATTACGTATTACTCGGAAGTCAAAATCAAACCATCATTCACTGTGTTTTGTATCCTAGAGCGACAAAACACGCCGTCGAAAAAAATAAGTCCCCCGACTTGTAAATAATGTATGTGTCTCAGATCATTTGCCCCCGTTGTAAATCTGTCATGGCGAGAAATGAAGACTGGTGGAGGAGGGAGTCTTGCAAATGCGTCGAGTGTATGGGCATATTGGTAAGTAGAGACTGGCTTAAAGGCAACATACACGAGAATGACTACACTAGACTCAGTAAGAGGATTTTCACGGGATCCCCCGCAGGTTTCAATTGCCCATTGTGCACTTTTGATATTGAGATGTCTAAGTGGACTGTGACTCCGCGAGGCTCTAGATTCGAAGTCGATGGTTGCCTGAAATGTGGCTCTATGTGGTTCGACTATGGAGAGTTGGAAATGTATCTCGAGGGCGAAGTTGGAAAGGTTATTTCAAGGACAGAAGGAAAATTTCAGAAATTTGAGAATGAAAAATTCAGTGATGAAAGAAAGGAGTTTGAAAAGGCTTACTTAATTGTAGACTTGATAATCTCGCTTATATCTTCATAAATTGAATCTAGACTTACATGAATTTAATTTAATCGATTAATAGTTTGATTGAATACGGAGTCTTCATCCGGGCTGGTATGACATTACCCGTAATATGCGCCTATGCTCGTACACCAGTTGGCAAATACAAGGGAGCTCTATCCGATTACAGTGCCGTAGAGCTCGGCACGATGGCTGTCCAAGAATTGCTCAAAAGGGCTACAATAGATCCCTCAAGTGGGCTAATTGATCAGGTCTACATGGGTCAAGTCCTGCAAGCTGGAGCTGGTCAGGCCCCAGCTCGTCAGGTTGCCTTGGGTTCGGGAATGCCGGCGGATACCCCTTGTACAACGGTGAATAAGGTATGTGGATCAAGTCTCAAGGCGGCTATGATTGCAGCGACAGAAATTAGGGCTGGAGTTTCGAATTTAGTAGTGGCAGGTGGAATGGAATCTATGAGCAATGCACCCCATTTAGTAAGAAATGGAAATAATGGCGATACCGTTCAATTTTCATCACTGGAGTCTGTAATGATGCAAGATGGCTTGACTGACGCTTTCACAGGTGAGTCGATGGGAAACACCGGGGAAACTGTTGCTTTAGAGCATGATATTTCTAGAAAACAATCAGATTCATTTTCAGTTCGATCCCACGCACTGGCAAATGAGGCATGGGCAAATGGATGGTTAGAAGATGAAGTGTTCACCGTAGGGCCACTAGACAAGGACGAAGGTATCAGGCCGGAAACAAATGAAGAGGTCCTCTCTGGATTGAAGACGGTATTCAGCCATCAAGGCCAAGTAACCGCTGGCAATTCCAGTCAAGTCTCGGACGGTGGTTCTGCAGTATTGATCGCTTCAGAGCATTTTGCAGACGAACACGGGCTCCCAGTACTAGCTAGAATAGTGGAATACACTACGTCTGGATTGGAACCTCATAGGGTTATGTCAGCTCCAATTCCCGCTGTCAACAGACTTTTGGAGATGACCAATATGGACATCAATGACATAGATATTCTCGAACATAACGAGGCGTTCGCTTCGGCATCATGCGCGGTTAGGGCTTCTTTTTCATTCCCAGAGGGGTCATTCAATCCACATGGTGGGGCTATAGCCATTGGCCACCCCTTAGGAGCCACGGGAACCAGATGCCTCATGACCCTGGTAAATGCCCTCATTCGTACAAAATGCAAGAGGGGGGTTGTCACAGTTTGCCTCGGCGGAGGCAATGCAGTAGCGATGATGGTGGAAACCCCCTGACCCTACTACATGACGATGCCAGTCATAGACCTTATTTGGGGGTCTTTGGTGGCGGGCTCGATGGTTGAGCCCGCACGTGCACACACTCGCTTCGAAAAAGCTAGGATAATCGGAGCTAGAGCGCTCCAGATAAGCATGGGGGCACCACTCTTCGTGAGTGAGGATGAGCTCAGGGACAAATTTAGCGACGAGTTGATACAACTGTATGGGGTTGATGATGCAAAAGAGAAGGTTGTTCTTGATCCAATGAAGATAGCAACCTTGGAATATGAACAGAATAGAATACCCATCGACATCGACCCTCATTTCGAGGAAGAGTGAAGGGACTCTCCCCCCTACAGGGGATGATAATTTGAAAGTATTAGATACATCCAAGAGACTCACAGTTTTTCTATTGAGCATTACAATCGTGGTAATCGCACTTGGCGGATTGATTAGGATTAATGATGCTGGAGAATCCTGTCCTGACTGGCCAACCTGCTTTGGCACTTGGGGTTTTGACATCTCTGCGGATGAGCAAGGTGAGTGGTGGGAGGAAAATCCAGATGAGGTTGACTCAAGGGGATCGGCTCATAGATACACAACCTTTCAGATTTTCACCGAGTGGGTTCACAGATTCCTTGCAGGAGCAGTTTTAGGCCCCTTGGTGCTCATAAACTGGTTTATTCTCAATAGAACCAGAAACACGAGTGGAGAGGTGGCCTTAGCATCCACGGTGTCAGTAATTCTCATTCTATGGCAGGGAGGGATAGGATGGTTGACTGTTGAGCTGGACAATCTTCACTGGAGCGTTGGGCTACACCTTAGCTCAGCTCTAATTTTTACAATCAGCCTGGTATGGTTGTGGTTTGCTATTTCTAAGGCTTCAGGGGGTTTGCCCGCATGGATTAGCTTCGATGAAGCAAAATCTAGCAAATGGGTTTTATGGGTTTCATTTCTATCACTTGGCGCATTTCTATCCATATTTTCAGGGACTTTCGTATCGACTCAAGAGGGGGCTAATCAGGGCTGTGGAGTTGATGGTTTCCCATTATCCTGGCCTCTGTGTGAAGGAGATCTAATCAAGCCTGTGGATGACTTCCTTGCTCAAGCGAAGATGATTCACAGATGGTTTGTCGGGGTTGTTTGGGTTTCACTCATGGCAGCATCCTATGTCGCCTTTAGAGAATCTAAAGGGGGAGAGTCCGGAGTGTTTTTTTCTTGGATCTGGGCTGCTACACTTCTTTATTCACTGAATTCTCTTATAGGAGCGAGTTATATTCTGACTTATGACATGGAGGAAGGATTCTTTGAGTTACTCTCTCTGGTACACTTAATGATGGCATCGGCGACTTTCCTCGTTCTGGCTACAGCATTGCTTGGCTGCATCATATCAAAAGATGGTGAGTGATGGTGTCTGGATCAATGTCCGACTTCTTCAGTCTCACAAAGCCCAAAGTTGTCATATTACTTCAGATAACTGCAATCTGTTCTGTGATTATTCATGATGTGACTGGATCGGGACTGGATTTTGCTTCTGTAAGAACAATGATTCTTGTATTGATTGGCGGATACCTTACTGCCGGTGGAGCGAACGCAATCAATATGTGGTACGACCGAGATATTGACCCACATATGAGCCGGACATCTAAGAGGCCGATCCCACAAGGAAAGATAAGCCCTAACTCTGCACTAATTTTTGGGGTTCTAGTCTCAATATTGGGTGTTTCATGGTTTTACATTATGACCAATTCTGTAGCTGCCTTTTGGTCTGCATTCAGTATTCTCTTCTACGTTCTAGTATACAGTATGTGGCTTAAGAGGAGTACTCCCCAGAATATTGTAATCGGCGGTATTGCAGGCTCAACACCTCCTGTAATAGGATGGGTTGCTTGTGACGATTCTGAATCACTATCATTTGAGTCGGCGAATTCTTTTTTTGTGTCGATTTTCGATTTGGGAAGTCTAATGCCTTGGTTTATGTTCATACTGATCTTTCTTTGGACACCACCTCACTTCTGGGCTCTTGCACTGTACCGCTCGGAGGAATATGCAAAGGTCGGAGTCCCAATGATGCCCGGAATTAAAGGAAAGGAAAGGACAATTGTGGAGATGAAGATTTACTGCGTGATGTTGATTTTGTTGTCCATGTTAGCACCAATGTCTTTCGAAGGAATCGATTCTGGAGATTGGATTTACTATCTAATCGGAATTACGGTGGTTCTCCTCAGCGTCTGGTACTCTTCCACGATTTGGAGGATTGATGTCTCCGAAAAGCCCGATGAAACCGGACGTATAACCAGTGCAGCTAACTCATTTTTCCTTTCCATGCTTTACCTGGCTCTGATGTTCGTAGTTCTCGTTACTGCAAGCTTCGGATTTGCAGCAGCAGTTCTGGGAGCGGGAGTATCTCTAGTTGCGGTGAGTAAGATAGACTCGCCCTCGGGCTCATAGTCCTCCCGATGGTTTGAAACACCCGAACGAACCATAGGCATACGGGGTGAGCCGGTGGAGGAGCGAGACTTGATTTACGACTGGAACCAAATAGGCTATTCGATTGACAGAGATGACTCCAAGCACCCTCATGATCTATGGTTCGATGACGAGACCCTAAGGGATGGGTTGCAGAGTCCAAGCGCAAGGAATCCATCAATTGAGCAAAAGATCGAGCTTATTGATTACATGGAAAGTCTTGGCATTCAGAAAGTTGATCTTGGGCTGCCTGGCGCAGGTCCCTTCCATGTGAATCATATTGACCAAATGTTAACCCATATGGGTGAAAATGATTACCAGATTAGGCCAGGGTGCGCAGTCAGAACTGTAATATCAGACATTGAGCCACTGGTTGATCTACAAGCCAAACACAGTCGCCAGATTCAGGCTAGCGCATTTCTTGGAACCAGCCCGATAAGACAGTTCGCGGAAAATTGGACCATGGAAAGGATACTGTCAACAGCCGAGTCAGCGGTGACCTTTGCTGTGGACAATGATATCCCTGTTATGTTCGTCACGGAGGATACCACCAGAAGCAAGCCAGAGGAAATCAAAGAGGTTTACACTCGAGCCATAGAATTAGGCGCCGACAGAATCTGTGTCTGTGACACTTGCGGACACGTGACTCCAAACGGGGTGAAGAAGTTGCTTGAGTTCATCCAAGAAGAAGTCATTCCAGACTCCGGAGTCAAAAGAAGAGACATAGAAGTAAACTGGCACGGCCATCAGGACAGGGGTCTAGGTGTCGCAAACAACCTAGCCGCATTCGAGGCTGGAGCGGACGTTATCCATGGGACTGCATTGGGCGTCGGAGAGAGAGCGGGTAATGCACCATTGGACCAGACCCTAGTAAATTTGAGTCTAATGGGCGTTATCAATAACGATCTTAGATCCCTAAATAATTACACGAAAAAGGCCCATGAATACGTAGAAGTAGCTCTCCCTCACAATTATCCTGTATTTGGAGAAGATGCCTTCGAAACAGGGACTGGCGTACATGCTTCTGCGGTGGTAAAGGCAATGAAAAAGGGGGACAATTGGCTGGCTGACAGAGTATATTCCGGAGTACCAGCAGGTGATTTCGGTCTAGAGCAAGTCATTAGGATTGGCCACATGAGTGGGCGATCTAACGTAATACACTGGCTTGAAAGAAATGGTTATGAGGTGGAAGATGGGTTGGTTGCCCACATGTTCGAGGTCGCAAAGGGCCAAAGAAGAATGATGTCCGATGAAGAGGTAAGGGGAGCTATCTCAAAATATACTGATTCATCGTGAGGCGCACAAGTTATACGGTAGAAAATTCCTCGAAGAGCATGAAGGCATGGTTAGTAGCCACAACAGTTCTAGCTGTGCTGGTGATGATTGCAGCACCAGTAGCAGCCCAAGAAGTAAACGAACAAGAAGGTAATGTGATTATTGATGTAATTCTTCCACTGTCGCTAGCATTCATTATGTTCTCGCTGGGCTTGGGATTAACATTAGATGACTTCACACTAGTTTTTCGCGAACCAAAGGCATTCGGTATTGGTTTAACCAACCAGATGATTGTTTTGCCAATAGTCGGTTTTGGAATTGCGACACTAGCGGATCTTGACGGAGAGCTGGCTGTTGGAATAATGATACTAGCATGCTGTCCAGGAGGAGTCACATCAAACATTCTTACGAAGTTAGCAAAGGGAGACACTGCACTTTCAATTTCCTACACGGCCGTAGTTTCTGTTGTCACCGTTGTCACATTGCCACTCATAATTGGATTCTCTATGGATCACTTCGGAGTAGTGGGTGATGACTTCAACATCGTTGAGCTAGGCCTACAAGTGTTCCTCCTAACTACAGTACCGGTATTAATTGGGATGGCGACAAGGAAATACCGCCCTAATTTTTCAGGGAGCATGGAAAATATTGTCAATGCCGCAGCAACAATACTGTTCGTGATAATTGTTCTGGCAGCGATAGCAAGTGAATGGGACACTTTAATGGAAAATATAGGAAAACTGGGGCCAGCAGTAGTTGCGCTGGAGGTACTGATGTTGACTATCGGTTTTCAGAGTGCCAAGATATTAGATTTGGAGTCTATTAGAGCAACTACCGTTTCAATCGAGAGTGGCATCCAGAACGCGACTGTAGGAATTACCGTAGGAGGACTGGTGCTTGCCTCACCTGATGGAGGCCTATCCACTCTGAGCCTTCCTTCGGGTGTTTATGGGGCATTGATGTACCTAGTTATAGCCCCGTTCATGTATTGGAGAATTACAACTCATGAAAGCTAAAATGTGAATAATGGTATAGCATTGAAGACGAACGGCTATATTCTCCGGTTTTCCCATTATTAATATGAGAGTCGTCTTACTAGTCTTGGCATTGATGATTCTCGCGCCAGCGGGACAATCAGTCGGTGAGGAGCTAGATGAGCCGCTGATACCAGAAAATTCAGAAATTTTGCAAACCTACTCGAAATCTGTCCAGTACGCGTTCGAGCGTGTTTCTTCCTTAGACAGATACGAGGATAACGAGCTATCAAGAGCCGGTTCTTGGTTGGTAGTTACTGGAATTAATTATGACAAACATCATCTTACCAAGGCATCCCCGGATAAGTCGGAACCGGTGAAACACCTGAAGGGATCTTTCATCTGGAATTTCGATAACACTGAATCGGCTCTTTCTTCACTAAAGGATTCATACATTGCAGGGGAGATAGAGTCATTTTCACCACTAATAGAAAAAGGGGCCTCAACAAAATCAATTCCCAATGACCCGCTTTTTGGTGATCAGTGGCATCTCAACAATTCTGGTCAAACTGGAGGGGAAACGGGTGAGGATGCGAATGTGACAGGAGTTTGGAACTCATACAATGGCTCGGGAGTCGTAATCAGTGTGATTGACGATGGTGTGGACCACGACCACCCCGACTTGAACCCCAACTACCTCTCATCATACTCTTACGATTGGTGCGGAGATGATCCAGATCCAGAACCCACATCCAGCCAACCTCATGGTACGGCAGTAGCCGGAGTTGCCGCAGGTGTTGGAAACAATGATCTAGATATCGTCGGAGCAGCATTTGGTGCTGGAATAGCAGGACACAAGCTAATCGCTTGTGGTTTCTCTGGCTCAACAGAAGCTAGTGCGCTCAGCTATAGCAACGACAATATCGACATCTACTCGAATTCATGGGGGCCATCCGACTCGGGAGATGTGCTTAGCGGACCTGGACCGATAACAATCGCAGCTATCGAGAATTCGGTCTATAATGGAAGATCTGGTTTGGGAAATATCTACACCTGGGCTGCAGGAAATGGGTTAACATCGGAAGATAATTCCAATAAGGATGGATATGCCAGCTTACGACACACCATTGCGGTGTCTGCAATTAGCCATTATGGTGAACAGTCATACTACTCTGAGCCAGGAGCAAACATTTTGGTTACCGCTCACTCAAATGGTGGATCTCCGAACTTCGAGGGAATCACCACAACAGACATAGTAGGGTCTGGAGGTTACGACTCTGGAAACGTAACGCATACTTTCGGAGGAACGTCTAGCGCGACCCCCCTAGCTTCTGGAGTAATTGCCCTAATGCTGCAAGCAAACTCAAATCTTACCTGGAGGGATGTTCAGAATATTCTCGTTCAGAGTTCTAGGAAGAACGATGCATCGGACTCTTCGTGGAACTTGAATGGGGCAGGACTAGAGGTTTCTCACAAGTACGGGTTCGGGGCAGTCGATGCTGGGGCGGCCGTAGGACTAGCAGAGAACTGGACAAGCAGTGGAGCTGAAATAAATGCAAGCTTCGGGCCATTCCTTCCTGGAACTGATATTGATGACGGTTCAGGGATATGGTCTGAGTTCAATCTTTCTGTTCCGTTGGATATTGCGCTTGAATCGATTGATGTTTTCGTAGACATCGACCACACTTCTAGGGGGAATTTGGACATCGTACTTGAATCCCCAAGCGGACATGAGTCCTGGCTAGCGGAGAAGCACAGTGACAGCAACGATGACTACGATGACTGGATGTTTGGCACAGTACAACACTGGGGGGAATCTTCACAGGGTATTTGGAAATTGAAGATCAGAGATACGGTGAATGGAGACTCTGGAACATTAAATTCGTGGGAGGTAGTTTTCCACGGAGTGGGTAATGTCTCGGATTTCGACGGTGATGGGTGGCCTGATTACAATGATGAAGACGATGACAACGACGGATGGACAGATACCGATGAGC
>CACGIM010000003.1 GCA_902573115.1 uncultured Candidatus Poseidoniales archaeon
CTGGTCCAAGCTTTGGTTGCAAGCTGGCAGTGAAGAAGGGCTTCCCTTTGTTTTGTACTTCAGACGACCAAGAAAAAATAGACAGTTTTTCAAATGAAGGATACGAATGCAATGGGGGGATTTCGGACCTACTATCGGTTTCTGAAGTGGTCGTAGATTGTGCACCTGGCAAGATGGGGGCTGAGAATCTGGAAAAATACCAGTCTGCCGGTGTGAAATATATTTTCCAAGGTGGCGAGAAACATGATCTCACGGGTCTTTCTTACACCTCATCTGCCAATCATATTCAGAATCTTAACGCACAAGGAACTAGAGTTGTTTCGTGCAATACAACCGGACTTTCGAGGACACTCGTTCCTTTATTTGACCACTGTGGATCTCTAAAAGTCGAATGCACGATGATAAGGAGGGCGGCGGATCCAGGTGATTCTAGCAAGGGGCCAATCAACGCAATTAAGCCAGTTTTGAAGGTACCCAGTCATCATGGTCCAGATGTAATGACCGTAAAACCCGAGATTGAAATTAACAGCCTTGCAGTAGCTGTCCCAACTACAATAATGCATGTCCATTCAATAATTGCCGATCTCCCTGAGGGCCATGGCCTATCTACAGAATCAATCATTCGAATGTGGGAACAAACACCAAGGGTAATAGTAATGAATGGCTCAAAGGATAGGATAAGCACTACGGCAGAAGTAATGGAAATGGCAAGGGATATAGGGAGAAAATGGGGAGATTTACATGAAATATTCGTGTGGGAAGATGGTGTAAAATTGGTTGGAAACAGGCTTTATTATTTCCAGGCAATCCACCAAGAAAGTGATGTAATTCCCGAAAATGTCGATTGTATCCGCTCCCTTATGGGAACAGAAGAAGATTGGGTCAAATCCGCAAACAAGACAGATGAATCAATTGCTCGATATTATTCCACATCATAGATCATTAGACACTCGTTCAGAGTCAATAGTCAAAAGAGGAACTAGTTTGCGAATCTCGTATGCTGACTTCCAAATCGTTATGCGTCGTCATTACGATTGTTATTCTGTCACCATTGGGGCATTCAATTAACTCTGAATTCTCTAAAGAAAACTCACCTTTGTTGACGAACTCAGATACAATCAGGGAAAATAATTGGAACAAGCTGGAAAATCCTATTTCCAGCAACTACGATCTCGAGGAACTCACATACACAATCCACTCCCCGTACGGTAGTGTAGATCCCACTCTTGCTGCATTACCACCGGGACCATGGCAGCTTGCAGGGCTCCCATCTCAATTTAGTAGCAGGCTCTACGTAGTCCAATCCAACTCACCTGATCTAGATTCTCTAGAGCACATATTATCAAATCTCAAAATAGGGATCGTTGACCACATTCCCGAGAACTCGATAATAATCTCACTTAATTCTCATCAATCGGGAGAAATCATAGATCAGATAGGTAAACTATCCGAGGTTCGATGGATCGGGGAAATGCCCACTACGTGGAAAATAGATAAGGCCCTAATTCCCATGCTCCACTCAGAAAATGTGCTAATAGACCTAGATATCATCCCCTCTCCGTCCAATTCGAATGCGGATACGACCAGTTTAGAGATGGACATTTATGATAGATTAGATCATTATTACCAATCTTCTCACTGTGACGAATACCTGTGCCAAATTCGGAAATCTCTTCCTTCCATAATTCCAGTTTTGGCTGTTGATCACAGAATAATGAGGATTGAACTAGGGGGACAATTGATTATCCAAAATTCCAATGCAAGCATAATTGCCGGCATTGACTATGCAAGGTCAATAACAGACCTAAATCTTACAGGATACGGAGAAGTTCTAGGTATCACAGATACCGGTCTAGATGAAGATCACGGTGATTTCGATGGGAGGTTGAGGAGTCCAATATTCAATCTATTTGGGCCAGACAACTCTGGAGCAGACTCAAACAGTGGCCATGGTACCCACGTCACAGCAACCCTACTCGGCGATGGTTCTGGAGACGACAATGCAACAGGTATGGTGCCCGAATCAACATTCCATTTTTATCAGATTGAAGTTGATAGCTCAGGGCTACTGGCTAGGTGGGGTTCTCTCTATGAAATGTATGAGCACTCTTTCCTTAATGATGCGAAAATCCACACCAACAGTTGGGGAAGTAATAGTCTGGTAGGGGATTATACTTCTGATTCAAGATCCGTAGACTGGTTCTCAAATGACAATCCAGAGCTATTGGTAATTTTTTCTGTGGGCGATATGGGTGAGGCAGGCGTAACATCCCCGAGTACGGCAAAAAACGTCCTTTCCGTCGGAGCCACTACTACTGCGGCCTACTCTTCCTCTCCAATCGGTTATGTGTACGACAACTCATCCAGAGGACCGACTTCTGATGGCAGGATCAAACCAGAAATTGTGGCTCCTGGGGTGATGATTTGCTCCGCTAGGGCTGAAGAGGCCAGCTTGGCCGCCGGCTCCACTTGCTCCCAAAATGTACACGAGGGCTCATCCACGCCACTATACATAACAATGAGTGGTAGTTCTATGGCCACTCCAGTCGTTGCAGGAGCATCCGCAATGGCTAGGCAATACATGAAGGAAGAATTAGGTATCCTGAATCCAAGGTCAGATTTGATTAAGGCATTACTCGTAAACGGAGCAGATGATTTAGGAGAAAAAAATGTACCCAACAATCTTGAAGGTTGGGGGCAATTAAATCTCTCTAACAGCCTATTCCCGCAGAAGGATGGCGACAATCTTTCGCTGTTCTACGATCAGGATCGGCAACTGTCTCCCGGTCACAGTTTTGTCTACACATTCGATGTATTCGATGATTCGGGATTGGAGGCATCACTTGCTTGGAATGACAAAGAAGGATCTTCTTCCTCCAACCAGAATGCAAGTAGGCTGGTTAATGACCTAGATATGGTGATAAAATCCCCCGATGGAGATGTATACTACGGAAATAATTTCGGAAATGGAATTAGCCAAACAGGAGGGGTAAGAGATACTCTGAATAATCTTGAACGGGTGAGAATTCCATCTACGGCCATCGGTACTTGGACAGTTGAGATAGGGCACTCTGGGGGTTTTGCACAGGCCTTCTCTCTGGTTTTAGCCGCAAATGCGGAAGAAATACAAAAGTCAGACCTGACAGTAGTCCCGAACTCGATATTCTCCCCTGATACAAGTCCACTATCAGGCGATACAATCTCCTTGCAGCTTTCTTGGATGAACCAAGCAGCCTCATCGACCGGTGATTACTCAATTATACTCGAGGACCTTTCGGATGGATCGCAAATTGGTAGCTATCCAATGCCATCACTGGGAGGTGGGGAGGTGGAGACATTCTCGATTTACCACTCTTTCCAATCGACCGGCAATCATCTTGTAAGACTCACACTGGACCACCTCTCGGAAGTGGAGGAGCTAAATGATGAGAATACTGGGGTCGATAACAATGTCTTCGAATTGTTGTTTGAGGTTACTGAGATCGGTGTCAGAATCACGCCTCTTATGGAAGACGGCTCCTATCCTTCGACTTTCGAGGAAGTCCAGTCGGCGAAGCTGAGGAATATGGACCCAAGCTCAACAACATTTGGAAACTTCCAGCTCGAACTCCTCAACGAGGGGACCTCAGAAATTACTGTCGATTTATTGGTGACTAAGGTCCAAATTGTGGATGAAGCAGGGATTTTGCAAAACCCAGTAGATGAATGGTCTTGGGAAATTAACGAGTCTAAACCTTGGATATTGTCTCCCTTCGGGGAGGCAGGTGATAGCATTGTAATATCTCTAAACCTCACTGATGAAGATGCGGACTTAGAAAGCAGATACGCCCTTCCGGGATTATTTGTGACCGATCTGACTCTCTTCGACAAAAATGCACCAACGATATCACATTCAATAAGGCTGTCTGTAAATGTCGACAGGGTAGAAGGACTTTACACAGTCTCGGCTGGAACACAAGGACTGGGAGCACAACCCGATAAATTTGCTACATTTTTCGTCTCTGTAAGGAACATCGGTAATGGTCCAACAGAATACAGAATTTCTTGCGAGACAGAGGACAGGTGGGTTGTTTGGGTAGGTGGCGGACAAGCATCAGTAGCTACAATCGGGCCACTAAGTAGGCTGCAATTCGTCCAAGTACCAATTCAGGTTAAGGTACCGCCATCTTCATCAGGATTATCTTCGGGTGCTGAAAATGTAGTTTCATGCACCACCACATCAGTGAATGATCCTACATTGAAAACTACTGAAACAGCCATAATTGAGGTTCTGGAAAGCAGAGATTTTTCTACTCAAATTTATGATTCATCAGGCGAAGAAATTGGACCTTTGGCAATTTCAGACTCAAGAGCAGTACTCAATGGTGAGACTGTCATGACTACTCTCTCAATAAGCAACCAAGGAAATGTCCCCTTGGTATTCGAAATTAGAGCATTATCGTCAAGCAATGTTTGGCCCATTCAGATCTTCAAAGAAGGCGAAACACCTCCGAATGGAGAGGTTACGAATATGGAATCTTCCGTTAGCAGGGGTGAAACAACCAGAATCACAGTACTGACAATAGTACCATTAGCAGCTGAGAAGGGGGACAAAAATACAATTTCCATAAAGACAACACTAGACGGAAACACAGTTTCTAATGGTACTTTATTGGAAGTTAAGGAAATTACCACATTGGATATAGTTAGTGATTCTGGATTCTCAATTGCACTAGGAAAATCTGGTAATTCTGATGTTTTTCTTCACAACTCTGGAAACGTTCCGCTGATTATTAAACTAACAATTGGAACCTTGCCAGATGGCTGGTCAGGTGGCCTCCTGACAGGTGATACATTCTCTCTTGATATGAACAGGGATTCGATTGTGACGATTGGCCTAGAATTGCCAAGTGGTATTTTACCCGGAAAACTCACCGAAAAGGTCCCTGTAATCATTGAATCGACATCACCCAGTAATTCCAAAGAAGTGACAACTCTGGAAATCGAGGTAATTGTTCTTCCATCGGTGTGGATAGATGTGCAGAGCTCCACTCTGTCACTTCAGGGCGTTAATGAGAACGAGCGAGGCGAGCTTACTTTACAGATTTCAAACCTCGGAAATATGCCAACAGGAGTCAGCCTTGGCTATTTAGCACCCGAGGGATGGATAATAGAAATACAACCCATCGAAATAACCAATCTCGAACCGGGCGCGACAATCGAATGCCGAGTCTTTATTACACCCAGGGAATCTTCAGAAGACGGACTAAAGGAACTGACAATAAATGCCAATTCAACTCTTGAAGGGGATGAAATCGCAAAAACGGCATCCGTAATAAATATCGATATCAGCAAGACCGGGAGTGGAAGTAATGGTGGCATCTTGGGGGTACTTGAATCGGCAGGCCTCCCTAGTTGGTCAATCGGGCTGTTGTTTATTGTCACAATTTCCTCAATGATTTTCGTTGGCATCAAAGCCAGAAAAGAATTCGCGCCATTTAGCTCCGAGGAAGAAATCATCCCTAGGGGCTCAGCTCTTTTGGCTGGATCTAGTGAAGAGAGAAAGGCTGCAGCATTGGAAATTGACACGACGGGGGATGTTGTGACAGGAGGAGTTTCAGATTCCGAGATAGAAGAGATGATCCAATCCACAGTACCCACCTTGCCAACACACCAAGTCCCCGATGGAGCACTTCCTTTGCCCCTTACTGGCCTTCCAGAGGGGTGGACAATGGATCAATGGGTTGCATATGGCCATATTTGGTGGGAACAAAACGGACCCTAATGCGGATAATTTTTCCGTGAAGACTCTGACGGTAGACCATGCCGGAATCCATCGTTCTATTTGGCCCCCCCCGGGGCTGGAAAGGGAACTCAAGCCACAAAAATTGTCGAATTAACGGGAAAGCCGCAAGTTTCAACTGGAGATATGTTGAGGTCAGCCCTATCCGAAGGGACAGAATTAGGTGTCGAGGCAAAGGCCTTTATGGAATCCGGAAAACTTGTTCCAGACGAAGTGATAATTGGCCTAATAAGGGAGAGGCTGAAGCAACCTGACGCTTCTAACGGAGTCCTTTTTGATGGGTTTCCGAGAACAATCTTACAAGCGGAGGCATTGGAGGAAATCACAAAAGTATCGACTGTAATATCCATCGAAGTACCTGATGATGAGATTGTCAACAGGATAATTGGCAGAAGGATGGACCCTGTCACCGGTGATATCTTTCATGTCACATTCAACCCAGCCCCTGAGGAAATACAGGACAGGCTCGTTCAAAGGAAGGATGACACCGAAGAAACCGTCAGAAGTAGACTTGATGCATATCACAAGCAGACAAAGCCCCTGGGAAATTGGTATGGCGAAAGAGGCCTCCTAATTTCAATAGATGGCACAGGTTCGATTCTGGAAGTAGGAGCATTAGTGACTTCCGCCGTAAATACCGTTTGAGGCGAAAATATGCCTCCGGGACGTAGACGATCTCGTGGTAATGGGGCCATCAGATTGGAAGCGGCAAGGAATGCATTGCAATCACTTTCTAGCGTTCTGGAGGAAAATCTGATTTCAAATCCGGACATATCTGACAGTGCGGCGAGACAAATTCTGTCCATAGGGAAGAAGCATGGAACTAGGGTCGGCCCTAGGATTAGCAGAATGATTTGCAGAAAATGCAAGAAGTCCATGGCCCCGGGTAGAACTTCTAGAATCAGACTCACGTCAAAGAAAATTACAACAACTTGCTTAAGGTGCGGAAGGATAACTAGAGAAGGCCCGGATTTTGGATGTGAATTAGATGAGTAAAGCAGTCCCCAAAGCAATTTCGAAGATGGCGAAGAGCCCAGCCTTGGAAATATCACTCAGGATTGGAAAAGACGGAATCACTGAAGCAGTCCTTTCTGAGCTAGTTGACCAGCTTAAAAGAAGGGATATTGTAAAAGTTAAGGCAAATAAAAGCATATCCTCGGATAGAAAAAACAGGCAGCAGATCTTCTCTGAAATTTCCGAAAGAGCCCGATCGACAATAGTCTTACAGAGGGGAAATGTTGCAGTGTTCTGGAGGACTAGTCTCTAGTAGTCTTCATATGCACCCAATCGAAGGGGAAACTAATGAAGATCGCTCCGAGCGCCATTCGCCCCTCAGCGGCCTTGATTTTTTGTCTATTTTTTCTGATTTTATTGCTTCCCTCTGCTTTAGCAGCATCATCAACCTCCGGGGTATGGGAGCCGCCCAGTATGCCAAGCTGGGCGGTCCCAGCTGCCTTCGCCATCCTGATTGGGGTCTATACCCTGATCATCTTCGAGGCAATGCATAGAGCATTGGCCGCGGCCATTGGAGGAATTGCGGCGGTTGTAACATTACATGCCATCGGCGACGGTCCAGATTTGGGGACAATAGTTACTTGGATCGATGAGGAAACAATAGGCTTGCTAATCGGCATGATGGTAATCGTAGATATACTCGGAAAGACCGGTATTTTCGAATGGGCGGCAGTACAAGCATATGCGCTAAGCGGAGGATCAATATGGAGGTTAACGGTCATTCTTTGCACAATAACGGCAGTCTTCTCGGCCTTTTTGGATAATGTCACAACAATTTTGCTAATTGTTCCAGTGACTATCCAAATTGCCAAAGTCCTCGATTTGGAACCAATTCCATTGATCATTGCAGAAGTCATGTTCTCCAATATCGGTGGAGCCGCAACCCAGATTGGAGACCCGCCGAATATAATAATCGGTGCACAGTTATCCACACAAGCTCTATCCGGAACTGCTTTAGATGGACAGGGAATAACGTTTGTGGATTTCATTATACACGTCGGACCAGCAGTTGTGATCTGTATGGCCCCCTCCTTTTGGCTACTAAATAGGCTGGAATCATCGGGGCTATCTGGAGAGAAACACAAAAACATCGAATTACTAAGGCTCAGATATGGAATTAAGGATGTCCAACTACTGAAAAAATCAGGCGCAATACTTGCATTGGTTATCTTGGCCTTCTTTGCACACTCCTCGTTTCATCATGATCTCCTCACCGTTGCAACCATCGCTCTTGGGGGCGCGGTGCTAATGCTATTGGTAACCTCGCCACACCATGTGGAAGAGCAGTTAGATGCGGTAGAGTGGACTACAATAATCTTCTTTGCCGGCCTATTCATTATGATTCACGGATTGGAACATATGGGTATGATAGATACCATAGCTGACGGGATTTCTGACACAATTAAGGGAGCATCTGAACAAAATAGACTTATGATTTCAGTTCTACTATTGTTGTGGGTATCCGCCATTGCATCCGCCTTTATCGACAACATCCCTTACACGGCGACTATGGTTCCGGTGGTGATCAAACTAGCTGAAGACCCAGAGTTGGGATTAGACCTAGCACCACTAGCATGGGCTTTGGCACTCGGTGCTTGCCTCGGTGGAAATGGAACCATTATTGGCGCCTCAGCAAACGTGGTCGCTGCCGGATTAGCCGAGGAAGCAGGTCATGATATTTCATTCAACAGATTCTTCAAAACCGGTTATCCAATAATGCTCCTCAGCGTTGCTCTTGCTACTATTTATTGCATAGTGAGATACGCAATAGAATGGTCTAACCAAATAATACCTGCTACGATAATTCTAGTCATGATGATTGCCTCGCTCTCCTTGACTCCAATGATCTATGGCCCTCCTCCTAGAAAGTCCTCAATAAACTACGAAGTAGAGTGAACATATGGATGAAGAAAATAAGCTAATATGTTCAGTGTGTGGCTTATCAAGCAATCAGATCGGCCCCTGTCCGGCTTGCGGTAGCGAAATTCGTAATCCCAATAGAGACACTATGGTGACTGAATCCGATAAATCAATTGTGCTTAATTACGGAATCAGCTTTTCTCCTAAAATTGTAAGATCTGAAAACATACCCTTTGGGTTAAATTTTGCACCAGACGTTTAAAAAAATATGAATGCAAATTCCACAATTTACAACAGGATTCATGTACCGCTCCCCCCGTGTTGTTCAAATACCATAGGTTGGTCGCAAGCCTGCTTTGTGCGCTCTAATAGACTGTCTATTAGGGTAAGTGGTTGAGGTCGCTTCGCCCTGCGGGGAGACGGAGTGGCCTGAGAAACCAGAATTGATATGCCTGGACACCAGAGGCCTCACATTAGTGAGTACAAAAAAGAAATCATGATGCTACAACCCGATTGGGGGATGGCTCGGCTCGAGAGCCGACGAAGGTCGTGACAAGCTGCGATAAGTCGCGGGGAGAGGCATGAATCTCTTTGATCCGCGAATTGCCGAATTGGACCTCCTGACAACAGTCATTCCTCGTTTTAACGTAGGAAGGGGAACCCCCCGAACTGAAGCATCTCAGTAGGGGGAGGAAAAGAAATCAATAGAAATTCCGTGAGTAGTGGCGAATGAAAACGGAATAGGACAAACCGAATCTCCTTGGGAAACCTTGGAGAGATGTGGAGTATGGACGTTAGTTGCCTAAGTCCGGGAAGTAGAAGTCGCCTGGAACGGCGCACCATAGAGGGTGAAAGTCCCGTATACGTACCGAATATGGCCATGTAGCGTATCCTGAGTAGCGTGCGTTGGATATCGCGCGTGAATGTGGGAGGCAGAGACTTCCAATCCTAAATACTACTCGAGACCGATAGTTGACAAGTAGCGTGAGCGAAAGCTGAAAAGTATCCTTAGCGGGATGTGAAAAGAACCTGAAACCAATCGGGAACAAGCTGAATAGGCGTGAAAGCGAAGATATGAGCAGCGTCTATTCGTGCGTTTCGAAAAATGCCCCTGGGAGTTCTGATCATTGGCGAGGTTAAGCAGTTGATCTGCGTAGCCGTAGGGAAACCGAATAGTCCGCAGCCGTTAGGCGAGGGACTGGGTGTGCTCGCCCGGAGTCAATGGTGGGAGACCTGAAGCCTGTCGATCTATGCCTGACCAGATTGAAGCCCGGTGAAAACTGGGTGGAGGATCAAACCGTTGCTGATGTGCAAATCGCTCGGACGAGTTTGGTATAGGGGTGAAAGTCCAATCGAGATAGGCAATAGCAGGTTCCGCGCGAGACTACTCGTAGGTAGATCTCTGTGAAGGTAGAATGCGATGTAGAGCACTGATTGTATGTTTAGGGGGAGCAATCCCTCGGCACGCTGTCAAACTCCGAAGTTGTGTTCGCCGTAGAAGCAGGGAGTGAGCCACGGTGGGTAAGCTACCGTGACGAAAGGTGAATAAACCAGCTCAGCGTTAAGGTCCCAAAATTTCAGTTAAGTGTTAATCACAAACGGCGTCCGTGGCCGAAGACAACCAGAAGGTGGGCTTAGAGGCAGCCATCCTTGAAAGAGTTCGTAACAGATCACTGGTCAAGCTTGCGGGCCCGTAAAATGGACGGGGCTCAAACTGAATACCGATACGTTGACCCTCCGAAAGGAGATGGGGTAGCGCGGCGATGTGCTCGGGCAGAAGCGAGGTCGTAAGGTCTCGTGGACCGTGTACATATGAGAATCCAGGGAAGAGTAGCAGCATAGTGTGGTGAGAATCCGCACCACCGAAGGGGTAAGGGTTCCTCGGCAATGTTTTTCAGCCGAGGGTTAGCCGGTCCTAAGGGCATTCTTAACCGAAATGTCCGAATGGGAAATGCGTTAATATTCGTATGCCCCTCTACAAAATATGGTGACGGCTCGGGCTAGTTCGTGCATTCCTGTCATGGGATGTCGAAGCGTTCGATAACCGATCGGAGAACCGTCATGGTGAGAAGATCGGGAAGGCGTGAGCAAAAGACGAATGATGCCTGGGTCCCATGAAAAGCCGTAGAGGTGACCGTACCTAGAACTGACACAGGTACCCAAGGTGAGTAGCCTAAGGTGTGACGGGCAAAGTACCGCGAAGGAACTCGGCAAAATCGCTCTGTAACTTCGGGAGAAGGAGTGCCAGCTTAGAGATAAGCTGGTCGCAGTGACCAGAGGACTCCGACTGTTTAATAAAAACATAGGCGACTGCTAGATCGAAAGGTTGTGTATAGTCGCTGAATCCTGCTCAGTGCTGGTATCTGAAATCGGGTTACAACCTGACGAAGGACCAGTAAACAGCGGGGGTAACTATGACCCTCTTAAGGTAGCGTAATACCTTGTCGCTTAATTGGCGACTTGCATGAATGGCACAACGAGAGTCCTACTGTCTCCGCGGTACGTCCGGCGAAATTGACTTTACTGGCGCACAGTCCAGTAACCTCAACCTGCAAGCGAAGACCCCGTAGAGCTTTACTGCAACCTGGCGTTGTACAGTCGCACATTACGTGCTGAGTAGACGGGAGACGCTAATCCTTGGGTCGCCAGATCCAAGAGTAGTCATCCATAGAGACACCGTCCTTAGTGTGTAACTGTACTAACTCTTCATGAGAACACCGCTTGGTGGGCAGTTTGGGTGGGGCGCCACGCGCTCGAAAAAATAACAAGCGTGCCCAAAGGTCAGCTTAGGTGGTTCAGTCTCCACCGTGAAATGTAAGGGTAAAAGCTGGCTTGACGTGGATCGGCACAATAACGATCAACGATGCGAAAGCAGGGCCTATCGAACCAATGTACCTCATTTCTGGGGGTCATTGATAACAGAAAAGTTACCTCGGGGATAATTGAGTTGTCACCAGCAAGAGCACATATCGACCTGGTGGCTTGCTACTTCGATGTCGTCTCTTCCCAACCTCCTGGTGCAGCAGCTGGGAAGGGTGGGGTTGTTCGCCCATTAAAGGGGATCGTGAGATGGGTTTAGACCGTCGTGAGACAGGTTTGTTGCTTTGTGGTTGAGGCGTATTGATGCGTGATCGGAAGGGCCCTTTAGTACGAGAGGAACGAGGGCTCGGGGCCACTAGTTTACCAGTTGTCCGGCAGGGCAATGCTGGGTAGCCACGCCCTATGTGGATAAGAGCTGAAAGCATCTAAGCTCGAAGTCATCCGAAAGACGACGCATCTCAGGGGACTCGTAGAAGACGAGTTTGATAGACAGCGGGTGTAAGCACCGAGGTTCGCCGAGGTGTTCAGCCCAGCTGCACTAACCCCCCGAGCATCAAAAAATTTCAAGGTACACATTAGTGTGAGTCTCTGTCCAAAAGAGCATATCAATTCACATTCGAAGGAAGAGTTGTGCACGGCCATAGCGGAGGGGTCCTACCCGGTCCCATATCGAACCCGGAAGTCAAGCCCTCCTGCGTCGATTCCGGTACTGTGGTGCGAAAGCCCACGGGAAAGGTCGTCGCTGTGCCACTCTCCTTCACCTCCCCGCAACACATTAACTAGTGACGTTAGTTATGATGGGGTAAGAAGATGCCAATTTCCACAGGAGACATACTTGGCCACTCGCAAGTGGGTGTATACCTAAGCGTGGTTGGCGACGTTCTGTTCATCCCAAGTAATCTTGAAGGCGAAATAGTCGATGAAATCCAATCATGTTTCGATTTGGAAACCCATAGATTTCTAGTAGGCGGGTCCGCCTTACTCGGGAGTCTTGTTTGTGGAAACCGGAAGGGAATTGCAGTAGCCGACATCGCCACTCAGGATGATCTGGATGAGTTATCCAGTTTCGGTGATGTGGTCGTACTAGAAAGCGGTGTAAATGCCGCTGGAAACCTCATGGAATGCAACGACAAGGGTGCAGTGGTAAGTACTACTATACCGGAATTAGGTGCCGAAATGATCTCTGATGTTCTAGGGGTTAAAGTTGTTAGAACTGACATAGCTGGTCACAATACGGTAGGCAGTATGATTGTAGCCAACAATAACGGGGTCCTTGTGCACCCCGATGTAAAGACGCCTGAAGTAGAATCTATAGAATCTGCCTTGGGAGTCAATGTAATGGTCGGGACTGTAAACTTCGGATCACCATTCGTTGGTGCAGGATGTTGTACCAGCGACAGTCACGCACTCGTCGGTTCCGGTTCTACAGGGCCCGAGCTTAATCGAATCGAGGATGCATTGGGTTTGATCTAGAATATTGAGTAATCAACATCCGATTTATCAATTCTAGAAATTACCTCTGGCAATGGATACTTCAAACCCGTCGCGGTATTGAACAAAACAACGTTATCATCAGGTGAGACCAATCCTTTCTCAATCGATTTCTGATAGGCAACTGCGGTGGCTGCTCCTTCTGGGCACATCAATAATCCATCTCTCTTTCCAATTTCATTCTGGATATTCAAAGTTTCTTCATCAGTGACTGACATGGCGAATCCCCCTGAAGCCCTAACTGCTTCTAATATCAAGAAATCTCCTAGTGCCGATGGAACCCTGATGCCGGACGAAATCGTCTCTGCCCCTTCCCAAAACTCTGCGAATTCCCTCTCTTCTTTCCATGCCTTAACAATGGGCGCGCAACCAGTAGACTGTACCGCTACCATCCTAGGTAATTCACAGTCCATCCATCCTAGCTCCAATAATTCATGAAATCCTTTCCACATCCCAATGATTCCTGTTCCTCCTCCAGTTGGGTAGAATATCACATCGGGCAATTTCCAATTCATTTGTTCAGCTAGCTCTAGACCCATCGTTTTCTTTCCTTCTATCCTATATGGTTCTTTGAGGGTGGATACTGGAAACCAGTCCAAATCGCCCTCGGAAATTATCTTCCCACACTCGCCAATTAATCCATTTACCAAATGTGTGTTCGCCCCTTGTATGGCAGTCTCTCTAACATTAATTTCAGGAGTATCATCTGGGCACAATACCGTAGTCTTAATGCCTGCTCTAGAAGCATAGGCCGCTAGTGCAGATCCAGCATTTCCATTCGTGGGAATTGCCAGATGAAGCACTCCAAGCTCCTTCGCCATCGATACTGCTAATCCTAGTCCTCTGGCCTTGAAAGATCCAGTAGGAAGTCTGGATTCGTCCTTTACTGTGACTTTACCAGACCCACAACCAAGCAAAGCTGCCGAGTCCATCAACTCAACCAAAGGAGTGACAACCTCGCCAAGTGAGATTCTGTTTTGTTCTTTAGTGACGGGTAACAGTGGGGCGTACTTCCAAAAACCCGGTTCTCCAGATTCCTCAATTCTTGATCTCGGAATCTCTTCTTTCAATGCCCTTAAGTCATATTTCACTAACAGAGGCTTCCCTTCTTCGGAAACCGTATGGGCCACTCCACTATCGTATCTCTTTCCTGTAAAGGAGCATTCAAGGTGACTGACGTAGGTTTTCATGATTTTTGAAGACCCGGTATGAAAATGAACATACCGCTAGATTGCCGTCGGAGCCACATGATCATCACCCTTGTACCCGTGCCCCCTAACCCTAGACCATATTCTTTTCATAAGCCTAGAATGGCATTTTTCGCAGTAATTAAATCTCATATATGCTTCTCTGAACGAATACGCTTTATTTCCACTTGAGACCAGAAATCCATCGGGAGACAATCTACTGACCCTGCTCGCATCCTCCTCACATTTATCCATGTCGCATTTAGACATTATCGACCCTCACGCTTTCAATTTCCAACAACGGGACATTGGCCTCCACTCTATGGCCCGTGGCACAACTCACTTTTCTTATCACACCACCTAGTGGTGCCTTAATCTCGTTCTGCATCTTCATGGCTTCAAGAATTAAAACGACTTCACCCTGTTTCACCTCTTCGCCCTCCGAAACAAGAATTGAAACTACCTTTCCTGGAATAGCGGAACTAACAATTCCAGAACCCATTTGCTCTTTCCTTGTTGACATCTTACGCCTTTTCTTCGGCTTAATCATTGCTTCCGATTCAACTTTGAATTTTTTCCCGTTTATGGATACTTCCCAGTTATTGTCTTTCATCATTATGTCGACTTCGAACTCCTCTCCGTCGACTTTAATCTTCCTTTTTTCAGACAATTGATCACCTGTTCGCGCTTCTACCAGACTTAGTTCTCAAGATTGATCTCCTTCCTACGGAAACTCTTCTGTGGTCGATACTCCATTTTGCCCCTCCATCCCTGCCTTTGGAAGGGCGAATAGATAGGCCGGCAGACTCCTCGATTAGAACAGCCACAATTGCAACAGCTAGTAGTTTGTCTACCTCACCTTCACTCATCGTATCACAACGGTATGTTTCCATGCTTCTTCTCGGGACGGGACTCTTCCTTTTCCAGTAGGGCTCCTAGAGCCTTGATAAGTACAACTCTACTTTCACGAGGGGGGATGACATCGTCTAAGTACCCCAAAGCTGCCGCTTTGTACGGGTTTGCGAAGGTCTCTTCGTAGTCATCCACAAGTCTTTCCCGTTCTTGCTCTGGGTTCTTCGAACTAGCAATCCTCCTTCTGTGGATAATCTGTACCGCCCCCTTTGCACCCATTACCGCTAGCTCGGCAGTCGGCCAAGCAATATTGTAATCGCCTCGAATATGTTTTGAGGACATCACGTCATATGCCCCTCCGTATGCCTTTCTAGTAATCACAGTTAGTTTTGGAACAGTAGCCTCGGCAAACGCGTACAATAATTTCGCTCCATGCCTTATTATGCCCCCCCACTCTTGACTAGCCCCCGGAAGAAAACCCGGTACATCCACGAAAGTAAGAATGGGGATGTTGAAGGCATCACAAAACCTGACAAACCTTGCAGCTTTCACTGAAGCGTCTATATCCAGACAACCTGCAAGGTGCAATGGCTGGTTGGCAACAATCCCAATCGACTGTCCACCAAGTCTTCCAATGCCCACAATAATATTACGGGCAAAATCAGCCTGTATCTCCAAAAAACTGTCCGAATCCAATACTTCCACTATGGCATCGAGCATGTCATATGGGACGCTAGAGTCTTCAGGTACCAGATTCTCAAGATCTTCGCAAAAACGATCAAGTGGGTCCTTTGTCTCCTTTATTGGGGCTCTTTCGAGATTGTTTGAAGGTATCAGTTCGACTAATTCCCTAACTATTTCAAGTGCATTTTCGTCATTTTCGGCCGTGAAATGAGTGACTCCAGATTTAGTAGCATGGGTGGAAGCCCCTCCTAGATCCTCAAAGCCAACCTCTTCATTTGTGACGGTTTTGATAACTTCAGGACCCGTTATGAACATGTGTGAGGTATCCTCCACCATCACGACAAAATCAGTAATTGCCGGGGAATAAACTGCACCCCCGGCACATGGCCCCATTATCACTGATATTTGGGGGATTACTCCGCTCGACCTTACGTTTCTGAAAAATATTTCAGCATAAGACCCAAGACTTGCCACTCCTTCTTGTATCCTAGCACCCCCACTATCGTTTAGCCCAATTACAGGTGCTCCAGTCTTCAATGCCATGTCCAGAATCTTGCATATCTTGAGTCCGTGCATCTCCCCAAGGGAACCACCGTAAACTGTGAAATCCTGTGCAAAACAGTACACCAATCTGCCATCAATTGTTCCATGCCCGCAGACGACCCCGTCACCCGGAATTACATTCCTATCCATCTCAAAATCCCTGCACCTATGTTCTACAAGGGCATCAACCTCTACGAAGGACTCAGAATCTAGAAGTTGATCTATCCTTTCTCTAGCGGTCAATTTCCCCCTAGCATGTTGCGCAGAAACCCTTTCTTGTCCACCTCCGGATATTGACTTGGCCTTTCTTCGCCTCAAGTCATCAATCCTCTCAGAGTCCTCACTCATGACCCGCTTTACGAGACTAGGCCGCCCATGAGCATTCCTAAAGCAGCCCTCAATACTACTTGCGGTTCCTTGAAGTCATATTGCCATTTGGAACACCTTGTTGTATGAGGATCGTAATCGCTAAGCCAGGCCTTGATGGTCACGACAGAGGGGCCAAAGTTGTCGCAAGAGCTCTCAGAGATGGCGGTCATGATGTCATCTACACAGGACTCAGAAAGACCCCCGATGAGATAGTTAGAATAGTCAATGACGAGGATGCCGAGGTTCTCGGCCTTTCCACTCTTTCTGGAGCACACGACTCATTGATTCCAAAAATTTGTCAGAAATTAAAGATATCAGGCCTATCTAATGTAGTGGTATTTGCAGGCGGTATTATACCTGATAGGGACAGGTCTGATCTCCATAATTCAGGAGTAAGGGCAGTTTTCGGACCGGGAACTCCAACTTCCGACATACTGCATTTTCTCGAGGAAGTCAAATCCAGAAAAAATAAGCACCAAGAAGTTGGTGTAGGTCAAGATCCGGGGTGGCACTGGAATTGAATGAGGCTCAGGAACTGTTTAAATCAGCTAAGAATGGTGATCGCAGGAGCCTATCTAGGTTAATGACCTCAATAGAGTCGGGAAACATTCCAAATCTTGAGAGAAAGCAATGCTGGACACTGGGAATAACAGGGCCACCAGGGGTTGGTAAATCAACTCTAATTGGGCAGATGATTAGTCATTGGTTGGTTAAGGGCCATAGAGTCGCAATACTCGCTTTAGACCCAACTTCTCCTGTTTCGGGCGGTTCTTTTCTTGCGGATAGGGTAAGAATGGATCAAGCGGATTTGAGTGAGGAGGTGTTTGTTAGGTCAATTGCTTCCGGTTCGAACACAGGGGGAATTCCAAACTATCTCGGAGAGATGTGCTTCGCATTATCCGAATGTGGTTGGACCCGGATATTGATTGAGACAGTAGGTACTGGTCAATATGACATCAGGATTTTTGGATACGCTCAGAGAGTTTTACTCCTAGATGGCCCTGACAGAGGTGATATTATTCAGGCCGAAAAGGCAGGAATTCTTGAATTGGCAGATTTTATTGCAGTAAACAAATCTGATCTGCCAGGATCAGAGTCTGCGGTTCAGGGCCTAAAACTATCACTTGGGTTGTCTGAAAATGAAAAAAGGAAGGTACATCTTGTATCGGCATTAGAAGGAACTGGAATTGCCGATCTAATTTCAACGATTGACTCCTGTGAGATAAATGACTCAAGAAGGAAGATCAGAATGAGGGAGATGCTAATTTCAAATTGGGATTCGTTATTGCTCAATCATTCACAAATCGACTTATATCTAGAAAAGCTATGTAGCGGTTCTATAACTGTAAATGACGCCATTAATTCTATGGTTAGAGAAATAATATCGAGGGGAGAATAGCATGGATGCCCAAAAAAAAGATATTTTCGTAGATCACGTAGAGCACTCCGTTGGTGGATTTGGAGGACACGCTTTCAGGAGATTGACACATATTTCTATGATCATAGTACCCTATTTGTACTACGTTCACGGAGAGGAAATTGCCTCCACAATAACATTCGATAATTTTTCAGCTAGGGAATTTGTTAGTGCATTCTGTATTCTCATTCTTACTGTGGAGGCTATCCGACTTAGGACCGGCATTGTCATCATAGGCCAAAGAGAATACGAGTCAAGCCAGATTTCAGCTCTTGCCTGGGGATCTATCGCTGTCTCCTTAGCACTCCTTACAGCACCTACGGAAGGAAAAGATGGAGTACAATTGACGGGAATAAAGTCTGGATTGTATGGGGTTCCACTAATCCTGGGAATGACATTGGTTGATCCACTAATGGGCGAGGTTAAGAGAATAAAGAAGGACTTAGGGATGGCAATAATACTCGGGATTCTTGCATCATACTCGATTTGGATGGGGTGCTACTTATGGCTCGGAACAGATTTCATCGCCTCGCTCCTACTCGCCCCTTTGACCGTGGCCGGTGAATTGCCAAGAAACCACCTGGTCGATGACAATGCAACTATGGTGCTTTTCCCTCTTGCCGGACTAATACTACTTTTGCCATTCCTTTGATTGACTTCCCGCCAAGTTTACATTCTAATTTCCGACCCAGAGAGTATGGACTCATCTGGGACGGATTCTCCTCCCTCGAAGATCGATGATACAACGGAGAAAATGGCGGATCTAGCTACAGAAATACAACAGGCCGTTGATGAATCAATCGGAGAGATGGAGGAAATTACTACCGAGCTTCAAGAAACAGAAGGCATGGAAAGTCAAACCTCGAATGATTCAGAGTTTGTTATGTGGGAATCACCACTCAAGCAGAGCACATACATGTTCATCTGGGCACTTGCATCGCTAGGGTCCTTTGCAGTCTTTTTCAGATACTTCTGAAGCAAATGCCTCAACGCCCTCTTCTTTGAGAAGCCTCTTCTTCTGTTTTGAACCGCCGGGACCGCTGTAACCCCCAATTCTACCATCAGACCGAATTACTCTGTGACAAGGCACAGCTATTGGGTGGGGATTTTTCGAACATGCGTTTGCGACAGCCCTAGCCGCATTCGGTCTTCCTATTGCCACTGCTACATCTTTGTATGTCACTGTTGTGCCTCGTGGAATATTCTTGATTTGGTCCCATACCATTCTCTGGAATGCAGTGCTATTTGACTCTCCAGTCATTCACTTTCTTCCTTCGACTTTTCTTCAGGCTCTTCTGATTCGCCCATTCCGATGATTTCATAATTAGAAGGGAAAAGAGCGATTGCAACGCCAAAAATAATGCAACCCAGTCCAAACCAGAAAGATTTTCTGATCATCAATTCCATGCCAATCGCAAAAAGTATCAGTCCACCTACATTGGACACCCACACCAGGGTCTTGAAGGTGGACAAGGATACGCCAGTCGACCTCTTTGATCGCTTAGGCCCAAACTCCGCACCGAATCTAACCGGGTCACTTTTTGCCACTTTCTCACCTGTCAATCATAATTATGGCATCAGTTGGGCAACCTAGAACGCATAGTTTGCATCCCGTGCAGGGGTCCCTGAGTATTCTGGCCTTCCTGTTTACCTCTATATCCATTATTGGACTTGCCATCGGGGTATCGTAGAGCTCAATGGCATCATCGTCACAGACTATTGTACACTGGTCACATCCAATACACTGTTCTTCTTTGACCCATGCGACCCTATCCTCTCCCCCGATTATCTTTGCTTCCTCTTCAGCTTTCATAGAATTGAGCATTATCCTTATTCTAGACTGCTCCGCAGCTCTCCTCTCTAAAAGATCGGGAATATCTGTCATGTAATTCATTATCCCGCATGCGGTTTGCATTTATGATAGTGAGTTCCTTGTTCCCTACTTAGATTCATTGATCTGCCTTGCAAGGAAACTTACTACATCGAGTATTTCGAAGTCGTATCTAGGATCGCCCTCAAATTTCAAACACTCGAAGTGAGCCACGCATTTCGGGCAAGTAGTCAACATTATGTCGGCCCCAGTCGCCCTCACCTCATCGAATCTTTGGACTCTGAGCGCCCTGCTATTCTCGTTGCAGGACATCATACTAGATACTCCGCAGCATAGAGCGTCTTCCCCCGTATGCTCCATCTCAACCATGCTTACTCCATCCACAGAATTCACTAGGTCCCGAGGTTCGTCGTAGATGTTCATCTGTCTTCCAAGTCTACAAGGATCATGGTAAGTCACAGTCACTTCGTCATCAGTTTTCAGGCTCATGTCGAATCCCTTTTCCACTAAGAATTCCGTTGTGTGCATGACCTTCATTTCGTCTAATTCGTAATCCATAGCAAAAGTTCTGAAGCACTCCGCGCAAGAAGTCACCAGTGTCTCAATTCCACTCTCCCCCAGTTTCTTCTGATTGTACGCCTTTAGTTTCTCAAACACCTCGGTCATACCCTGCCATTTCTGATCGTGCCCGCAACACTTCAGGAAATCCCTTCCGAGATATGTGACTTCTTCCCCCATCTCCTTGAAAATGGTGAAAGCCGATGTTGTGGTATCGCCTAAGTCCATCTCGCCCTTATTCAGGTGGCTGAAAACCATCTCCTGATCTATGTAGTCTACACATCCGGGATAGTATCCCACGCTGGAGTCTAACGGGTATTCCTCGACGGGTATGAAGGACTCATCTGCATCCTCCTCGGCCTCAGCTGCAAGAACCGCTTGAAGGACAGTATGAGGTATCTCTGTAGCCGGAGGGCCACCTACGACAAGATTCCTCCTAATGTCGATGTAAGAGTCGTAGTCGACCAATTGTGGACATGCGTTCGTGCAAGCGGTACATGTTAGGCACGAATAGAGTGGCACACCATCGTCTTCGTTATTCCACGTATTGTAGATGATATTCAACTTATCACCGGCATTGAACAGTCTGACTGGGCACGCATCGTCACAAAGGTCACATCCGTAGCATTTGTTCATCTCCCACTCATAGCCCCTGGCCATACTCCTCATCATCATGAAAACTAGTGCCCCTACTCCCAGACAAGGTATGAACAGCGAATAGATTAGCTTAGCATCAAGACTCTTTGGGTTCTTCTGGAAAGTAGGGTTGTTGACAGACATAGTAGAGAGCTCCTCAGTACTAAGGCTGACATCGGATCTCATCAGGGCCGTACCATCTTCAGCCAAGAGAAGGGGCTGGTAGGATACTGCAGAGTAGTCGGATATCATAGTAACGGAATCGTTCACTCCCTCCGTACTGAGGCCGAATGTTATGGTGTATGTTGAGCCTGCATCAAGATATAGTGTTGTAGAGTCGCACGTGACCCCGTCGTTACTCCAAACCAAATCTCCCGCAGAGTCTGTAAGTGCAAGGCTTTGCATGTGAGTCCCAGCACCCCTAACTGTTGTCCTAAAGTTACAACCTACGTCAGTGGGCACCTTCTCCATCCCCAGGTCTTCAACTAGGAAAGAGGATGCGTGCTCTGACACTATCGGGCTTCCGTCTTCCAACCCATCGTAAATAATTTCATCGGCCCCTATATTTCTCCCTGTTTGGGCGTCAGCGTGACCATTATCTCCGGAGAAATCTATTATGTCGGCTCTAGTAGGCTGATAGATTCCCCAATTAACCCAATGAACTGCTGGTAAAACGCACCAATCCGCGTAATCGTCTCCTTCATGCATTGAATCCCACACATCGAGATTGCTGGTCGTCTCGTACGGAAGACACTCGCCTTTCCAGTCGTCCCAGACGTTCCCAGTTTCTACATGGACCAGTGTATCAGAGGGTTGCCCTCTTATTCCATCAAGCTCTTCGATTTTTGCGTCGTACTGGTATTCCCAGAAACCCATGGTGCCTAGTCCTCTCTGGTTCCAAAAGCCATTCTCGTACATCGGCCATGTGACGGTACAAAGAAGGATGGTAGTGATCAATGACCCGACAGCTATCTGCCTTCCTAGGAAAGGAGTGAGTCTTGATCCCATTGGGCCCAATAGGAACTTCCTCACAGAGAAGTAGAGAATAACAAAAATAAAGATTCCAGTTAGAATCCATGGGACGGCATTGAAAACCTCCGCGGTCCAAGGAGCTTGAGTTCCACACATGAATGAACCATGAGAGTTTGCCCAACAGTAATCAGTTCTATTTTGGGCGTACAACTCCAGGAAGATATTGATGGCAAAAACTGAGATGAACCACACGTGCGCCAAATATGCAGCTCCGGCGGAAGCAAACCATGGATCTTCGACGCCCCTCTTCTCTCTCTTGCCGAGAATGAATGGCGGTAGCGCCAAGATTGTCACAGGAATGCCCGTGATCAGGGCGCCCCACCAGCCTGCGTTCCAGGATATTATGGGCTGGCCAAAGAACTCACCTATAGGTCCCGCCGGAATATCGAATTGAGGCAAATATTCCCCCCACCTCAAGTATCCGTAAGAGAATAGAACGTACCAGTCGGGGAATACGAAACCTGCCTGAGCGTAAGGGTCCGCCGCGTTGTGTAGTGGTGGTGGTATGACCCAGGCGTAAAATGCAATAACCATCACTATAGATGAGAAAATTATGGTGTCTCTCAAGACCTCGGTTGGGAAAGAGTGCCCAGTGAAAACCCTCCTTCTCTCGTCCTCTGCCTCAAGAAGCTGCTCCTTCTCAGCAATGTACGTGTCAGCAATTCTCCCAAATCGTTGTAGTAATCCCATAATATCACCCTCAATGCGGCTCCGCAATACCTTGTACCCAAACAATGAACAAGTGGGCAAGAATTAATGTGGTTACAATCAACGGAAGGACAAACACATGAAGGAAGTACATCCTAACTACCGTCTGCCCTGTTAGCGTAGTGCCCCCGAACATTGCGTTCGCGACCCATTCGCCAATAAGTGGTGTAGCCATCGCCATGTTGATTCCTATGGTCGCAGCACCGAAAGCTAAGCTATCCCATGGCAAAAGGTAGCCGGAATAACCAAAGAAAATCGTGAAGAACATGAGTGCAACCCCAATTAGCCAGTTGAGCTCTCGAGGGTTCCTGTATGCTCCAGTGAAGTAAACCCTGCACATGTGCAAGAATACTGCTGCTACCATGAAATGTGTTGTCCAGTGGTGAATGGATCTTATGATGTATCCGAAAGGAAGCTCTAGCATGATAAATTCCATCGAGGCATAGGCAGGGGTTGGGTCCGAATCTAGGTCTCCTCCTGGCACGTAGTAAAAGCCCAGTATGGTGCCAGTGATTACCAGGATGATAAATGCCAGGAAGGAAATTCCCCCTAAACAGTATAGGGGGTACCAGTACCAGATTATCCTGAGTTTGTATTTCTCCGCATGGGTAAGCGGCATCTGCCGGTGCATACTACTGTACGAATCCCTGGTCATCCCCCAGTAATCCTGAATCCTGAACCTAGTATCCAACCAGGAAAACGCCCAAAGGAAAGTTTTCTCAGCCAGCCCCATGCTTCCTGCATTTGTCTCTACCGCCCTGAGTATGTCTTTTCTAGGGAGGTCATCCCTCTCCCTCCTGAGTGTGAAAGCCACAATTACAACCACGATGGCTATGAATATCCAGAGGAACCAGAATTGAATCATATTTCATCACCTACCCGCAGAATGTGTACCAATCGAGAAAATCTGGAAGAGCCTCTATGGTGTCTCCATTAACAGTAAACGGAATCAGCGGCATGCCATAAGGTGCTGGGCCTCCGGTTTTCTTTACTCCAATGAAATCAAACTCCTGGCCGTTAGACCTGTTCCTTGCCGTGTTTTTCTCTATTACGGTATGATCGTATCTACTCGAATGGCATATGCAGAAGGACTTTTGTCCCCCGCTATCTGTCCCACCGGGTAGCCAATTATCGTTTGTAAAGTCGTTCTGGACAAGTTGCCACCCCGGAATGCAGCAAAGGTGTGGGCACCTGGCGAAGACGATAACCATGTTATCATGTATGTTTAGAGAGGCGTACTCTTCCTTTTCCTCTATCTCAAACCCAGATCCGACATAAGCCCCTCCAGCAGTGTAGCCGTCCATCATCTGAAACCTAGGCTCGTTCTCTGATAGAGGCTTGTTTTTATTTTCCTCATGAGGAACATAAGTTGCGATTATTGGAAGACCCGACCAAAGACCTGCAGCACCGGCCATGCCAGTGGGGGAGCTTGCTGCCTCATCCCTGAAAGCCTGCATCGTCATAGGCTGTTTATCCATGCTGCTATACCACACATCAGAACCCTTGGGGACGTAGAACTTAATGGATGAATCGGAAGATCCTCCGCTAGACTGCCCCATCAGGAATGAAGCGAATCCAACACTACCGAGAGCACCTAGTGTGATGAGTCCCGCGGCCGTATTGAATGACAGACGCATAAACGCCCTTCTGTCAATTGCCCCGTTCTTTTCGCTACGAGATTGGCTTTTCGATTCCAGAGGCCTCAGTTTGAAATTTCTAGACATGATCACACCTCGTATTTCTTCCACGACTCCGTATCGTGACTAGGGATGTACTTGCTCCTGCGGTATTTAACTACCAGTACATCCGGTAATACCCACTTCAAATACACGATTCCCATAATTATCAGTGTCAAGAGTGTCATTGCTAGGTTGAAAGAAAGTAATTGCTGGTCCCATTTATTGTATAGTCCATATGATAGCGCTCCAGCCCAATACAAAGTCCACAGTATTCCCCAAAGGCCGACTAGCACAATTAGCCATGAGTCTCCCGAGGGAGACACAGTTGCCCGAACCACGGTTCCAGGCTTAGGTTCGTTGAAGACACCATGGTCTACGGCTGCTACGAAGTCCTCCTCAGTCAGCTCAGCATCTTCCAAGGCCTTTCTTGCGTCTTCAACACTAACATCACCTGATTTAACCTTCCTAAGAAGGTCCATCACTGAATCCTCCTTCATATTTGATCGCCCCTCCTTAGATGCTTTATTCTTAGCCTGAGCAGGTTACTCCTGCCGGTGTAATGTCTGGAGAAGCCATACCTGAGGAACAGACCGCAGAAAAGGATCACAAGTATCACTGCCGCGAAACCAAGCAATCCGAGCCAATGTGCTTTCAGCTTGGCACCCATGTGGTGCAGGTCTGTGTGTTCTTCGACAGGAGCAGGGGGGTTTATGTCTCCATTTCCAGAGAAGACTGTTTTTGTCCTTCCATTGTCTTCCCCCTCATCTATGCTAGTAGTTAGCCTATTCCACCTATCTAGGTTGGATGGTGCCAAATCCCCATTCACCGAATTCCCTGCAATTGCGAAAATAACCGTTCCCGTGCCCTCCCCCGGGCTGGTCCAGATGAATGTCCATGCTCTGTCGTTTGTCCTGGAACCTGCATCTGTGTGAGTAAGACTTGATTCGTCTTCCTCCCAATTCTGTACAAGGTCCCCCGAGTCTTCAGACGAGCCCAATATCCCTGATGTCACCGTCATTGCGAAGCCTCCTGTATGGCTATCCATGTCTATTTCAGGACCACCTATCAATTGTAGCTTCATCTCATACTGAGTGTCCGGTGTGTAGTGGAACGGAACACCATCCAATATTACGGTCACAGAATTGTCTGGGTCTTCAGCGTGGCAAGTGCATCCTGCTAATGATACATCTCCTTGCCCATTAGCATCTCCACCCACCCCTCCTGGGTATGCTTGACCCGTTCCGGCTATGAAAACCAAAATGAAAATTATAGCTAACGCTTTCTGGATTGTGGTCATAGTTGTATCACCCGTCACTCAATCCAGCAATCGCTAGATGGCATTACCATCTGAAGGGGGGATATTAACGTTCCACTCCGGCCCCTTCGGGGCCGATATTTGAGACGTGAATCGGAAAATCTCAAACACCACGTACTACAAGCATTGCCATGAGCGCACCAAGGTGGAAGAACCTCTACAAATTGACCGAGCAACAAATAACAAGTTTGGGAGATGCTGAGGACAAAATGGAGCGTATGCAGATTACCGAAGCCGAAGAAATACTAGAAAAAATGATCCAAAAGGACAAGAATTGCATACCCGTACTCAATACCTTGGGACATCTAAATGGAAGGTATTTGTCGGATTTTGAAAAGGCGATAGGATATTATGAGATGGTATTGAAGTTAGAGCCGGATAACTCTTGGGCAAGAGACGAAAGAAGAAGATACAGACGTTATGTCACTTATGATTAAGACAAAATAATCTAGCTTGACCATATTCGAGGATCATGGAGCAGGGGGCGATTCTGATCGTGGGTGTCGGAGGCATAGGCTGCGGTTGGTCATCTAGGGCCCACATAAGATGCTCCAAACTCTCCGATTTACTGCTGATAGATGCAGATGAGTCTTCTTTTGAGCTGAGCCACTCCGCACATTGTCTGCACCTAGATGCTTCGGGTAGGGGAAAGGGCGCAGCGGCACTCCCAAATTTGGCAGCCCATAGGTTAAACGAAGGCATCTCAAACATATCACCACTGTTGGAAAGTTCGGAGCTAGTCATTTTACTTACAGCTCTTGGCGGTGGTACTGGTTCTGGAGCGGCAGCAGAAATTGCTTCCAGAGCCAAAGATTCTGGTAGCCTGGTGATTAGCATTGTAGGTGAACCCTTTGCAGAGCAACCTCTCAGGCGCGCAATATCGGACATAGCGCTGCCCAAGATAGAGCAAAACTCTGATCTTACCATCAGGGTGAGTCTTGAAAGATTAGCTTGGCAAGCGAGATATAGAGATTCTGATTGGAAACTAGGTTCAGAATGGATTGGTGAATTAATCGAAGGTCTTGTGATGACGCTTGCCAAAGTAGGAAAAATGAATCTTGATTTGATGGACCTCAGAACGATTGTAAACAGACCTGGAAATGCAACTTTGATAGTCGGCAACGGATCAGCAGAAAATCCAGAGGAAATCGTTAACATTGCGAGGAAGTCACCACTCTCAGAGATTTCAGCTGATGGAGCGAAAGGATGCCTTATACAGGTCGAAGGTGGTCCCGACATGACACTAGCACACCTGAATTTGGTTTCTGAGGCCTTTGTCTCCACCTTAGATCCTGATTGCCAGGTAATTCTTGGTGCTAGGGCAAGCGACGATATGGCAGGAAGGCTAAGGCTGGTAGCCGTAGTTAGCGGGCTCTAATCCAGCAATTCTACCTCTAGGTCTGATTCCTGCGATGTATTTTCTTGGGCATTATTTTTCTTTATTTCCATATCTGAGATTTTCCTTGAATCATTGTTTTCTGAAAAAGTATGCTCAGATTGTTCATTGACCCGGCCAACAAAGCCAACATATCCTATTGTGATAGGAAGTAAAACTACAGCTGACAGGCCCGTTATTAGGTGCCCAAGAGCCGTAATTGTGACGAGGTCTAAAACCCCGTCGCTCAGAGAAGACAGAGACGCAATGCTCCCTCCGTAGGCATATCCGAAACAAATTCCCCAATATACGGCGGACTGACCTTGAAAGATACCCCAACCCTTGTCCCTGCCTTTGTTGGAAATTGTCCATACCGCGAGCAATATTGTTATCGCCATTAATACGCCTTCTTCTATCAGGATGGAAGACTGACTAGGTGCCTGTGTGAACGGATTTCTCCTCCATGCACTGAATAAATGCCAACAACAGGTTAAGATCACAATCATCATGAATCCATCTGCCGCTCTCCCATCGATGAGCTCTCTATTTCTTTTGACGGAAGTAATCATGTCAAGGAATACCACGATTAGCCCCAAGAAAACTAGGAAAACCAATTGCAGCATGAGGTTTAGTAAAGTTCCCTCATAACCATAGAATTCAAACCCTTTGACAGAATCCTGAGAAGTGTAGCTCATCCACCAGATCAGTGGGCTAAACAACAAAACAATGGATGCAACTCTTAAGCCAACATACCATTTACCTGATCTACTGGAACGCACGGTCAGCTGACGTCGATTAGAATATCGGATTCCACCGTATACTATGGATACTGCTTGGCCAAAGGACATCATCAGGAAAAGAGAGCCCATAAACAGAATAACACTACTGTTGTACTCTCCTAGATTGATGTATAATGCGATCATGACAGAAATGCATATTGCTGAAATTATGATCATGACCCTAGCACTCTTCTTCCAGTACCCTGAATTGAATATGCCACCACTATCATGCTCGACATTTAGCAGGAACTGTCCAATTCTGGTCGGGTTAATAATTGCTGCAATAACATACGTAATAGACAGAGAAAGGAATACCAAGCTGCCGGTTTCATTAATGCCAAACAATTGAATCTTCATCATCAGATACAGGAAACTAGATACTAAAATCATCGAAATAAAGTGGGGAAATGTTGACGGATCCGTGAAGGACTCCAATAGCCCGCCATCCTCAGATAACCTCTCAGACTCATGCTCCATAATATCCGGAGACCCCACTCTTGGTTAAGGTAAACCCCTTCGCGTAAGCATGGCCCGTCTGAATAAGTCCGCTAGGGGGAAACACCGATGGATTGGAATAACCTCAGACAGAGAAATTTCCAGATCGAAATTAAATGACTCGCTTTCTCCCATTTTAGGCACAATAAACTGGAGAATCTATGACGTAGAAAATCGGGAAGGAACAACAATTTTCATTTTGCGGGTATCCCTTGATGAATACCAAAATACAATTTCCAAAATTAACTCCTCTAGCTCACTAACTACTCTCACCAGCTCAGGTAAAATTCGGCTTGTTAGAGAAAGGATCATTTGAATTCTAAAACTCCCATTGAGTTTCATCTAAGTCAGAAATCAAATTAGAACCATTTGGCCCCATAGCCTCTAACTCCCCGTATTGATTGAGTCCTACGGGCCTAAGAAGAAAACCACTCTTTCTTATTAACAGCCCTCTTGATAGTAGTTTGGAAAGACCTATCCAGGACATGCAAATTAATGACTCAGATGAGGGTGATGGCACCATTTGGTTGTCTTCGAAGTAAGAGGAGATCGCACGATCAAGTTTTTTGAAGACCTCATCGGCTTGGGCTTCGCCCAGAGTCTCTTCCCAACCAGAACCTAGGATTGGTCCATCCCAAAAGGATTTTTTGTTAGCGCCTATTCCTATTTTGACCTCGTCTCCAGAATACTCAATTAACACTCCAGCCATCTTCCTTCCATCCGATGTGACTACGTCATTGGGCCATTTCACCATTGCATCCAAAGCGTTTGATACGATGGTCCCCAAGCTTACCTGCAAAACTCCGGCTGGTATTATCCGAAGAACACTCTCGTCGAGAACCCAAGTTGCGGAAACTCCCCCCTCCTTGGACAACCAATGAGACCCCCGGCGTCCTCTGCCGTTTCTCTGGGACTTTGAGTAAACCCTACTCCAGCTGGTCCCCACAATTTTCTTCACCTCATCCATAGTTGAATCGCAAGTTTCGACCTCTTTCGCTTCTGCTCCCTGTCCTGTTTTCCAAATAGCGTATACTTCTATTTTCTCATCCCCCATACGTCTGAAATCCAATGAGCGACAAGACCATCCATTCTCCTCCCAGTCAGAGATCTTGCTCAGACTTTCTGGGGATGTCCTCAATAACAATAGAACCGTAAGCTCGGGCGAAAGAAAATCCTGTTCCTCTGAAATATGATTCAGCAATTCTCCACCCCAGCCCAATCCAGGAAGGTCGGATAAAGCAACCTCCCCAATTCCACTGGACCGGTCATTTGCATCCGATATTGGGTCAAGGTAGGGAATGTTCCAGACCAATAAATCCGTGTCCCGGGGAATTTTTATTCCATCAAGAATTCCTGAATTTTCCACTCTAACCCTGTCTGTTAGTCCAAATCTCTTTACATTATCCTTAGTTGCCGAAACGGCGTATGGGTTGACATCGAAAGAGACAACATTCCATCCCAAACTAGCAAGTACAATCGAGACGGCTCCCGAACCACATCCTATTTCTACCGCATTTTGTTTAGTCTTTTTGAGCCTGCTAATAACGGAACATAGCAATTCCGTGTCTTCTCTAGGAGGGTAAACGTTGGGAGGAGCACGAATTTCCCATTCTCCCACCCCTTCTACCTTGAACAATTCTCCACTCATCGAAATTTCAACCTCACAATTACAATAATTATACCTTTCTTGGGACAATTAGCTCTCAAAAACATTTATGTCAAAGTCCGCCAAAGGGCTAATGCTCCTAGTTCCCCGAGGAGCACCCACCCCTCTAGCGGAAGCTCGTCATGGGGAACCTTTTTGAACACCCCTAGGGTCGCAGGAAAGCCCAGCATTAGCCATGGGCCTGTAGCTTAGTCAGGTAGAGCGCCGGGCTTTTAACCCGGTGGCCGGGGGTTCGAATCCCCTCAGGCCCGCCTGATAGCTTACCAGGCCCTCGCTTTTCTGGATAAGGGGGAAGCAAAAGTGGCAGTCAAAAGCTCGACCAAAAAAAGACTAATCGAACTAGGAATTCCTGAAGATCACGCACACAAACTCGCGGATGATGCCAACTTGGACACCATTAAAAGAATGGCAAGAGAACAAGTCGCAAAGAAGGTCGGTGTCGAGGATGGCTCTGCAGAGCTTGACCTTATTATGTCAGTGATTAGCGAACACGTTGGCTCCAGGAAGAGGACCAAGAGCAATCGCATCACCATATCTAGAAAAGCGCTGTTGGAAGAGGATATTCCCCGAGGAGAATTCAGGTTTAATGTTTTGAATCACGAACTAGTACCCCATCATGAGTTAGTTCCAATTGAATCCGAGGCCGATATATTGGAACCATGGGACTTGCGGACAGACGATGCATTCGGAACAGATAGACTTGCTAAGGAATTACTCCCCAAGATTTTGATAACCGACCCTGCTATCCAAGCTATCAAAGAAATGGAAGAGATAGACAATGAAGAGCTTCCAGCAGGTTGGCTCACCAATAGAGTTGTAAAAATTGAACGATACAGCAGATCTGCGGGAAGTTCTACCGCATATCGACTAATAGTAGAGAGTACCTGATCGGAGATGTAATGATGAAAGAAATAGTAGAGAGTTACTTCAAGCAAAGAAGCCTAGTCAACCATCAGCTGATGTCATACAATGACTGCATACCAGTCGGAGATGGAAAGGAAAGCAGAATGGAAAGAATCGTCAGGAATATCAAGATAGGTACTGATGAGAATATGGATGATGATCAGGGAGGCCTAGTTAAACTGGATCTCTTAGACAAAGAAATTGTAGTCCGACTAAAAAACCTTAGACTCGGAAAACCTACAATAAAGGAGGCAAATGGGGCAGAGCATCCGGCTACGCCATTGGAGTGCAGGCTAAGAAAGCTGACCTACTTTTCACCGGTATTCCTCGACTTCAAGATTTTCCGAGACGATCTTCCTCCTTCTCCTGGTTCAGAAATGGGCTTCCAAGAGGAGAAGAGTGTTCACATCGGTAATCTTCCAATAATGGTTAGATCTGCACGATGCAACCTTCATCACAACCATATTGACGAGAATAGTAAGCTATCGCCCGAAACTAACGGAGAAGACTCTGAAAGATACACAAAACTACTGAGGAAGTCTGGCGAAGATCCATTGGACCCTGGTGGTTATTTCATAATCAACGGAACTGAAAGAGTGCTAATCTCAATGGAGGACCTTGCACCTAACAGGGTGACTGTCGAGAAGAACAAGAAATACGCACACGAGACTCAGGTCGCAAAGATATTCTCCCAAAAGGACGGAGTTAGGAAACCTCTCAATGTCGAGAAAAGAAGGGATGGCATGCTCATGGTCAAGATTCCCAGCGCCGGGACAACACCGGTTCCATTAGTTCTACTAATGAGAGCTCTCGGTGTGGAGAACGACAGGGAAATTTTTGCCTCTATCGCCGGCCCACCAGAGGCAATGAAATTCACTGTGGCGAATCTAAACGATTTGAGGGACAATGAGGAATATGGGGTGGACACTTCCGAAGAGGCTTTAGCATGGCTAGAAAAGAAATTTGCTGCAGGCCAACAGAAAGAATACCGAGAATCTAGAATCCAGAATCTTCTGGACAACGAGCTCCTGCCTCACTTGGGGTCCGATTTCGATAATCGATTGAAGAAAGCTATTTTCCTTGGTAGAATAGCCAGACAGGTGCTTGAAATGGCAATCAAGGACAAGGATCCCAATGACAAAGACCACTACGCAAACAAGAGAGTCAGGCTTGCTGGTGATCTGGTTGAGGACCTATTCAGAGTGAGCCTTCAGCAATTGGCCAGGGATCTAAAGTATCAGCTGGAAAGGCATCACAACAGGAAGAGGGAGCTCAGAATATCCTCCTGCCTGAGGCCAGATGTTCTCACCACGAAAATCATGCATGCACTGGCAACCGGCAACTGGGTGGGTGGTAGATCAGGAGTTAGTCAACTCCTTGACAGGACAACATACCTATCCGCTCTTTCACATTTAAGGAGGGTCACTAGCCCCCTTGTTAGGAGCCAGCCACACTTCGAGGCACGTGACCTTCATCCAACTCAATGGGGCAGGTTATGTCCAAATGAGACTCCTGAAGGTCAAAATTGTGGTTTAGTGAAGAATGGTGCTCAGATGATAGACGTCTCTGAGGAAGTACCCGAGGTAGATGTGAAGGCACTCCTGAAAGAAGCAGGAGTAGATGACGATCCAGACGGATGGGCAGACGGTTCGAGGATTCACGTCAATGGTGACATTTTCGGACTGCACAAGAGACCTCACAAGCTAGTCACTCAGTTCAAAAGAAGACGTAGATCGGGGAGAATTAGACCAGAGGTCAGTGTAAGGCACGACTTGGAGAACAGGGACGTCTACATCAACACAGACAGAGGGAGGATGCTAAGGCCACTTCTCATAATTGACCACGGTAGCCTGCAAATTACCAAGATGCACTTGGATGGTCTGCGCAATGGTGAAATTACATTTTCAGACTTAGTATCTGGCGGAGTTGTTGAGTGGGTCGATGCTGAGGAAGAAGAAGATCTTCTAATTGCGCCAAGGCCTTTTGACCTACCAGCTCTTTCTCCCAAGCACAAAAGACCGATTAATCCCTCAATGGTGGAATGGACCAACCTTGGTGAGCATGGAATTTCACATGCTAAGTTGCTTGCCGAAGTAAAGATGCCGAATGGCGAAACCAAGACCGAAAAAATTGAAGTCCCACTAAATTACTATCAAGAAAAAATCGACTCGCTAAAGAGGAAGGAAAAGAAGGCAAACACGGTATTAGTTTACACCCACGTAGAGATTGACCCACAGCTCATTTTGGGGGTATGCGCTTCACTTGTCCCTTACCCAGAGCACAACTCAACTCCCAGGGTTACTGGTGGGACTGCAATGGTCAAGCAGAGCCTTGGAGTATCTTCATCTAACTTCAGATTAAGGCCCGACACAAGGGCACATGTGATGCATTATCCTCAGAGATCAATCGTTGGAACAAGGGCCATGAAGTCCACTAACTTCGACGAGAGGCCGGGCGGACAGAATCTCGTGGTTGCAATAGTCAGTCACCACGGATACAACATGCAGGATGCTGTGATAATGAACAGAGCATCTGTGGAGAGGGCAATGGGAAGATCAGCGTTCATCAGGACATACAATGCCGAAAACAAAAGGTTTCCCGGGGGCCAGGAGGAAAGAATAGAGGTCCCGGGAACAGGGCTTGATGAAATCAAGGGGCTAAAATCATGGGACTCATATTCTCACCTAGAAAGGGACGGACTCCCCGTTCCTGAGACAGAACTTACTAGCGAAGAGGGAGGAAGGTCAATACTAGTCGGAAAGACAAGCCCCCCTCGATTCCTAGAAGAAGCTCATGGGGCCTTCCTACAAGCACAAGAAAGAAGGGAATCATCAATGCTTGTTAGGCACGGTGAAAAGGGTTGGGTAGACAATGTATATGTCACAGAATCTCTCGATTCAGGCAGACTAGTCAGAATTACTCTAAGAACAAATAAGATTCCGGAGCTCGGGGACAAGTTTGCTAGCAGGCACGGACAAAAAGGAATCATAGGTAGGCTTGTCGAACAAGAGGATATGCCATTTACAGAAGATGGGGTGATCCCTGATCTGTTGATTAATCCGCATGCCATACCTTCCCGGATGACAGTCGCTCACGTTCTAGAAATGATCGGAGCAAAGGTTGGATCAATGGAAGGTAGGAGAATAGATGGAACGGCTTTTACTGGAGAAAAAGAAGAGTCACTAAGGTCTGGATTATTGAGATCTGGATTAAAGCACACAGGAAGAGAATCCATGGTGAATGGAGAAACTGGAGAAGCATTTCCGGTGGATACCTTTGTCGGGGTGATATACTACCAGAGACTACATCACCTAGTCAGCAGCAAGCTTCACGCAAGAAGCAGAGGCAGGGTCCAAATCCTTACTAGACAGCCAACTGAGGGAAGGGCTAGACAAGGTGGTCTTAGATTTGGAGAAATGGAAAGGGACTGCCTCATTTCACATGGTGCGTCAATGGTGATTAAAGACAGATTACTTGATGAATCAGACGGTTGGAATCTAATGGTATGCAACACCCCACGTTGCGGCCACATTGCCTATTACGATTGGAAGAGGAGGACTAGCGTATGCCCTGTGTGTGGGGATAGGGCAGACGTTCACTCGGTACAAACATCTTACGCATTCAAGCTTCTCCTTGATGAGATGAAAAGTCTTGGTGTTGCTATGAGATTAGAACTGGAGGACAGAAGATGAGTACACGAGACGCAGCCAAAATTCCAAAAAGGATAGACTCAATCAGGTTTACCCTAATGGATCCAAATGAAATTAGGAAGATGTCATCTGTTGAGGTAAAGACAGCTGATACCTACAAAGATGATGGCCACGCTTTCAAACAAGGCCTGATGGATCCAAAGATGGGCGTAATAGACCCTGGAATTAGGTGCGAAACCTGTGGCAACAAACACGAGGAGTGCCCCAGCCACTTCGGCCATATTGCACTAGAGCTACCAGTTTTGCACATAGGATTCTCTGGACTGATCAAGACATGCCTGAAGTCTACATGCAATACCTGCAGTAAGGTCCTACTTCTGGATGCTCCAGAGACACACCCCACCGATCCAGAAAAGTCTGAACAGGACTATTACAGAGACAAGGTCAACGACATCATACTCAAACACGGAGTAGGTGGCAGAGAATTCAAGAAGATAATCAAGGATATCGAAAACATATGCGCCGGCGCCAAAAGGACAATTTGCATGCACTGTGGAGCTGAGCAGGGCAAGATAATTCTAGATAAGCCAACTACTTTCAAGGAGAAGAAGGCCGACAAAGGTGAGCACAAGCTAAACGCCAGAGACATAAGGGAGTGGATGGAAAAGATACCAGACGAGCATCTAATATTCGTCGGTATGGAGAAAGACGTAAGTCGTCCGGAATGGACAATCATGAAGGTTCTGCCAGTACCTCCAATAACGGTACGACCCTCAATCACATTGGAGAGCGGGGATAGATCTGAAGATGACCTTACTCACAAACTCGTCGACGTTCTTAGGATAAATCAAAGATTAAGGGAAAACAGAGACTCAGGAGCACCTCAGCTAATCGTTGAGGACCTATGGGAACTTCTACAATATCATTGCACGACGTACTTTGACAACCAGACTAGCGGAATACCCCCTGCGAGACACAGATCAGGAAGACCACTCAAGACCTTGTCTCAGAGGTTAAAAGGTAAGGAAGGAAGATTCCGGAGCAATCTATCAGGTAAGAGGGTTAACTTTTGTGCCCGTACGGTGATAAGCCCTGACCCTAATCTTGGAATTAATGAGGTAGGCGTACCCGTTAGGACAGCGAAAGAACTTACTGTCCCGATCAGGGCCACTAGTAGAAATAGGGAGCAACTAAGGCAGATGATCCTTAGGGGTCCCGATGTTCATCCTGGTGTTAACTACATTATCAGGGGAGATAGATTTAGAGTCAGAATTACTGACCGAACGAAGTTTATTTGGGCAGGCTTCAGATGTTTGAATCCGGATTGCCATTCTGGAACGGAAGAGGAACCTTACACGGGCTACCGACCAGATCTCAACGAAGTGCTCCCGGCTCCTAATTTCCTCCCAGGTCTCGTTCTCAAGGAACAAATGAGGAGAGACCCAATTACCGATGACCTGGTACCCGAGTGGAATGTAAATTTGGAATCAACCCTCTGTAATCTCAAAGGAGAGGACGATACGGGGAAGTCACTGCCAGAAGATAATCCAGATTCGGTCATCCATCATCGCTGGAAGTGGCAGGTCGAAAACCCTGATGAGTACCTTCCAGAGCACTTGGAAGTCAGTTGCCCTCACTGTGGTAGCCCTGAAATTGAGGATGAACACGGGAACGTCTATCCAACAGATGTCGAAGATAGGTTGAGCACCTACGACAGGGATGGCAACCCGAGGCCCGGTGTAGTGGTCGAGAGGCACCTAATCGATGGGGACGTTGCAATATTCAACAGGCAACCTTCACTTCATAGAATGTCTATGTTGGTACACGAAATCCGAGTCATGGAAGGGAAGACCTTCAGATTCAATCTTGCAGATTGCACCCCCTATAACGCCGATTTTGATGGGGACGAAATGAATCTGCACGTAATCCAGAGCGAGGAAGCCCGAGCCGAGGCCAGGATCCTCATGCGAGTTCAGGAACATATTATCTCCCCAAGATACGGTGGTAGCGTCATAGGAGGAATCCACGATCACATCACTGGAGCTTACCTCCTAACCCATGGCGAAGCGTTCCTCCCGCAACAAGCTGCAATGGATGTCTTGAGCTCTATTGGATGGGAAGGCGACCTCCCCAAATTAGTAGAAAGGAACGGAACTTCGGGATACTTGGGGAACGACATTTTCAGCCTCTTAGTTAGTGGTGGATTTAGTCTCAATTTCAAGAACAGGGCAGGAGAAGAGGTACACGTAACCGAGGGTGAGGTTTCCGGCTCTATCGACAAGAGGGGCATTGGGGCTGAAGATGGTAGACTCCTAGACGCGGTAGTGCAAACACACGGCACTACCACTGGCGCCGATTTCATCAACAAAATGACCAAGATGACAATAGCAATTTGTACTGCTTTGGGATTCACGACGGGTATCGATGACGAGGACCTTCCCTTGGCGGCGAAAGAAGAAATCGACAGGATAAACGCTCAGGCAAGCTCCGATGTTGATGCCGAGCTAGAGAAGTTTGGAAAGGATGGTAGGAGGTATGACGCCAGACCCGGTAGAACACCTTTGGAGACATTAGAGGAGAATATTTTGACAATTCTGGACTCAGCAAAGGCAGAGACCGGAAACGTTGCAAAAGCTCAACTTGAGGATCTTAACTCAGCAGTCCTAATGGCCACATCCGGAGCAAGAGGTTCGATGGACAACCTTGCCATGATGGCCGGATCGATTGGTCAGCCAAAGGTAAGAGGTAAGCGTCTGGAGAGAGGCTATCAGGAGAGAGTTCTTTCCCACTTCCCCCGCAAGGTCAAGGGTGCTAAAGAAAAGGGATTCGTCTCATCATCATTCAAGAAGGGACTCGAACCAACTGAGTTCTTCATGCTATCAGTTTCAGGAAGAGAATCACTTGTTGATACCGCTGTAAGGACTAGCAAGTCAGGTTACATGCAAAGGAGACTGATCAACGCTATGGATGATCTAAAAGTTGCTAATGACGACATGGCATCTGTACGAAATACGGCTAATCGGATCATTCAATTCGAATACGGCGAGGATGGAACTGACCCCGCAAGAAGCAGGAAGGGAAGCCCATTCGACGTAGATCAAGTCCTCAGTGACGCCCTAGGGGGTGGAAAATAATGGTAGTAAAGAGTGCCACTAAGAAGAAGCTAATGGATCTCGGTATAGAAGAAGAGTACGCTCACAAGCTAGCAGACGATAGAAAGTGGGACGACGTCAAGGGACTTTCGCCCGGCCAAATAGCTCAAATCTGTGGGATTGATTCTGGGACGTCGCAAAAAATTCACGAGGTCATGTCCACCTCTGCTAAGTCATCTAGGTCCTCTGCTGCTAGCACTGAGAAAACAATAATCAGGAGGAGAGCTGCTAGGACTCGGAGAATAAAAAGATCCCTTCCCTTGCAGCCTTATGATGAAGAATCGAAGAAGGCTCAGATTGTAAGAGATATCGACAGCGAGGATGAGATGTACGTTCAGCTATCCAAGGCAGCAAGTGACTCCAAATCTACAATGACTCCGAAGATGATTGACGAACTTGTAAAAGGTCTACAAAAGAGAGGTGAAAAGAAGATATCGGCCGCAGCCGCTAAGAAAATAATCAAATCCGCTTCTCACTTTTATGATGAGGCAAGAGCAGTACCACACGAGGCCGTGGGAATAACAACCGCCCAATCAATTGGTGAGCCGGGAACTCAAATGACGATGAGGACCTTCCACTACGCTGGTGTGGCGACAGTGAACGTCACACAGGGACTCCCCAGAATCATAGAGATCGTCGATGCTAGGAAGGTTCCAAAGACCCCGACCATGATAATCTACATGGATGAAAAGAACTCAAAGGGTAAGCCACTAAAGACGAACGAGAAACTAGTCAGGGACATCGCGGCGGCGATAGAGACAACAACTGCCATGGACATAGCAACCATAGACGTTGATGTTGCGCAGAGAAACATTAGCCTGCAATTGAACAACTCTAACATGAAACTAAAGAATATGAGTGGAGCAGAAGTCAGGGACAAGCTTTCTCGGGCCCTTAGGCTATATGTTCAGGCAGACAATGAGGACAAACCGAAGTCTCTTAGAATCATCCCGGGTGTTTCCAAGGAGGATGACTTGGCTAGTCTAGCCTCTGACCCGCCTACATACACAGCACTTCTTCAATTGGAGGACAAGATCAAGAAGCTCAGGCTAAAGGGCCTACCGGGAATATCCCGAGCCACAGTTCAAGGGCCAACCTCTGAAACTGGAGAATACTATATCTCGACAATTGGATCTAACCTGGCGAAAGTAAGTGAGTACGATGGAATCGACAGGTCCAGAACCTACACAAACAATATCAACGAAATTCATGACTATCTGGGGATCGAAGCAGCGAGACAGGCAATAATCAATGAAATGTGGGACACATTAGAAGGCGCTGGACTAGATGTCGATGTCAGGCACCTCATCATGGTATCCGATGTCATGACAACCGGTGGAGAGGTAAGGGCTATCGGTAGGCACGGAGTCAGCGGAACGAAACACTCAATCCTGGCTAGGTCGGCTTTCGAGGTGACAGTAACGCACCTTCTAAAGGCCGGTGTTATAGGTGAAAGAGACATGCTTTCGGGAGTCACGGAGAACATCATTGTTGGACAACCTGTGGCATTAGGGACTGGAAGTGTAGAGCTATTCTACATACCCGAAGAAAATAACTGAGGTCTAAAGATGGATATCGCAAGGCAACTAAAACAGGGCATCAACAGCGGCACCATAGTGTTCGGACAACGTCAAACGGCCTCGGAATGCTCTAAGGGAGAGGCAAAGTTGGTGCTTATTGCTGCGAATTGCCCAGAGCCATTCATAGACGAGATAAGAAATAGCTTCCCCACTGTTCCCGTTCATCAAGTGGCAATGGTAAACCGCCAATTGGGCGCTGCCTGTGGTAAGCCATTTCCCGTCAGTTCACTTTGCATAGTTGATCCCGGTCAAAGCGATCTTCTACAACTCTCGCCAAATCTGTGAGTAAACATCACCCTCACCCATAATTTAGGGTTTTCTTGAAAGTCATGTGCCACTACGACACTACGTGGATGAGACACTAAAGGACTTGTTGGAAATTAGTGCGAACAATCTTTCCGTTCCGGATATCATCGAAGATGTTAACGGATTCACCTGTATTGGCGTTGCTGAGTCAATACCAGTACTAGGCCAAGGGGATACTGAAGTATTCGTGTGGCATGTCCCAGATGGAATTTTACCTCTCACAGGGGCGGAATTAACCAGATGGTCTTTGGACGCTCCTAGTGGCTTACATTGGATACTTAGCCAGAGAACAATACAGGGGGAATATGAACACATAGATGGAATAAATATTGAAATCTGGGGTCCCGAGGAAATTGCAACGTGGATAGGTGAATCAGTCTTATCAGGGGATCTAATTGCATATGCACCAAAATTCGAAGTTGACGAGATTGAACTTCGAAAAAATCCTTCAGAAGAATTCACCAGTCCAAAGACTCTGAGGCCACTAATCGACCCCGAAGTTTGGATATCCCAGAGAGGAATGGAGGGAGTCGGGCTCTCTCCTATTTTACTGGATGCCAGACTATGGTTGGTTGCTGGAGAAATCAAAGGGCCTAATGGACAACTAGAACCCGGCACATGGAAAATTTTTGAGGATCCATGGGCCCTATCTCTTCAGATTATAGAAAATGAGGAAATTCTGAAATCCGCTGATTTGCGTTGTATAGGGCCTAATACATCCTCTTGGATCACAAAGGAGCGGTTTTCACAAGAAGTAGTGAAGCTTCTTAGCGTTAGGAGAAGGGGTGAAATCACGAAGTCTGAATCATCCAGCTCGGTTAGAAGCACACTATTGCAAAAATGGGAATTTGACTTGGATGGCTCCAATATTAGAAGTACTGGCCTCTACATCCCAGGATGGATCGTTCACTTTGAAGAGGAGAAACTGCTGCATGGTAGGAATGGGCGTTTGTTCTAGGCTAGTTCCTCTGAAGCATCATCAGCTCATCTGTTGAAAGAGTGTCTCCGGACATAAGTTTGGACATTAGGTCAGTAACATCCACCCTCTCCTCTTCGTCATCATCTTTCCTAGAGCCGGACAGTTTCAGAATGTCTTGCATCGAATGGATACACCTCAGGGAGATAATGTACCTATTGTGCTTGTCATCGGCATCATTCTTTGTTGAAGTTAGCTTCAGGTGCTCATTATTTGCTAACCCCCTCAATCTATCAACCTCGTTCGAAAGCTCCATCATCAGTGAGTGAGCTTCCTCTGACTTCTCTGATGCAGCCGTGACTGCATCATGGGCCTTCTGTTGAACCTTCTCAGCATGCTTTACTTCTTTCAAAACACTGGAGCTGCTAGCTTCCTCCTCCGCCCTCAAAGCCTTATATTCGCCTTGCAACCTTTTCATGGTAGAGAAAAAATCCTTCTCCTTTTTCGGACTTATCTGTCCAGTTTGGTGCCTCCATTCGAGTTTGTTCATCTGTTCCCTAACACTTCTTGAGGATTTTCCATTTTTCTTTCTTCCTTCGGATATAGCGTCATGCTTCGATATGCCTCTCAGTTTTGATCTAACCTCTTTAAGCTCATTTGTCCTTTCTAATCTAATTTTTCTAAGCTCTGCAACTCTCCCGTTAGCTTCGTTTCTTATCGCCTTCTGTTTTTGGACTTCGATAATAAGCTCCTTTACTTGCCTATTAATTTCGTTCCTTCTATCTAGTTGGCCCCTAACCATCACATTGAGCTCATCTCTTTGATTTTTATATTCAGAAAGCTTACCGCTCACTTCACCTGTCTTGGATTCAAATAAATCCGTTATATTCGACTGATTGAGTCCCAAGGTACCCCTCTGATCGTGCTAATTTGATATTCCATTTAAGCAATACCGAATTTTCTCCAATCTAATCTCTTCGCGTGGCAATATTTCCCTTTCTGCTCCCTCTTCTCGAAACACTAAGTTTTCGCCCCTTCTTCCTAGTCTTCGGATTATTATTTCCCTCAGTTTTTTCGTTGCCCCCAGCCCCTTTTATTGAAGAAATACCTCCAGATTCCAGTAGTGCGCCCATTTCTTGTGCATTAAGAGCCCCTCCCTTAGCAGCAATTCCACGAATATCTGAAATTTTTATTCTACCCGATCGGCCCGATGAGATATTCGAATAACTTTCAATCCTCTTTACCTCTTTTTTGACCTCTCTCACTTTAATTTTAATTTCGTCAAGTCTTTTGTCTATCTGGGAAATTCTTTTGCTGATTTTGTTAATTTCTTTCCTGCTGATCTTATCTCCGCCTATGTCTGCGGAGTCTTGGATTTCAGAAACTGTATTTTGTGCCTTCTTTTTGTTTTCATCCAGCTTTGCTGATATCTTCCGCATCTCTGAAACATGCTCCATATAAATCGAATGTGCTTCTTCAGCCTCCCTCTTCCTAATGATGGAGACTTGAATTTCAAAAAATCTGCCGAATGATGATAGCTCAGACTTAAGCATCGGAACCAAAGTGAGTTCATTATCTATCGTTGTTAGGCCATTGTAAGTTTCTGATAGCCATTCTTCAAGAATTTTGGAAGGTGGTGGGATGAATTTGTTCGTTGAATCCCTTTTCTCTCTTTGTACCTGTGCCCCCTTTCTCGAAATATGAAACTTGTTAAGGAGATTCTTTCTACCAGAATTAGAAGCCTCCACACCGCTTATCGCCGATCTGAGTGATTTTACAATATGGACCTGATCTTTCCTCTCGGATCTGAGGGCCTTCATCTCGTTGTCGAGATAGTATATCTCGTTCTTCTTATCTTTGACCATAGACTTAATTTCATCATTTTCCAGGGCATCTAGGTCTTCCCATTTGCCTCCTGATGCTTGTTTCATTCCTCTTCCCCCCTGGTCTTACTAGAATTTTTTGACTTAGATTTAGTTGATTTGGAAAAAGACGATGCCCCACCGCCGGCTACTATATTGTATCCTTTGAGTAGATCCGGAAATCCTGGACCAATATCCCCGAACCCTTTTTGCAATCTAATTTCCCAATGCTCAATTGCTCTGTCACTCTGTTTTAGTAGCTCTCTTGCACGATCTAATTGGCTCCTAATGTCCCTCAGTTCAACAGAGACGGATGTAGATTTTTCATACGACGGTTGGGCCTTTTTCACGGCGTCGAGCATCTTTGTATGTGCGGAATCAGCCTTTTTGTAGAGATTCGACATTTTTCTGCTTTTTTCTATATACTCCAACATATCCGGGTTGGAATCCTTTCGTTCCTTGAGCCACTTATCATTCTGATAAACTAACGCTCTCCTTTTGTCCAAAAGTTTCCTTTCTGATTTTTGATCTAATGCAGAAGTCTGTATCTTGTGTTCGATTTCTTCTATTCTTTCAATCAATCTTTCTTTTTTCCATTTAGGATCTAGATTTACCATTCCTCCAGATTCTTCTATTCTCTTCCGGATTAATTTTACTTTTGATATTAGTACACCAGCCTCGGATTGAGCTTTGTCTCGTGCCTGTTTGAAGTTAGCTACCTTACTATTGGCTTCTTCATATGATTTGGACAACCTTTCCGCCTTTGGAGATAATGCTTCTTCTTCCGCCTCAAGGTTTCTAATCACTCCCGGAAGACTTTCCTTAAGCATCAATCTCCTCTGGAGTAAGGACTTCGCCAAGTCTTCTGGCTTTACGTTCAACAGGCTCTCGGTGTCCATTTCATTCCGCAGTGCGACAATACATCCATTATAGCCCTATTTGGGGTGGATTTTTGCGTTTGATTGATACGCTGGAGTTACGAGGATTGCTTGATGGTAGGTGCAAAAGCCAATCCGTTAGCTCTCATCATGGCGATTGTCATAGTTTCTGCTAGTTTAAATCTCTATAATAATCCACAAGAATTAGCTTCAGAAAATTTTGACATAATGTACTCCGGCGAAACAGAAGGTGTGGCAAACTTCAGCTCTTCAGGAAACTCTGGTGTGGCAATATCCGGTGAACCAGCACACATAGGTGACCTTCTAGCTGCTTCTCTGTTGGTAAGTAATTCTGGAAATTCTACAGGTATGGCCTCCCTAAATTTGGAAGATACACAGACCGGAGAAATTTTTTCTGGACCATATGTGGAGATTGGTCCAGGCTCAACAAGAGAAGTTAGTACTATTTTTTCACCTTTTTCAAACGGCTCCAATTCCTACGCTTGGTGGGTATCAATGTCAGATGGGGATGACCCAGAGTCCCTGAATGGGCAATTTTCAGTCCACGTATCAGCTAAACAATCATTGCTCTTGACTATCGATAACTACCGATGGGACTTGGAATCAGGGCTAGAGGTAGAGGCTTCCGTTTACTTGTCACAAGGCCTTTCTAGAATCATTGGGATGGGGATTTCAGTCGCTACTCAGGGAGACCCAAATCTTCTCCAATTGATTACCATTGATGCAGATCCCGGTAGGAGGAGCTTAGACCTATACTTGGGTCATCCGATAGCTGATTCAATTATTATCGAGCTGATTCCCGATGGGTGGAGTCCAGCTTCAAACTCTGTTAATGTCACACAGATCTCAGTCGAGATGCCTATTGTTGAAAGCTCATCACTAGAGATTAACTCCCAAATTACCCCTTCCGAACCCACGCCCGGAGACCCGGTCGTTGTTACTGTTTCAATAACAAATAACGGAGATTACAGAGCAGATCGGGGGAAAATTCGAGTCATTTCTACTACTGACAGACAGGTTTTGGCCGAGTCGTCCTCCCAATTCGTCAGTTCTGGAGCTACTGTTTCCGATGATATCGTAATTCCATCTTGGCCGGACAGAGACAGGGTTGATCTTGAGATCCAATGGCTTTCGGGAGAAAATACAAAAATAGAGTACCTTCTTATTGACTCAAAATCAGAGAATAATGGCCTAACAACCCCCTTCGATTTACTTTCAGCAACTTATGGGGCGATAGGCGGAGTTTTAGCAATACTATTGGGGACCTTAGTTTGGAGGGGGATTGCAAACAGGACTCCTTCAACCTCCAAGATCGGGCTAAGGGAGACTAAGGAGGAAAAGGCAACCAGATCGAAACTCGACAAAAGAGAGTTGTCTTGCGCCTTCTGCGACCAGAGGTTAATGGTCCCAATAGGTCACATAGGGGCAGTGAAGTGTCCTTCTTGTACTATGGAGTTTCAAGTTGGAGGGGAAGAAGAAAGGGTGGTAACGCCCCAAGACAATAATAGGGAGATCATTAATGATCGAGATTACCAAATAGCACGTTCAAATGAGGACAATCTAAACTGCCCTGAATGTGATCAGGCACTTAGGGTGCCGATTGAGAGGAGGCCGGTAATGTCTAGATGTCCAGTTTGCAAGACAGAATTCATGGCAGAAACCTAGGGTGATTTGAATGTCGAAATTTAGCGAGATCGAAGAGATGTATCTCAAGAGGATGTTTGAAGTTCACAGTCAAACACCCGATGCCATTGTCAAAACTACTCAATTAGCGGAAATAATGGGCATTAGTCCCGCATCAGTCACTGAGATGATTCAACGGCTATCGGACAGGGGTATGGTCACTCACATTCCATACAGGGGAAGCAGACTAACCCCGGAAGGATTTCAGCTAGCTGCCAGTGTAAAAAGGAGAGAATATCTTTTACAAATTCTGCTCTCCGATGTTATTGGATACAAAGGTAATGTCCATGATGTAGCATGCAAGATGGAACATGCCGTGGACCCTGATCTTGAAGCTACAATTGACAGATTCTTAGGATTTCCAGAGCTCTCCGCAGACGGTTCAAGAATTCCCGGTGTAAAAAGGGCCGTCGAACCAATCGGAATAGGGGCACTTCTCCCTGTCTCGGCAATCCCGGACGGAACCTCAGCATCTGTTGAGGTGATATTGGCTAGTGAAGTAGAGGCAGTGACTTTGAGGGAAACCGGCCTTATGCCCGGTTCAAAGATAGTAAACCTAAACGGGGAAATTACAATTGATGGTAAACGGTGTGAGATTTCACCAGGAATGTCGATGAAGGTATTGGTAAGAGTTACTGAATTGGGGGCTTAAAATTGGCGGAGGACTCTGACCCTAGATCTTTGTTGGATCTTGAGACAGACATCGACTCAATGGTCGCCGCCCTGGAATCTGAAACGCCCTCTGCACCAGATATTAACAAAATACTGAAAGAAGGAGAGAAAGAAAGCACCCAATCTTACAAAAGCATCCTAAAAAATAGAGAAATTCTTCTTTCCGGAGTTGACGATTTTATAATTAGTAGTGGGGCACGACTGATACTATTCCTTCCGATCATAGTGGTATTCCTGTACGGCCTCGCCCAATCATTCAGAGGTTCTGATCCCCAATGGTGGGAGGGAAGCGTCAGAGAGCTATTTCTGGACCTATCCTTCTATGAGTCTGTCTACTTGCTTTCTTTGGTAATCATGGTTGCAGATTTATTGTTGTTATTCGTACTTCATTACCTATTATGGTTGACTAAGAAAATTTTCCAGATTGAGACCGACGAGATCACTTCTTCGGGAGTAACTTTCCGAAGTGCACATGGATATAGCGAAATGCGTGCCGTCATTGAGGGCGCTTCGATTCAACTAAGGGTAACAACTACGCTAATGGTTTTGGCAACATTCCTTTTGGGGTCTGCATTGCTTTTCCCAAGCAATACCGAAGGCGTGCCTGTCCTTATCGCCTTGTCCACAGGCTCACTTCTATCTAGTCATGGCCTATACATGGCATCTGAGAGGCCCAGATTTAACACTGTCAACCCTTGGGGACTATTGGATTCATTTTCCCCTCCAATACACCCTGCACTTTTGAATAAGCCATTCACGGACGTAATTCGAGCTCATGTAGATCCTATGCTAGCCGTGAAATTCTCAAAGTACGTGTCTTCATTCGACTCGGACTTAAAGAAGGGAGTATCGCTTCAGGATCTCCAAGAGTACCTTCTACAGATGTTAGACATGTTCAGGTCTGGAGTTATTGACGAGGACGATTTCCATCTAGCTCTATCATCTGTGGTAGACTCGCAGACAATCGACCAGATTATCAATCATCCTGAGCTAGGCGAAGAGACACTTGACAGGTTGCTTATGCACGCTAGAGATAGGTGCGCACCATTCTTCAGACTTAACGACAGAATGAGAATGCAGATGACTACCACAACAAGCTCCGGCATCTGGTTCGATGTAGATATGGAGAACCTGACGCTTGGCCAGGCGAATCTATTCGCATTTATCATAAATCACTCCCAAGACACTCAGGACCTGATCCTAAGGGTGCAAACACCCGACTTTAGGCCAAATGAATGCGTATACCGATTGAGGGCTGAGCCTTATGATGCAACCTCAACTAATGGGGCGCCTATATACCAAAGAATGTCAGATTCAATGGCTTCATCCAGAATTATTTGGCAGACTCTTATACCATCTTCTAACGGAGAGTCCACAGTCACGGTTAGATTAGAAGACTCTTCTGGAAACCTGATTTCGGGGAAGGTACTAACCTCTCAAGTAAGGTCAGACCTATTTACTAGATTGAGGATAACAACTGGCGCAGTATTCATGATCGGAGCCGCTCTGGCCGTGATATCGCCAATTTTGCCCTTTGCAGCTAGGATACTGGGGCTTTAGTTCTCTTCAATAAGGGGCCACTTCTCCGATTAACGTGAGTGATGCGGAAGGTGCAACTGACGATCTCAGGACTAGACTCCATGCTATGGAGTCCAAGCTAAGGAGAATTTGGAGCCAACGGGACTCTCACAACGAATCGGCCAAGCGAGCTGCGGACTCTAGAAACTCTGTCCATACGCAACGATCAGAGCTGGGCGAGATCATTCAGCAAAAAATGGATGAACAAAAGTCAGTGAGAGCTCAGGCCAAGCTTCACCAAGCAAGAAGGGACGAGATACAGAAGAGCATCAGGGAACTAATTTCAAGGAAAAAAGGAAGGAGAGAGGGTGGGCCTGGAAAGTCTGTGGTTATTCAACTGTCAGAGACTTTGGGTGAGATAGAGAGGATAGAGAACAGAATAATGACGGACGGCGCCCTTTCTTTAGAAAAAGAAAACTCGCTTCTGAAAAAGCTCAGAACTCTAATTGCAAAGAGGGACGAGCTGATTCCAGAAGTTGAACAACAGAACATAATATCGATTGATCTAAGCGATATGGATGAATCAATCCAGAAGCTCAGGGCCGAAGCCGATAACGAACACAATATGATGATTGAGCAAAATAAGCTAGCAGATGATATCTGGGCCGATATTAAGCCAATGTTGGAGGAGAGGGATTTCCTTAGAGGAGAAGGGGACAGACTACATTCCCTTTTCATAGAAGAAAGGGGCAAAGCGGATGAAGCACATAGCAGTGGATTGGTGTTACTCTCCAAGGTCAATGAGATAAGGGATGAAATGAAGACTCAGCATCTTGAGCGAGAAGCACTGATCAGGGATCACAATAAGTCCGTCCGGGAGGCATTGAGGGGACCGGATGAAGACGAAAACCTCGCCGATTCAATGACCAAGAGCTTATTTGAGGGCGGATCAATAACATTCGGTGGGACAGGATCTGCCTCAGAAAGCAATCAAAACTCAAACAAATCAACTACCAAGAGGCAAACAAGGAGGTTAGGAACTTCTCGAGGAAGGAAGAGGTGACTACCAACCTCTCTCGTCAAGTCTGACCTCAAGGCTGTCAATCTCCAAACCGGGCATCGCCTCGCCAATCATTTCGCTAGCTTCTGCAACAACTGATGGATCTTCATAATTGTGAGCTGCTAGTACTATTGCCTCAGCGGTGTTTGCTGGGTCGGAGCTCTTGAAAATGCCAGATCCAACAAAGATCCCATCCATTCCATGACTCATCATCAAAGCAGCGTCGGATGGGGTGGCAATTCCTCCTGCTGAAAATGTGACCACTGGAAGCCTCCCCATCTTTATCACTTCATCTAGGACAGAGGAAATTTCATCCCCCAACTCTTCTAAATCTCCGAAAGGTGTAGTTGTAACTATTGCGCCAATATCTGAATGGTCTTCCAGTTTAGAATACCCCCCCATTATTGCCTCGACCATTTCATTCCTCCCTTCCGAGGTTGCTCTAATTGCCGTTCCAATTTCTGTCTCTAACAACCTAGCGTGTTTGACCGCGGAAACGACATTTCCAGTACCAGCCTCTCCCTTTGTTCTTATCATCGCTGCTCCCTCCGCAATCCTCCTTACCGCTTCCCCTAAGCTTGTGCAACCACAAACGAAGGGTATGGTGAAACTCTTTTTTGCGATGTGGTAAAATGGGTCCGCTGGAGTAAGTACTTCCGACTCATCAATCATGTCCACTCCCAACGACTCTAGCACCCTAGCTTCTTCGTCATGACCAATTCTCGCCTTTGCCATGACTGGTATGCTGGTTGTTTCAATTATTTCTTTAATCATAGTTGGGTGGCTCATTCTAGCCACACCCCCGGATGCTCTTATGTCGGCAGGAACACGCTCGAGAGCCATTACAGACACAGCTCCTGCGTCCTCGGCAATATGGGCCTCTTCGGGAGTGACGACATCCATGACGACGCCACCTTCTTGCATCTTGGCAAAACCTCTCTTGAGCAAGTCAGTACCGAAACGCATGTCTTTGAGGTCTATCTTATCACCCATATCAACCGCTCCGGGTGGCTATTCAAGAACCTATGTTCGGCTCGCATTGCCAATTAATCTGCCAGGACAGGTGAGTCGCCTTCTGCTATAGGGAGGTTAGGGGCCTCTTCTTCGTTTTTATCTAACCAAGCCATCTCCTCATCTGGCAAATCAGTGTCGGCATATATTGCTTCTGTCGGGCACTCGGGTATGCAAGCGGCGCAGTCTATGCACTCGTCGGGGTCTATAACCAGGTATTCTTCGGCTTCCCTAAAGGCTTCTACTGGACAAACATGGACGCAGTCTTGGTATTTGCAGCTAACACATGCGCTTGTTACAACGTGAGTCATACAACGATTGCGTGGACGGGAATCGCATATCAAGGCTTGTGTCTTGTCATTTAATTGCCACATCTTTGATCAGGGTCTCGGCAATATCGTGAGGGATTTGACCCGGATATACTTCTAGTTTGAATTTACCCTTGACAAAACCGTAGTTATTGTCCTTGACTATGGTTGGTGTGCCCATCACCAATCCATCTAACCCGATCCTAATGTGCAGAACCTTGTCTTCATCAATTCTGGACTGTAGGCCTTGAGATAGCCACTCCAACAATGAAACAGAGTCGATTTTACGCAAGGATTTCTTTGCAACCTTGGCGCTCATCTTGCACTCAAGACAATACATGGGTGCCCCTAACGCCGACTTTATTCTTTGGACCTGCACTCCATCCTTGTCTCCACAAAGCCATCCAAGAGAGTCAGTGATCAGGGTAATGTCGTCCACCGCGCTTGCATGGACTCTCCATAACCCGCCGTGTATTGTCACGTTCCTGCTAAGGCCTCAATAACTTGAATGCAACTGTTGTCAGGGTTTCAAACACTGCATTTCGTTCAAATACTGGGTGTATTTCGGATGGCTCGCAAACGGGGCAGCCCCCGAAATACGGAGTCGTTCAAATGGCCAAAGGAGCATCAGCAAGAGCGGCAGCAAGAAGGCAGAAGGATAAATGGAAGGCGAAGCGCTGGTATTCCATCAGAGCCCCAAGAAATCCCTGGTCATTCAAGGTCATCGGAGAGACCCTTGCAGAAGAAGAGGGCATGTTGGTTGGCAGGCCGTACGAGATGATGCAGAACGAACTTGATGGTGACTTCAGTAAAATGCATGTGAAAATAAAATTCCGGATCAAAGAAGTCGTTGGCAATGACGCATTGACCGAATTTGTTGGGCATGATGTCCAAAAGGACCATGTGAGGCGTCAAATCAGAAGAGACCGAGGTAAAATAGACGACACAATCGATGTCGTCACGGATGATGGATACTTCATCAGGATTAAGCCTTTTATGGTCACAAGGTCCAGAATAAAGGGAAGTCAAAAGCAAGAAACTAGGACCGTCGCAAGAAATGTGGTAATCAAATTTTGCTCTTCCGCTACTTGGATTGCGGTACAAAAGGCTCTGATGGATGGTTCACTGGAAGAGAGTGTGAGTGAAGCAGTTTCAAAGGTGCAGCCAGTCAGATCTGTCTTCTTCAGGAGAAGTCAACTTATACAGGATGGTGTGGTAATAGATGACGGGCCAACACTTGAAGAAATTAAAGCCGAGGAGAAGGCTACCAAGGAAGCTGCGACAAAAGAATCCGAAGAAATCCAGTCTGTCGAGGAGGTCAGTGAAATCAATGAAGATGCCATTGTGGATGAGGAAATCGTCGAAGAAGATGTCGGTGAATCACAAGACTCTGAACAAGAAGATGAACTAGATTATGAATCAATGACAGTTCCTCAATTAAAAGCTCTACTCAAAGAGGCCGGCAAGCCTGTTTCAGGCAAGAAAGCAGACTTAATCGCCAGACTCTCGGAGTGAGGAGATGCCTCGCATTTCCGTTTTGTGCGGAACAGGAATGAGCGGCCTTTCTTCAATATTGAAGGATATTGAAGGTCGCCAATCCGAGAAATTAGTATTGGAAAGTCCCTGGGGCTTAGTTCCTATTGAAGTGGTTTCTGGCGAATCAGACCAAGTTTTTGTGATTGATAGGCATCACTCCAAAGGTTCGGAAAGGACACCACCACACCGAATAGAGCATAGAGCTAACGTTTACGCTGCTATTAGTTGTAATCCTGATGCAATATTGAGTATAAACTCAGTAGGTTCATTCTCGGAAAATCTGCCCCCGGGGACTGTAGGGGTGGCATCAGACGTTCTAGATCTGTCGACTAAGCCTTGGTCTTTTTATGACGATGAAGCAATTCACTCCGATAGAACCTGTCCATTCGATCAGGATATAATATCCGTTTGCAAAGAGCAATTAGAGGAAACCCAAGGAGTTGCGCCATCAACCTTGGTCGTTGCTCAATGCACTGGCCCTCAATTTGAAACTCCGTCAGAAATCAACGCTCTTGAAAAGCTAGGCGCCCATGTGGTGGGGATGACTCTGGGCCCCGAGCAGAGACTTGTATCAGAATACGAAATCCCACATGTTTCACTAGTATGCTCTTCAAATTGGGCAGCAGGACGGACCCCTGGTGACCCCACTGCGGAAATCGATCATTATGCAGTTGACACAATAGCTTCTAAGATGAGAGAATCATTAGTAGCTTGCGTAATTTCAGTGCTTCAATCGATGCAAAACAACAACTAGATTCATGGTGCTCACACACTTCCCCAATTCATGATAAGGCGGTTAAGAGTAGATGACTGGATACAGGTCGAAGGGACTGATGAACCGGATGGCTCATGGAATACCATGATGTCTAGGGTAGCCGCATTTCATCATAAACACTCATTTTCTTCTCGAAAGAACAATGGCCACGACATGGGTTACAGGATAGCATTAACGATAGAGGAACTAGGGGAATTGTCCTCCGCAATAACGAAGGGAAAGCCTCCTGAAGAGGCCGCGGAGGAGCTTGCGGATCTTCTGATACTGATTATGGGTCACTCTCTTGCCATGGAAGTCGACCTCGAGATGGAGTTCCACAGGAAGATGGACATGATTATGAATAGGGATGCAATAATGGGGAACCTCGGGATCAGAATAACTGATTACACAGGAACCAATAACTAGGAAAACCACGAATGCTTCCCAAATTGATTTTTTGAAACTAGATTACCAGTGTCGCAGAAATAAGCAAGTCCCGCCAAAACTGATCGGAGGTACCGATTAAGCTTGGGCCTAACGTAAGTTATGTAGGGGGCCGATGAAACGAAAAGTGGCCAATTTCTAAGGTAGTAAGGGTGGACAGAGATTGAGACCTTGGTGAATCCATTGGATGAATCATCAAGGCGCCACTCAACATATGATTCAGGACCCCCATTTTCCCCTATCATCAAAGAGTACCCTGCAAGATCCTCCCAAACCAAGAACCTACGGTGAAGAACCTTCCCGTTTAGATATTTGATCTCGTCCTTAGCCCCCACTCCCGGCCAGACTGCTACTTTGTTTGTTTCACAAAATGGGTGGAAACTCTCCAAGTTTCCTGGCGAAGAGATAAGATTCCAAATCTCACTTCTGCTCATCTTGACGAATGATGATGATCTACAGACCAATGGCCATCTGTTTCTCATGATATCCACTCAAAGGCTGTCCGGTTTATGTTATTGTATCGGAGATGTAAAAAGTAAATTAAATATATTTTTTTTACCCAAGTCGCTTTCCGGTGTGACGTTTTTTACCAAAAATTGGGTGTTTATCGGGATTTTAGTCTACAAGATTATATAAGGATAAAATAGAGTCGGAAAACATGGATAAGAGTCCATACAATATTGAGACAAGAAAAACGAGAGGCCTAGCTATAGGCGGCGCTACAGCTCTTGCTGTGGTAGCTTTGCCAACAGTTGCGGCTGAGACGACTGCTCTTGCATCGGATGACTGGGTGGGGATAAGCTTCTGGATTGCCACAGCGGCAATGCTAGCCTCCACTGCATTCTTCCTGATCGAGAGGCAGAATGTAGACGACAAGTGGAAGACGTCAATGACTGTTGCAGCACTAGTGACTGGTGTTGCATGGTATCATTACACCTACATGAGGGAAGTATGGGCCATGGATGGCACCTCGCCACTAGTTTACAGATACATTGACTGGTTGATTACGGTTCCACTGCAGATTGCAGAGTTTTACCTAATTATGGCAGCAATAGGAGCTGCATCATTTGCCATGTTCAGAAACCTGATGGGAGCATCAGTCATCATGTTGGTAGCAGGATTCTTTGGAGAATCAGGGGCAATGGATTCGGTAATAGAGTTGGATGCCATGATCTGGTGGATCATAGGAATGGCTGGTTGGGGATACATCCTGTACGCCATATGGGCAGGAGATGTCAAGGAAGCTTCAGAATCTGGCAGTGAAGGTGTCCAATTCGCGTTTACCTCCATGAGACTAATTGTCACCGTTGGGTGGGCTATATACCCGATTGGATATTTCCTAGGAACTGGCGACAATCCAGATTTTGATTCCCTCAACATACTATACAACATCGCTGACTTGGTCAACAAGACCGCCTTCGGCATGATGGTATGGTACGCTGCGAAGATGGACTCATAATAGTCGAAAAGCAGTGACGGAATTACGTAAACCGGGCGGCCGAAAATTCGGCCGCCCCGGTGACCATTCTACTTCCATTCATATAACGAAATATCAGTGGAAATCTTATACGGTAAAGCAGATATCTGTTTTCAAACCCAAACATCTATTGATAAGGTAAGGAATGTAAGCCCGGATTAATGACAATTCAAGTCGGACCTAGAAGCAAGCACAATGACATCGAAGCCGATGCTTACCTGCCTACCGAATTTGGGAACTTCAGAATAAGGGTGACTGTAGACGAAGAAGGGAAGGAACACTCGCTATTGTACACGGGCGAAATGACAAGCGACAACCCTCCGCTAATCAGAATTCACTCCGAATGCCTAACTGGAGATGCATTTGGGTCAATGAAGTGTGATTGCGGACCGCAGTTGAAAGCAGCAATGCAAAGGATTCAGGAAGAGGGTAATGGGGCCATTGTATACCTTCGCCAGGAGGGTAGGGGCATAGGCTTACACTCCAAAATACAAGCTTACGCACTGCAGGACATAGGTTATGACACTCTAGATGCAAACCTTGCACTTGGACATCCTGCTGATGGTAGAACCTACGACATTGCCGCTAAGATGCTAAAAGATATGGGGATCAGTCGAGTTAAGCTCATGACAAACAACCCTCTGAAAATTCAAGGACTTCTGGATAATGGAATTGAAATTGTAGAGAGGCTTACACACGTGAGTGGCATATCCACGGAAAACAAAGGCTATCTAACAACAAAGCAAAACAGGATGGGGCACATCCTGGATCTGTAGTAGTACACAACAGTCGAATAAATATAATAAAACCACAGGAGAAATTGTGATGACGCTAAGAGATGGGGAAAAAGCACCAAACTTTCAACTCCAAACTAGCGAGGGTAAAACATTCGAATTATCTCAACTTGATGGCGAGTGGAAGATTATTTTCTTTTTCGCCAAAAGCGGTTCTCCGACCTGCAAGAGGGGTTGCCTTAGCTTCAAAGAACAATACGAGCTTTTTCGTTCCCTTGATCCCCCAGTTGAAGTTATTGGGATCAGTCAAGATACCGTCGAACAACAACAAGAATTCAAGGATGAATTGGATTTGCCATTCTACCTATTGTCGGATTCTAACAGAGATGTTTCAGAAACCTATGGTGTCCCCCTGCATCTAGGGATGTTTCCATCTAAATCCTCCTTCGTTATAGGGCCCGACAACACTATTCATCACGTATACGACTGGCTATTCAGACCTAGGAAACATGTAGCTGTTATTTTGTCAGCTTTAGCCAAACAAGGAGATGAATGAAATGGACTGGGATCAAATATTAAGCGACGCAGGGTTATCAAAAAGAGAAGTGGATGCAATAAAGGTTCTATCTAAAAAACCTAATTTAAAGGCGAGCGAAATAGCAAAGGAACTCGGGACCACTAGGCTAGACGCCTACAAATCTCTCGAGAGATTACAAACCATAGGCGTAGTCACGGTAATCGCAGACAGACCTATGAGGTTTTACTGCCCCCCAATCAACGAGACGGTCAAGCATCTGATCGAAATTAGAAAGGAGCAATTATCCAGAATCGAAAAGGGATTCGAGGACCTCCAATCTTCAATTGACAACTCAAACTACACTTTCGACAAGCCAGAAGAGTTGAACAATCCTAAATTCACGATTCTAAAGGAGAGAGTTCACATTCTGAATAGGCTGAGTAAGATGGCCGACGAGTCTCAATCAGATTATGTACTGATACTAGGGAGATTCGGAATACTTCCACTGTGTAGGGGCGACTCGCTGGCAAGCGTTAATGAAGCTGCAAAGAGGGGGGTGAGGGTCCGGGTCTTAGCGCAGTTAGATAAGCGGACAATTCGTTTCTACAAAGAATTGCACGAGACCGTGGAGGTTAGGCACACAGATGACCTTGATGCTCAAGGGGTCTTGATGGATGAAACCCAAGTGATTCAATACCTTAGCTCAGATGAAAATCCAGTAGGCAGAGGAAAGAATGAAGCCGCATTAGTTATCGAGTCCAAACAATTCGCTGAGAATCAGAGGAACCTAATTGAGACAATATGGGAAGAAGCAATTCATTTCGAGTCAGCATCCAGTAGGTTCACCGAACAAAAAATAACGGATCCTCTAAGGCTTACAATAGACCAAGGGTCTTTCCTCGAGAAAATAAGAGAGGTCCTCAAAATTGAATCAGACCTTCCAAATGAAGATACGCCATTCAATGCAGAGGCATTCTTAGCATCTGGCTTAGAGATTAGTGACGCGAGGAGGAACCTCCAGGAAGGTGGAATTTCCAGTCTCAAATCATTCGGTATAGACGTCGTGTCGCTCCTCAGACAGGTAGGGAACAGAGTAGGAGAAGAATTGGCATTTAGCCTGAAGAGCATAGACCAGGAGATAGAATTCCTAAGTGAGATGATGGATTGGTGGGAATACGCCGGACTGGGTCAACTCAGCTATGAACTAGACCCTAATTTCCACATCAGAGTAGAATTCATGGAGTGTCCAGAATCAAAGAACCTACCAATCTGGGCTCTAGATGATGGAATCATAGAAGGGGCCCTAAAAGCTCGTTATCCAGACGGGGGAGACGTGAAGATAAGCAGAGAGGTCATATCAAAGGAACCCGAAGGGTTGCACAGGTATAGTCTAATTATGAGTGAATAATTACTTTTCTTCGGACAAATATGCCCATGATAAAACACCAGTATAAATGGTAAAACAAATATTTCGAACATCCATTCATTAATGGATTGTCGGCACAATAGAATATGAATAGCAGAATGATCATGCCGATCATCGTAGGGATCTATGTATCTTTTACCATAGGTGCAATGTCCATGGCCCCTGTAGTGGCCGCAGATGAGAATGAAGACATACCAACGAACGCGCAGAACACCGGAGTACACGACTCTCTCGTAGCCGCATTGACGCAGGCAGAGCTGGTTGCTACGCTCCAGGGGGATGGCCCATTCACGGTCTTCGCCCCGACCGACCAAGCCTTCGCCGACGCGGGCATCGACCTAGCGGCGTTGGACAACGTGGATGGAAAGGCTACCTTGACAGACATCCTGACCTACCACGTTTACGCGGGAGCTGTACAATCCTCGGCAGTGACAGACGGAATGACGGTCACCATGCTGAACGGCGACGATGCTACGTTCACAGTGACTGACGGAACGGTGAAGATAGGCGAGGCTACGGTGACCACGGCAGACGTCATCGCATCCAACGGAGTCATCCACGTGATTGACAAGGTGCTTATGCCCCCAGTAGACGAGCCAGCTCTCCCAGTAGGTTGTGATTACCTCATTGGAATAGATGATACAGGCTTTGCATATGACAACACAGACATCTCGATCAACAAGGGTGAAACTGTCTGTTGGATATGGAATGACGAGACAATGGCTCACAACGTTGCGCAGATAGCCAACGAAGGAGACACGGCTAGAATGATTGGTGGAGCATATAGCGGGGAAGCAATGACCTCCGTAGATTACAGATTGACCTTCGATGAGGATCAGACATTCCTGTACATGTGCGAACCACACGCCACAATGGACATGGCTGGCAAAGTCATCGTTGGCACTGGTATTGAGCAAGTACAAGACTCACCTGCAGATAATTACGGTGATGACGATGAGAATAATACTCCTGGATTTACCGTAATCCTACTTGGCATTGCCGCAATAGCCGCAGTCATGGTATCAAGAAGGCAGTGAGGGGATGAAACTAAACCTACCCCTTAAGAAAGTGAAGACTAGTTCTAGGTTGAACTGGTGGGATCTTTTCTAAGACGAAAGGCATCTTTGGGGGAGAAGGCGTGTCCTGGGCGATTACTCGTCCCGGTGAAGGCGCCTTCTCCTCCAAGATTGCTGAAAACACGGCTCTTACGCCAAAAAACTGGTGGTTCCTCCCATACGACCAACTAAACTTAGAATTGTTGGATGGAAAAGAATGTAATGGGATCATTTTGATTGAATCTACCAACAAAGCGAAATCGCTTCCTTATCACAAACAAAAACTTTTTTTCGTCATATCTAGCATCAGACATTTCGCCGTAGAATGCAATAATCTAGGGATTCCAACACTCCATATTAGCTCTAACGGGCCATATCACGAGGTAATTGATGAAATTTCTGAGCGGTTAGGGCCGATAAATGTGAACATGCCATCAGAAAGATCTCTCAGGAGAGAATTACAACCACTCGAAGAAAGTGGCAAGCTAATCCTGCACAAACATACGGGGTGGCTGACAGAAAAAGATTGGTTCGTCGAGAGTAATGGCTTGAGACCACCCTTCAGAATGGATAAATTTTACAGAAAGGTAAGAAAAGAGTTAGATTGGCTCATGGATAATGGAAAACCGAAGGGAGGAAAGTATAGTTTCGACTCTGAGAACAGGAAACCATGGAAGTGGGACCCATTACCCCCCAAAGAAAACGAATATGAATACGACTCCATTGACTGTGAGGTAGTCAAAATAGTCAATACGTTATTTCCTAACAATCCAGGTGATCTCGGAGAGAAGAAATATCCAACCAATTCTCTAGAAGTCAGGGAAGCTGTAGATTATGCACAGAGAGTTTTGCCTTCCTTTGGCGATTATGAGGATGCGATGTCGGCACAGAGCAAATCTCTATTTCACACCAAACTGTCTCCATTACTAAATCTCCATAGAGTAATGCCATCAGAAATTGCCGATGTGGCATTAAATTCTGACTCTCCGTTAAATTCCGTTGAGGGCCTGTTAAGGCAGCTCATATGGAGGGAATATGTACATCACATACACGAAATTACTGATGGTTTTAGGACCTTAGATGTCACTAAAACATCATCTTTACCTAGAGATGCAGGATGGGAGGATCATAAGATATCCATTACATCTGCACCAGAACCGAATCATCTTAAGCAGACAAATCCGATACCTCTTGCATATTGGGGAAAAAAAACTAGGATGAATTGTCTAGACTCTGTCGTTGAGTCCGTTATTGACGATGGATGGACCCACCACATTCCACGATTGATGATTCTTGGAAACTTTTCACAATTGTTAGATGTTGAGCCAAGGCAAATTACTGATTGGTTTCATTCTGCGTTTGTTGATGCATTCGATTGGGTTGTAGAGCCAAATGTATTGGGAATGGCAACATTCGGACTCGGTGAATCTATGATGACCAAACCCTACGTATGCGGTTCCCCATACATCAAAAAAATGAGTGATTATTGCGACTCTTGTGATTTGTCAAAGGAAAATAAATGTCCTGTCACCAACCTCTACTGGGCTTACTTGGAAAGGCATAGGGACAAGTTGGAAAAAGTACAAAGGATGGCAATCCCAATGAGAAACGTATCTAAAAGGAGCGATTTCCAGAAAGCGGAAGATGCTGCTATTTTCAATTCAGTCTCTAAACAGTTACAAGACGGATTACCAGTTATAGAATAATTTCATTGAACATTACTTTTTATTTAGCCCACGATAAATCATATCATGGAAATATATGGGATATACAATGCTGATGGGGGAATAATTGGGGAACTAAAATACGTACTCGGGAAAATCATGGCGAAGACTCATTGCTCGTTATGCGACATAACTCATTCCTACATATGGAAAAAGAAATCTTGGAAGGCTTTGGAATCAAGTGGAGACTTCGCGATAAACCTACTACACATTAACGAACAAGAACCAGAATTACGAGAATTTACTCAGGGAAATACACCATGTGTTGTAGCTAAAGAAGTAAATGGAATAAGGATTCTATTGAACTCAGAACAACTAGAAAGTTGCAATAAATCAGTTAGTAGGTTTCAGGAGTCACTTCTTGATTCGATAACTTCCGGTTGACTTTGGTTAGAAAAACTCTTTTTCGAGATCCTTTATACTATCCTTACTCGTTGCTTTCTCATATTCCTCCAGAGGTTCTTTATTCAAACTAAAGAAATGCTCCCCAAATTGGAATGGCTCTAGAATTTTTCTTGCTTGCCCCCACCTTCCGAGGATAGCTAAAGATGCTGCCAAAGCTTCTGCTGAGGAAAGCCTCCCAACCTTGCCCCATGATACAGGATTTGCCGCCAATAGTAGGGGTAATACCCTTCCCTCTAGCATGGTATTTCCACTTAGCCGCCCGAGTGAAGCATCAACTTTCTTCCATGAGCAGTCCAAGACCACTAATGAGCAACCTAGGCTGATCATTTCCTTGTCACGGCCCCCTAGGATCGTGTCCGAGTTTGGATCAAGAAGGAACCCTCTTCGAGGAACACCATCTAAAGAATCATGAGTTTTAACAAATCCCAGAGAATCCATTCTCCTTGCAGTGCACTTCTTCGGATCATCCTGATTCAGGTGAATCACATGAAGTGGCACATCTTCCATTTCTTATCTCCTTGAACGGGCACCCGATCTTGAAACTCCCAATTTCCTACCCCTTTTCTTGGATTTTTTGGGCTTGACTACCTCATCCTTACTGCTTTTAGCATCCGAGATAGTCATCTCCCTATTCGATTCCGAGGCAACCACCGTGTGCCCGCTAGGTGTACTCTCCACCATTAGCGAAATGCCCAATGTCTTCGAAAATTTCTCAAGGAGCTTATCTGTAGGCCTTATGCCGCTCTCTGCTTTTTGTACTGTGCCTACTTTCTCATTCATTCTTTTAGCAAGCTCCTCTTGCGAAATCCCCCTTCCTACTCTGGCATTTCTTATTCTGTTGTGAAAGTCCCCAGCTAACTCCGTTTCTTCCTTTGTCATTATATCAATCCCAGAAACCCCTCTTCCAATTACTTGTGTCTCCAATTTTGGAGTTTTCAGTATCGGGGAGGAGTGCTTCACTGGTAGGCCCATCGACTCTATACATCTTGTGCAACACTCAAGTATAGAGTTTGATACACTAGCTCTCCTCGTCGAAACGCCCTCAGCACCACACAATTCGCATGCTCCCATGGAGATTCGAGAGAAGGTGAAAGAAATAGTCCTTCGTAGGGGTCTTAAGCACCGGTTTGTTGGGGTTACACGTGACCAGTGAAGCCGGAGAACCGAGTGGAGAGGACAATGTACGCGTAGGCGGGTCGAAAGATTCTGAGTCACTTAAAAGACTGAGGAGTGACTTTCAGGAGCTTTCAGACAAAGCCCAACAATTGCTAACGGAGAAACTATTCCTAGAGAACGAATTTTCCCAGCTAAAGAAGAGAACAAGTAGACTTGAAGAGGAAATAAATAGTATTCGGACTCCTCCGCTAGTAGTAGGATATGTTCAGGACGTGGTGAAAGAACAAGCCATTGTCAGAAGCTCAAATGGGACCGTATTCCTTGTCTCTATCAATAAAAGATTAGATTTTTCTATACTTAAACCCGGAACAAGAGTAGCACTGAACCAAGACACTCTTTCTGTAGTTGAGGTACTCTCAGATTCTTGGGACCCCTTGGTAAGCAACGCAGAGATAGTTGAAACCCCTAAAATCGAATATTCACATATCGGTGGTCTGGACAATCAGATTAGGGAATTAAGAGAGGCAATAGAACTCCCATTCGAAAACCCGGCTGCCTTCTCAAATCTAGGCATAGAACCTCCAAAAGGAGTCCTCCTAACTGGCCCCCGGGAACTGGCAAAACCATGCTTGCAAAGGCCGTAGCTAACTCAACTAAAGCAACATTTCTAGGGTTAGTGGGGGCTGAACTTGCCCAGAAATACATTGGAGAAGGAGGTAGGATGGTCAGAGAGCTATTTGAAATGGCAAGACAAAAAGCTCCAGCAATTATATTCATAGATGAGATAGACTCGATCGGCTCAAAAAGACTCGATACAGCTACTTCTGGTGATAGGGAAGTTCAGAGGACCCTGATGCAGCTCCTTTCAGAGATAGATGGATTTGAGAGTCTGGACAATGTGAAGGTAATAGCAGCTACTAACAGGCCCGAACTATTGGATGCCGCTCTATTGAGGCCGGGCCGTTTTGATAGGATTATTGAGATTCCAATCCCCGACTCAGAAGCTAGGAAAACAATATTCTCAGTGCACACCAAGTCAATGCCACTATCGAAGGATGTAGGCGTAAACACTCTGTCTTCGTTAACTGATGGGTTTAGCGGGGCCGAAATAAAATCAACTGTCGTCGAAGCAGGGATTTCTGCTATTTCTAGCGGAAGAAAATCCGTAAGAAAATCTGATTTTATTTCCGCCATAAAGAAGGTCGA
>CACGIM010000004.1 GCA_902573115.1 uncultured Candidatus Poseidoniales archaeon
ATCCAGATACTGATGATGATAATCTTACTGACTATGAGGAAGTAATAACACACGGCACATCTCCGTTATCGACCGACACAGATCTAGATGGGCTTTCAGACTATGAGGAAGTCATAACACTCGGAACTAACCCTCAATCTGCAGACTCTGACTCAGATGGCCTAAGCGACCTTGATGAGCTAGAGGTGTGGTCCTCCGATCCTCTCACCTTCGATCCGGACAATGACTCAGACACCTATTACCACTTCATGGATTGCGATGATAATGACCCTGGCGCAAATCCTAGTATGGAAGAGTTGCTTAACGGCAAGGATGATGACTGCGATGGAATAAGTGACGAGGGTTTCAATGAGAGTGATCAGGATGATGATGGCCTGTCTGATTGGTCGGAATTTCATACATACGGAACGGATTTGAATAACTCCGACACCGACCAAGACGGCCTATTCGATTATGAGGAAATTTTTGAATTTGGAAGTGACCCTCTTTATATCGATCTGGATGCTGATGGTGATGGGGCATACTGGTTCGATGATTGCAACGACAACGACACAAGCTTCGCACCTGGAGTCTCGGAACTACTCGATGGATTAGACAACGACTGCGACGAATTAGTCGACGAAGATTTCTTTTGGATAGACTCAGATGGCGACACATTGACAGATTATGTTGAGTACTACACCTACTTTACTGACCCTAACAACGGGGACTCAGACGGTGATGGTCTACCGGATGGAGCTGAAATTTACGATTACCTCTCAGACCCACTAATTGCAGATCCTGACAATGACTCGGACTCATTTTACCACTTTGAAGACTGTGATGATAATGACTTCGAAAGATCCCCGGGGACCCCGGAGAGGCTGGATGGCAAAGATAACGACTGTGATGGTGAGTTAGACGAGGGCTTCGACATTATCGACTCTGACGGAGACGGTTTATCGGATTATGACGAATACCACAATTACAGTACCAATCCTGATTCGAGCGATACAGATGGAGATGGATTGTCTGATTTCGACGAAATATCCAGTGGAACATCTAGCCCATACTTCCCAGACTATGATTCCGATATGGATGGATATTACGATTTTGAGGACTGTGACGACAAAGTGGCCAGTACCAACCCGGGAGCCTCAGAGATGTGGAACGGAGTAGATGATGACTGTGATGGAACAGTGGATGAGCTTTTAGACAGACTAGGGCTAGTAGGAAGTAGCCTTGGAAAATCTAATGGGGCAGTCTACTATTCCGTAGGGCAATTATTCGATGGACCTAGAGTCTTCGACCAACAACCACACATTTGGGACTCTGCTAATCAGTCTTTCAAAAATTCAATATTCGGAATACTTCCTGATGTGGAAGCTGAAATCAATTGGTCATTGGGAGGATTTTCACTTGATAACAACACGAGCGCTGATAGAAAGTCAGTAATGCTATCGCCAATCGACTGCCAAAATCCTCTAGGCAGCCTTCAAATTCAGGTGTGTGATGAAGGCATATCTATTCAGATACTAACCGCAACAATCCAAGAACAGGGCTATTACACTGAAATAGAATGGGAAGTACTGGTTTCCACTTGGGTTGAGCCAGAACCCGATAGAGGATTTATCTCTTCTATATCTACGCCCACATGGATTATTGGTTCAGTAGTGTTCCTGCTAGGTCTGGCGGGTGGAGGTTTCCTAATGGGGACAAGATTGGCCGAGAAAAAGAAGCTTCAGGATGCGCTAGATGCGTATGGGGTAACACCCGACAGGTTAGCGGTGGTTCCTGCGAAGAGGGGTATCGATCTTCCATCTGCCCCTGATCTGGGGTGGTCTAGAAAAGAAGATTAGCTCCAGATCTAATTTTAATTTTAGGCCCATTCTCCATTGCGCATTACAGGAACTCTATCGCCGTCTTTGGTAATTCCATCAATATCCAGATCACCCGATCCAATCATCCAGTCAACATGAATATTCGATGAGTTTCCCCCAGCAGCCTTGACAGCGTCTGGATTCTGTCCTATTTCCTCCTTGAAGCACTTAGAGTAACATTGACCCAGTGCAATGTGGCAAGACGCATTTTCGTCGTAGAGAGTATTGTAAAAAAGAAGACCTGAGGAACTTATTGGAGACGAGTGAGGGACTAAGGCAACCTCTCCGAGTTTCCTTGCACCATCATCTGTATCGATAAGTTGCAAGAACACCTCTTCTCCGATATCTGCCTTTGCCTCGACTATTTTGCCATCTACAAATCTTACTTCAATTCCATCGATAACTGTACCTCTGTGAACTAGTGGTTTTGTTGCCTTAACTATGCCGTTTACTCTGTCTGAGTGAGGGGTTGTGAATACTTCCTCGGTAGGTATATTTGGAGTACAAGTAATTCCATTTCTGGATGTGCTTGCGCCGCCCTTCCAAGAATGACCGTCGGCCAGTCCAAGAACTAGATCGGTACCTGGGGCCTTGTAATGTAAAGAATGGAAATTCTGCTCATTCATCCAATTCTGCCTCTCTGTTAACTTATTTTGATGTTCTTTCCAAGCCTCTATTGGATCATCCCTATCAACTCTAGATATGGAGAAAATAGCGTCTGCCAAAGCAGCAACTGCGTCATTATCACTCTTGTCTGGAAAGACCTGTCTTGCCCATGCAAGACCGGGATATGACACAATGTTCCAATTGGTTACGAAATTGGTAATCGGTTCCATTGCTGGCTTGGCTGCCATCGACATTGACTTACCCACTCTGGCAACTCTGACAGGGTCTTGGTCAGCGAGAAGTAGGGGGTTAGCGGCTGATATTGCTAGTCTTGCTGTATTGTCGTTGTATGCCTCTCCCATGGCCTTAAACATCCAATCAGGAGCTCTGTCCAGACTCTCATCAGATGCATGTTTGTATCTTGTAAGTTGAAGCTCATCATCGCTCAAGATTGTCGAAACTACTCCTGCTCCATTCTTGTACGCCGCGGCAGAAATTCTCCGGATCAGTGGAAGTGCCTCAATGGGTCCTGTGATAATTAGGTCTTGACCCTTCTGAAGATTCAATCCAACACGTATTGACACCTCTGCAAGGCGATCGAGCATGTTTACATCGAAGGGCAAGTCTGAGTCAGGCAAAATGGTCATATTCAACCCATCAAAAAGACCCATAATAACCCTTCATTGGGATATACTCCCAGAAATTTCTCATTATTTTGTAAGTTTGACTTCGAAGAATAAGCAAAGCAAATTCCAAACCATCGAGGAATAAAGAAGAGAGGCAATAGGGGCCTAGGTATGTTGGAATATATTTCTTCTAAGTAGTCTTCGAAAATTGACTCATAAAATCCCAAGCAATACCGTTTGTATCCACGGTCCCTCCATTTCCGGTGAAGACACCAAAGCTCTCTTCGTATGGGTTATGATCGGCAGCGTAAAGGGTTACTAGTGAGACCTCGGAACCGTTTTCACAATCTGTAAATGATTGAACGGAGTAGAATGTTGATGGAATATTAGAATTAGGAAGATTTCCCTGACAGTCGTTCATATCAGACCACATCAATAGATTTTGAATCGCTCCATGTTCCTGGGCCTCTAGATTGGGTAGATGAATTGCATCATTAGAGTAAAGGATAATTTGATCGAGAAGGCCATGGATTTCCATAATCGGAATTGGGAAGTAGTTCGGATGTTGATCCTCCAATAGGTAGTATGACATACAGGCCACTGCAGCAAAATGGTGACTGTGCTCGTTTGCGAGTTTTTGACTTAGTGCACATCCATTTGACCACCCTGTGAGGTATATTCTATCTTCATCAATAGAGTGATTTAATGCTATGATACCAATCATATCCAGAATAAATCCTGTATCATTGAGTCCCATTTGACCTGCAGTGCTACAACAGTAACCAGCATTCCATGAGTTATCGTGCCCCTGTGGCCAAACTGCCATTACTCCGTTCTCCTCTGCAATTTCGTCGAACTCTGAGAGTATTCTCTGGTTCTGCATTGTCACCGTGTTTCCATGGAGATCGATGATCAAGGGGACATCGTCTGTAAGATTTACAGTAGAGGGGACAAAGACATTCCAACACCTCTCTAATTCTTCGAAAATCATACACTCGAAATAATCCATACCTTGGAATTCTTCCTCAGGTTCTATATTAGAATCGGAGATATTCGAGCCCTCTGATGAAAGACATCCAGATAGCATAAATGAAGAAAGGAGTAGTAAGCTCAGAATGAACGGGTAGGCCCTGCTTTCCATGCTACCGCATGGAGTCTAGCAAAAAAATTCATGCATGTATTGGCTCAACTATCATCTTCTTCTTCATTCGAATGATTTGGTCCCCATTCAGCATCTGGAGAGCCTCCTGACCATTCCCCAAAGACAGCGATATCCTCAATTTCTTCATCATCCCTCCATGGAGGCTCTCCGTCTGATCCGCTAATAATTAGGCAGCCCTCCTCATCTAGGCGTCTTTTCAGAGTAGATACTCCCCTCTTAACAGGCAGCAAGTGACCAATAGGGGAGCCAGAGTTTACGAAAGGATGAGTAGCAGAACTAATCAAAAGGCCTCGAATAGGGGAAACTACATCGTGATGGACACCCGGAATTTCGGGGTCTGTTATAGTCGCCACAATCTCTCCCTCCTCTACGAAACTTCCAGCAGGTGCAAGAACGTCTAGAAGGCCTCCCTGATCCGATCTAATCCAAACCGATCCCGATGCCAGAATTCTAAATCTTGGCTTGCTGGGGTATCCAGGCAGCATCCTAAGACTTCTGAGGAGGTTTATTGTGCCATACATCGCGATCTGGACAGACTCGGGGTCCGCCTCGTCTGGACCCCCACCCTCGTAGGTAATACAGGCGATATCGTGCTCATTGGCTACTCTTCTGAGTGAGCCCTTTGGACCCTCGCTGTCCAGAATAGTCTCTATTCCGAATGACCTTGCAATTCGATTTGTACTAGCATGTGCAAGATTGGCTCTGATCTGAGGTATGTTTGTCCTGCCCTTTCCGGCAGTATGCAAATCAACAATATAGTCACTAGTAGATATTATGTTCTTCCATAGCCTGTTGGCGACCCTTGAGGTGGTATTACTATCTGGATTACCTGGAAACGCCCTGTTAAGATCCCGGTTATCGGGAAAATCCCTTATCATCCTTCTGTATCCAGGAAGGTTCACTATTGGAACAATTCTGATAGTTCCTGCCAGCGAATTTGCATCAAAAACTCTGTCTGGACCCATGAAGTTGGGGCCGCATAGGTAAGTGAGAGCGAGGGGCCCTACTAGTTCGTCACCGTGAATTGCACCCAGAAGGGTAACCACTGGACCTGGTCTGGAGCCGTGAATGATACTGATTGGAACTGGCCATGACTCACCAATTTCTACATCTAGTAAATCATATTCAAGGTGTCTGATTGTCCCGGGCTTGATTCTTTTCCTCATGAATGAGTGATTCTTTGTTCCAGAGTTCCTAGACCACTTTGTGGGGCTCCCTCCTACTTCGCCCAGAGCCTTTTCAATCTCTTTACGTCGCCTCATTGGAATCTGATTTGCAATCTTTATCGGAGCATACCTTCGCCTCTTGAGTCGGGGAGCTGGTTTGTTTTTCCGAGCATTCTCGGAAACCCCGTTTCGTGGTTCCTCGTCCTCTGGCACTATTGCTCGGAGGAAGCGGCGAATTAATACAATGCGCAAGACGATCTTTGGCAATGTTCAATTTCCTAATCTTCCCCTACAACAATATGGAAGAAGGGGATTACAAGTCAGTGCAAGAGATTTACGCACCAACTAGCATTTGCTTCGGATGTGGACCAGCCAACGAGGAGGGGCTCAGGATCAGATCATTCAGAACAGAGGAAGGTCTGGAGATGGTATTTAGCCCTCTGGAGGAGCATCAGGCTTTTCCTGGGATGATAAATGGAGGTATAATCGGGACACTGCTAGACTGTCATGGAAACTGGACTGCGGCCATTGGGCTAATGGACCGGTCAGGTAAATCTGAGCCTCCATGCACTGTAACCGCATCCTACAGTATCAAATTAAGGAAGCCAACACCATATGGAGCTAAGCTTAGAATAACTGGTGAAATCACCAGCATAGATGATGATAGGGCCGAGGTTAGAATGGCTCTTTACGCTGAAGACGAAATTTGCGCTACAGGAAAGGGTCTTTTTGTCGCGGTGACGGAGGGCCACCCAGCCTTCCACAGATGGAGTTGAGAGTTACACGGCATCCTTTAGAACGGCCGAATAGAACAATGTTTGTGGACGAGGCATCGGAGGTCGAGTTGACTAGACTTGATGAGTTCGAAATCGATGTCAGAGTAAAGAAGGTGCTTGAGGATAGTTTTGGAATTGCTGAGCTTTTCCCCCCCCCAGGCGATGGCATTACCCCATTCTCTGAGAGGGGAAAATCTGATGCTTGCAATTCCCACTGCCAGTGGCAAATCTCTAGTAGCCCACATCACAATGGCACATAGGCTATCCAATGATCTCTCTGGAATGAGGGGAATTTACATTGTACCACTGAAAGCACTAGCTTCTGAAAAGTACAATGAATTGAGGGAAATTTGCTCTGGCCTTGATCTAAAGGTAGGCCTTGCTATTGGGGACAGAAATGGTGAGACAAACCTAGTCGAAGATTCTGATATTCTTGTGTGCACAAGCGAAAAGCTAGATTCGATGATAAGGTCAAATCAATCATTAATGGATAATATTGGGATAGTGGTGGCTGATGAATTTCACCTTATTCACGACCCAAACAGAGGTCCTACTCTTGAAATTCTTCTTTCTAGAATAAGACACAATAGACCGGAAGCCCAAATTCTTGGACTATCAGCCACCGTGGAAAATGCTGAGCAGATCTCCGAATGGCTTGAAGCTACTCTTGTGCGATCCGATTGGAGGCCTGTTGCACTTTACTCTGGGACACTAACTGGTTTAGAGATTAATTTCTACTCAGTGGAGAGTCCAAAGGAGGGGGATTTCGATCTTCCGGAGCCTATACAATTGGAGGGGAGAGTTCAGAAGAATCTGCAAGCGGTAGTTGACAATACATTACAAATTAGCAAACAAATGCTGGTTTTTGTCTCTTCTAGGTCTTCATCACAGAAGGAAGCCAGGGAGATATCGAAACATATCAAGTCGGAAATAATTTCAGAAAATAGCAATATTTCCGAGAATATGGTTAGAAGTTGGAAAAAAATAGCCAGCTCTCTGAATAGCAGAGATGGGGGTTCAGCCACGGTTAAATTACTTCAGAAATGCATAGAGGGGGGTGTAGCTTTCCATCATGCCGGGCTTACAACATCCCAAAGAAAGGTAATAGAAGATGGTTTTAGATCTGGTAAACTCCTATGCATAGTTGCCACTCCTACATTGGCACAGGGAGTCAATCTACCAGCAAGCAGGGTTGTGATCAGAGACACAAGGAGATGGAACACTGCTGCTGCTAGAAGTATGCCTCTACCAATAATGGAAGTAAGGCAGATGCTGGGAAGAGCCGGTAGACCGGGATTTGATGATTTTGGAGAGTCCTTCCTAGTTTCAAAGAGTAAGGAAGAGGAGGTTTCGCTTGTTGATCTTTATCTCAGAGGAAATTCTGAGGAGGTTACTTCGAAATTAGCTAATCCCAGTGCTTTGAATGCAGAAGAAGATGGAGCATTGCTGACTCATATCCTTTCGATTATCGCAACCGCTGACATAAGTGATAGGGATGCGATTTCTCGATTCCTATCTAGGACTTTTTTAGCTAGTCAAATGGATTCCGAAAATCTGGAAGCTAGAACAGACGATGTTATTGGTTGGCTTTGTTCTAACGGAATGGTTGACAGGAAAGGTGAGTCCGAAGAGGTTAGTAAAAGAATTAGAGAAACTGAATCAAACACTAACGTGGATGAGGACTGGGAGGATGAGATGCCATCATGGGCAAGCTCGGCAACTAATATTCCTGGGCTAGATTTTGTTGAGACTAAAGACGATGGTAGAAGACGGCTTTCTCCTCGAAAAGGTCCAGCGATTTTTGGCTTTAGAAGAGCCAGTTTGTATGAATCCGCAGAGTACTCTCTTCCCGAGCCCTCAACAATGACATACTCTGCCACCTCTCTTGGTTATAGAATTTCTAGACTTTATCTTAACCCGATCTCGGGGAAGATAATCTATGATGGACTAAAAAGGGCCATGGAAATTCTTTCCGGCCAGGACGAAATAGGACAATTGTCGCCACTTAGCCTTATTCATCTAGCTTCTTGCACACCTGACTTCATTCCACTATGGCCAAGGAAAAAGGACTATGATCTCATTCAGGAAGCTCTTCATGGTAATGAGAGAGAGCTTCTTTCGGAAGCAGTTGATCTAGAAAATGAAAGAAGGATGAAGGGGGCATTGGTTGTTCAATCTTGGATAGAGGAGGAGTCCCTAGATAAAATCGAACACAAATGGGGAGTTCAACCCGGGGACCTAAGAAGTAGGGTAGAGCTTCTAGAATGGCTATTATTCGCGATGAGGAGGATTCTCTCAGAAGATGAAGAGCTTGCAAAAATAAACAGAAATGCTCACAAGACTCTTTTCGATTCTATAGACGAAGTTTATCGAAGAGTTAGATTCGGCTGCAGATCCGATATTCTAGGTCTGGTGGCGATCCGAGGAGTTGGAAGAGTAAGGGCGAGAGAGATGTCAGATCTACTTGGAGTCACAAGCGCTTCTGATCTAAGATTGTTAACTGAGAGGGATAGGGCAAAACTTTCTGATATGAGGGGTTGGAGTCCTAAACTGGTGGATAACCTAATCAATTCGGCTAATAAATCAAATCAGAAATTACACTAGTCATATTCTTCAATTAGGGGTCATCGGGTTTATGGGGGCGGAACATTCTGTACCATGGTTCCCAGCATGGGGTGTGAGATTTGCAGACCCCATTGAGAACGTCTTCTCGATGGTATCAGTCATTAACGAATGGAGAAACAGCAACAGATGGCTCTTGCTGGCGTTCGATGCAGCTGCAAGTGAAATTCACCTTTGGACAGCGTGGTATAACCTAAGGTCAAATGAGAATGCTGGCTGTATGGTCGCAAAAACCCCTGACACAGAGTTCTTGAGGCTAATTTCTGGAACTAATCAAATAAACAGAGCTTTCGAAAGAGCAGGAGTTTCAAAAGGAGATAAAGAAGCTTGGATTGTAATGCTACCTAGTTTGAAAATAGGAGAAGGATTTGGAGATTTTTCGATCCCCATAGACTGCTACAATGACTCTTCCGAGGATGCTTCAAAGCTAATCGAACATCTTGGAGGTTCACTAGTTGCAAAGAGGCCGACGCCCACTTCTAAAGGGCTCAAGAGAATCGGATTTTTCTCTGAGATAAGTATGGATAGTTCCCAGATGGAAAAGGCCTACCTAAGTCACATGGCACTCTCTGATGTAAGATAGAGCTGAACATCAGTCAAATTGATAGGGGTGGTGTTTGAGCATACATCAGATAAGATGCCGAAGTTCTACGGATTTGGATCATGTATTACCTGTGGAATTGCTTGCACCTCGGGTAATTTCCTAGACCATCAAAAAAAGAGGTTCTGCACTGCCTGTTGGATTGAAAAGGAGAACCCGGAACATCCCGATCTTAATGAGATAAGAGAAAATGTTGAAGCTGCGGCGGATGAATGGAAGTGCGCCAAATGGACTAGAGAGGAAGGACCTCTGCCTATGGGGCCAAAACCGGTAAAGAAATGAGGTCTCTATAATGTCTCGGGAATACGTTCCGGATGATTTGGATGCTACCAGTTGGGAAAGTCTTGAGCCGTTAGTGATTGAGCTACAAGATAGGAAGCTGAGTTGTTCGGGGTGCTTGGAAAATCTAATAGGAGACTCTTCTGAACTAGCTGAGCACATTTCAGAAACAGGAGCGCTTCTGTATATTGCAATGACTTGTGACACTGAGAGCGAAGAGAAAAAAGACGCATTCATGGACTTCGTTAGCAATATCAGGCCAAAGTTATCAGAGTTTTCTGATGCACTTAACAGGAGAATAGTGGAGCATCCATCAGTTGATGATCTGCCTGAAAGATACAATTTGATGCTAAAAGGTATGAGAACGGACGTTGAGATCTTCCGAAAGGAGAATATCCCGCTAGGAGTGAGACAGACTGAGCTTGTCACCGAGGCTCAAGGAATCACCGGTGGGATGACTGTTGAGTTTGATGGAGAGGAAAGAACGTTTCCTCAGATGAGCAGCTACCTTGAGTCGAATAACAGGTCCAAGAGGGAAGCTGCATGGTCTGCAATGTCAGAAAGGAGGATGCAGGACAACGAAAGAATGTCCGAAATATTTGACGAGCTGGTCATGATTAGACACAAGATCGCACAGAACGCTGGTTTTGAGACCTACACCCACTACATGTTCAAGGCAATGCATCGATTCGATTACACAATTGAAGATTGTTTAGAGTTTCATAATTCTGTTGAATCAGTATGCATGCCAATACTTAGAGAAATAAACCGTACTAGAAGTGAATCTCTAGGTTTGGGGGAGCTGAGGCCTTGGGATGTGAACGAAAAGACCGGTTCTGGACCTGATATTCACGGAAGAAGCCCACTAAGGCCCTTTGAAACGGTTAAAGAAATGGTTGACAAGCTCTCTGAAATGTTTCATAAAATATCGGCAGACTTGGGAGAGAAGTTCGATAAGCTGGTTGAAATGGATACTCTAGATCTTGACACAAGGAAGGGTAAGGCACCAGGAGGATATCAGTACTATCTCGAAAAAAGCAAAGTCCCATTCATATTCATGAATGCGGCCGGTCTTCAGGGAGACCTAGAGACAATGATTCATGAAGCAGGGCATGCATTCCACTCATTATACTGTGCCCATCTAGAACTTATAGACGAGAGGGATTACCCAATCGAGTTCGCCGAGGTTGCTTCGATGTCTATGGAGCTCCTGACTCAGCCATGGTGGGATGATTTCTACGACAAGGAGGAGGCGGACAGAGCTAGAAGGTCTCACTTAGAAGGAGTCGTTTTCTTATTACCTTGGATTGCTACGATTGATTCCTTCCAGCATTGGATATATGAAAATCCTGGGCATTCTAGAGAAGAAAGAGCGGAGGTATGGCTTTCCATAAGAGATAGGTTTGGATCTGAGATGAACTGGTCAGGGCATTCTGACTTCAAAGAAGTCTCCTGGCAACAACAAGGTCACCTGTACGGAGTTCCATTCTACTACATTGAGTATGGAATTGCCCAACTCGGTTCATTACAACTCTGGGATACCCAGCTTAGGGACCCACAAAAGGCCCTTGACGACTATGCTAAAGCGATGAGGCTTGGTGGTACCAAACCCTTGCCAGAACTATTCTCAGCTGCAAATCTAAAGTTTGGTTTCGATGAAGGTCACTTTCTTTCCCTCCTTGCCAACGTAGAGACTGCTCTTTCCGAGCTTCCAGCCTAGCCTTCGGACTCCGGGGACTGCATTAGTCTCGCAGTCCCTCGGAAGTCACGGTAAAGACTGCCTCTCCCTCCGGTAGGTTTGGGCTGTCAATTAGGCGGGCTATTCTCCGGCCCCCCTTAGACTTCCTGAGGTAAAGGCGGAATGTACTTGCATGGCCAACTATGTGGCCACCTACTGCTCTTGTTGGGTCACCCCACATCGCATCTGGCTTGGACTGTACTTGGTTAGTTACCAGTACAATGGCATTTTGAACATCTGCTACCTGTTTAAGTTCCTTCATATGCCGGTTAAGTTTCTGCTGCCTTGTAGCCAGCATTCCTCTACCGATGTATTCTGCTCTGAAGTGACTCGTCAGGGAATCCACAATGATCAGCTTTACTTCAATGCTCTTTGACATTCTTTTGATTTCGTCCACAAGCAACATCTGATGTGCAGAATTGTATGCCCTGGCAACATGTATCCTATCTAGGGCATCGCTTGGATCTATGCCAACGGCCTCTGCCATTTGGCCAATTCTCTCAGGCCTGAAAGTGTCCTCAGTATCTATGTATACGACTTCACCATCAAGACCCCCCGCTTCTAGCTTCAGGATTGTGTTGACTGCCAATTGGTGTCCAATCTGTGTCTTACCGCTACCAAACTCACCAAAAACTTCGACTATTGCTTGTGTCTCAAATCCTCCACCAAGCAGCTCATCCAGTGATGAGGCTCCTGAAGTAAGCTTCTGAACCCTCTTTCTTCTATCTAAAAGTGCAGCACCACTAACGAAGCCTCCAATGTTAGCTAGCTTTTTAGCACCAGCAATTATCTTAGAAGATACAGCTTCTCCAAGTTCAGCTTGCTCGGACAATTCTGGAGGGCTCATCACGGCGATTGCCAATAGATCTTCAAAACCTGCTTCTCTCAGTTTTTCGGCAGTTGCTGGACCTACTCCTGGTAAGTCCTCAATGGTTGGTTCTGGGTCATCAATATCAATCACTATCTCTTCTTCTTCCATCTTCTCGCTTGCAGTTTCTTCTGTCATCCTATCACCAATATGCCCCAATCCAATAATTGAAAGTATATGAACAAACGAAGGACCCGTTTAGTAGGTTTGAAAGTATTAAATTTGACTTATGCCCTTCAGTCATTCGTTTTTTCACTTTCACTTTTTTTATGGTAGCGAGTGGTGGATTTGAACCACCGGTCTCCGGGTTATGAGCCCGACGAGATAACCTGACTACTCCAACTCGCTATCTCACCGCTGAGGCCCCGGATATTTGAAGCGCGCGGGAGAAAATAATTTCCATTTAGATGGTAACAGTATTGGGATGCCAGCATTTCGAGTTGGTTTGAAAGCCCCATGAATGGTCATTTACTCGTTCAAAATGCCTCTTTGGTTTTAGCCAGACAAATAGTAGAGGGCGACTTGCGTGTAGCCAATGGAATTATCGATACTATCGCCGAAGGAGGCGGTTTAGAACCTAAAAATGAGGAAAAAGTAATTGACGGAACCGGTTTACACCTACTTCCTGGAGCGATTGACCCCCATGTTCATTTTAGAGAACCTGGTGATTTGAAAAATGAGGATCTAGAAAGCGGTAGCCGAGCAGCTGCAGCAGGGGGTGTCACATCATTTCTGGATATGCCCAATAATACACCCAACGCTACGAATAAGTCTATACTCGAAGAAAAAATATCACTAGCATCAAAAAAGTCAGTCACACATCATGGTTTCTTTATTGGAGCCACTAAAGACAATCTTAGAGATTTGCAAAGTATAGAAGGAATGGATGGAGTATGTGGGATCAAGATCTTCATGGGCAGTAGCACAGGCGATCTGCTTGTTCATGAACAGAGTCATCTCGAGAATATCTTCGCGAACACAGGAGGAATAATTGCTACCCATGCGGAAGATGAAGAACGGCTCAGATCAAGAATTTCCGAATTTGGTCATAGCTTAGATATCTCGTCTCATGCCAAATGCAGAGATGTTCAATGTGCTTTCCTAGCCACAAAGAGAGCAGCGGCACTCGCCCGGGACCACAATCATCGACTTCACATTGTGCATCTTACCAGTGGCAAAGAAGCAGATTGGATGGTTCAAAACAAAGGTGATCTAATCACAACAGAGGTTTGCACTCAGCACCTAACTTTCGATCAGGATGACGTAGAACGACTAGGGGAGAGGGTATTGATGAATCCCCCAATTAGATATTCTGAGGACAAGGAAACCCTTTGGAAGAGGCTTAGGGATGGCACGATAGATTGCGTTGTGACAGACCATGCCCCTCACACTCTAGAAGCTAAGTCGGTAGGATTCCCCAATTCTCCCGCAGGCATGCCAGGCGTGGAGACCTCGCTACCACTAATGCTTACCCACGCTATAAATGGAAAATGCAGTGTTACTGATGTTGCGAGATGGATGTGTGCTGGTCCAGCTAAGGTGTATGGCATTCAGAACAAGGGGTCTTTAATTGAGGGATATGATGGTGACTTGACTCTGGTAGATTTGGAAACCAGGAGGGTAATCACAGATTCGGACACTTGGACAAAGGTCGGCTGGACCCCATACGATGGAATGGAACTGACAGGATGGCCGATGTATACCATAGTTGATGGAAGGGTTGTACATAAGAGGCAACCTGGAGGCTCTCTAAGAGGGGATTCTCTATCTCCGGCTGGATCTTCCGGCAGGGTTTTGAAGTTTGATAACTGATGCAGCTACTGACTAGCCTTCACAGCCACTGCCATCTGATTCGCTACAAGCATTGGCCCCTCCCCCATCATCGTTTACTTCATCACCTGAGGATTCTGTCGTTCCATTCTTCTCGGGCTCTGATGGATCATCTACCATAGAATAGTACTCATAAGGTTCGTTTCCAGGAAGATCTAACTCTACCATCAAATTAAGATCTGCAGTTCTGTGTACTGTGGCCCCCCCCGAAGAAAACGAGTAAATGAAGTCCCCCATAAAGACAGATCTTCTGATGCTGGTTGTGCCCGACCACCAGCTAGACAAGCCCTCTTGGTTGTAGAAACCAGAATGCTCAACCTCGCCATGGCTGCTTAGAGTACCATTAACAGTGTCAACATCTATCATCTTCAGCATAGAAACATACTGATAACCGGAATAGGAGTATACTCTACCGTCAATTTCAACCTGGTCGTAGACATACCTGTGGGTGGAAAGAGGAACTGCAAGCAAGGATGCCGGAGCCCAATAGGTGAATGCCTTATGCTCGTAGGTAGCTTCGGAATATGACCAAGACCACCCACAGGTCATGATATCCAAACATTGGTCATCTGTGTATCCAGGTGTTAGTGGAATCGTATCTGCCAAAGAAGGACTACTGGTGTTGCTAACATCGAAAAGTGAAACTTGAGTGGTGGACCAGTCGAGGCCAAGACCGTCCTCTCCGCCTGCTATTCCGATTGTCAGTAAGTTATTTTCATCGATTGGATGGATGTAAGTAGAAACACCCGGGACGTGCAATTCACCAAGAATCACTGGATCGTATGGATCAGAGAGGTCCAAAACCCAAAGCGGGTCAATATTCATGAAAGTCACGAGATATCCTCTGTCACCAACAAATCTTGCGCTCCAAATTGTCTCTCCATCCGCAATTCCACCAATGAATCCCGTATGGATAAGTTGCCCCTCTCCATTATTCATTAGAATAGTGACTTGGTTCGAAGGGCCAGCCCATACAGAATCTCCGTTCTCATCCGTCTCGTCTATTCTCCACCACATACCCCAGTTATCGATTGTAGAAGCAACTCTTATCGCACCCTGGTGCTCACTGATTGAGAACTGATTATTGACGGTCCCTTCAACCCTTCCTGAAGCAGAGTAGGTTGTACGATTTGCATCACTAATGTCGAATGAGTGAATATTGGTGGCATCCTCCCAGTCTGAATTTCTCCAGAACCACCACCAGTCGTTCGCTGGCTCAGCCAAAACTAGAGTATCCTTGGAAGAGTAGACATGGGCCCAGGAAGATGTGATGTGATCTACTTCAAGAGTAATTTCCTCCGATAGCATCTGAATAGTCATAATGGTGGTAAATCCCCTTCCTGCGCTATCTAAGCTTGCCATGAACTCAGTACAGTTTTCGTATGTTAATGAGTGCTGATATATGCCATCCTCGGTCATCTCATAGATATGGGGCACGAAGTCTTTCAGAGACAATTTGGAGATTACGTTCTCATTTTCTAGAATCGTTTGGTTCATTGATTCGTTCCAGATGTCCATTCTTTCATCCATGTCCTCTTCGGCCCAATATTCACTAGGAAGATCTACCCAAGTCTTGATTCCATCAAAGTGAGTCCACAAATGCGTCACTGACCTAACTGTTCCATCGACGAGTCTGGCGGTATGATAATTCCCCTCAATATAGAGTTCCTTCTCAACTGAAGGGGAGGAACGATCGGATATATCCACAACTGTGTACTTGACGAGGTTTTGGACCCTTGTGTATGTGTAGGTGTGATGCCCATCAATTTCATTTTCGTAGCTTACAGTGACTTCCTCTGACATCAGATCTCTTAGTTCGCTCTCCTGAGGCAGAGACCAATAGTAAATAGATGAGGCAATCACGAGCCTATCCTCGTCAATCATCATCTGGGTTGGGCTGCCCTCGATAGTAAGATTAGACTCTAGAGTGAGATTACCAAACTCTGGAATCCCCATTATCAGAAGAAGTTGCCCGTTCAGCATGTATATGTGGTATCCGTCTGTCTTAAGGAAGTCAGCCTCATCTACTCCAGATTCCTGATTATTTGTTCCAGAAAATTCTCCTTCTCTTGAGTAGTCACTATTTCCTAGGTCAGTTGTTGTTCCTTCTGACACTCCTAAGTCTCCCGAATCTAGATTCACCGAAGCATCCTCCGCGAGCGCGAAATCATCATACATCCTCATCCAAGGGTCAGAAATCCAGTGCCAGTAGCTCTGTTGGTCAAGGTTTACTACCATCTCGTCGTACACTGCCCTCTGGAGATCATAGAGTAGAGATTCGCAAGCTTCGTAGCTCTGAAGTTCTGGTGAAGAACGAGTTCTTTCAGGAAGATCTAGTTGGGGATAATTTCCATCCAATACATCAATCGTGTTGTCTATTGCGTCGGTGATGTCGTCGATAGCACCAACACACCCCGATCCCAAGAACAGGAACATAATTAGAAACGCACTGGGCTTTCCTTTTTCCATGTCATGTCACTTCAATTAGGTTTTTTCAATATTTCAGTTGGATAATTTAAATCGTGTCAGAAAATTGTATTGTTTGTATTGCTGAAAGGAAGGATTGGAGCTATATTGTGTGGTGCCGGTTCATCCGATTCCTCCTCTTCTTCCCTCGTCGTTTCAACGCCACCAGATTGATCACTGGTGACGAGGCATTTTGTTCCCGCCAAGAAAATCAAGGCGGCGACCTGCATGTCCAGTGTTTTGTCCATAAAATATCTACATCATCATCAGTGATTTAAAGAAATTGGCTGCATGCTTCCACATGAATCATAGGAAATGGTGCGAACACCGGGAGTTGAACCCGGGTTAGCAGGTTGGGAACCTGCTGTCATAACCACTAGACCATGTCCGCAGAGATTATGGGAATAGGTGCCGGTAATTTAGAGGCTCGGTAAGCTATTTTGAGGTTTTCTAGATTAGTCGCCTGAGCGACTCCATCGCAGAGTCAGCAACTCCAATCGACTCCAAGCAATCTTCAATTCTTCCATCGGACAAGGAACCCTCTGCTAATGAGAGTGCTTTCTCAGTATTCGACCTATCGGAATTATCTGGGCCTATTCCTGATGATTCTAGTCTATTTCTGAGCTTAATCCAATCTTGGCTGATGAAGTCCAGCATCTCTCTAGCCTCTGATATTCGACTACCTAGTGAATCAAGATCTAAGGTTAGGGAATTCAGAGACTCAGATGCTTTCATCCATGAGCCAGAGTCTGCAAGTGATTCTATCTCACCTATTTTCTCCAACCATTGTGTGGCAAAATCTCCTGATGGGATTCTATCTATGATGCTCTGCTTCTGTCTCAAAGCTCTCTGTACAGTCAATTGGGCCTCGCTTTCTCTTCTCAGAGACCTTGTGATTCCTTCGGCAAGGCCGATGGCCAGTGAGGCGTTGCCAGATTTGATGGCCTCCTTAGCCTCCATTAGTCTGTCATTTGCATCATTGATGGTATCTGGCCCTGATAAGGAAATTGCATTCTCTGCATCTCCTATCGCCCCAATAGCTCTTGACAGCAGCTCCTTCACTTGACCCATCTGATGTGGAACTTCTGAAACTATTGATAACGCGTATTTAGGGTCCTCATTCTCCATAGCATTCCTAGCTGCCGCGATAGTAGTTCTAATCGCTTGGATTAGATGGCCTTCTTCTGATCCCACCGCATCCTCAGCTTGAGAAATAGCTAAACTAGCATTCTCCCAGTGAGTTATAATCGTCGTCGCCTTGTCTTTGGCTGACTTGAAACTGCTCTCTGCCGCCCTTAGCGATCCACTTTCCATTTCACCTATGCCGATTTCTAGGATCCTTCTAGCCTCTCCCTCGTGACCTGTTATTTGTTCGGATTGGGCCAAAACTGCCTCAGACTGTTCTCGCATTTCTGCAAGGTCTTCCAAGAATGCAAGTATCCTTGATGCTTCATCCTCCGCTTCTCTAACCAATTGTAGACCTATTTCGGGATTCTTTCTCCCTTCCTCTCGAGCCGTCTTTAGCAAGGAATTTGACTGCTGCAGAACACTATTCCCTGTTTGTATGTCCAAAATTCGTTTTTCAGCCCTCCTCAGCTTCTCATAGAAATCGGACCTTGCCACTTCTGAACCATCTTTAGAAATCAGTAATGGGATAGTAGTTAACAGGCCGGTAATGGAAATTATGGCCCATGACTCAAGATTAGAATTAATTGCCACGATTGGTATGGCAATGCCAAATCCTGCGCCGGTGCTCAGGCCTCTCAATCTCAATGAGTTCACCTCAGTATGAAGAATCAAAGCAGAGAAATAGAAAAGTAGGAATGAAGCTGAAATTAGTACAAGAACGGGGCCTATACTGCCACCATCATGTCTATTCATTTCAGCGAAGGCAAGAAGAGGAGGCCACAAGAAGCAGCATGCAGTAGATACTCTGGTCCTCTCGTTGGGTCCAAAGTCTACAAGATCAGGAATTATAAGAGCTGATGAGAATAAAATGGTGACTGGTCCCAACCTGAATAGCAGGCTAGAGTCACTTCCTAGAGACAGAAATAGCCACCATGCTCCAGCTGCTACCAATGACATCTGCAGAATGAGAGAGGCCCTCTCCAACCTTGCTCTCTGCTCCGCGATACCTCTATCTGGGTAGTCGGGAAGCGTTATCATACTTCCAAGGAGGGGTTGAAGGTCAATATCTATGCGGTTTTTTGATACAAGTATCTAGCTTAACTTTGAGTTTCTATTTTTGAATAAGAGTAAACCAGCTACAACGAGAGCTGGGGTTGCGATCATCAGTATTATTCCGTAATTGTTTGACCTAGCATCTTGACTTCCCAAAGAAACGTTGATCTCAATTTCACCATTCGTACCCGCGGCATTACTGTCCCACTGCAGGGTTAGATTTTGAATATCTTCACTCTTTATTTCGAACTGAAACTCAATCGTTCCTATTTTTGGACCTGATTCTAAAGTTGCGGATATCGGTTGCTCTGACCACCTACCACAAATATCCGATAGGCAAACTCTGGCGTAAGCATCATCTGTTCCCTCGTTCTGATAAGTCACCAGCAATGTCCCCATCTCCCCAACCCGTTCTCCTGAGAATGAGGTCTCGATGAGACTAATGTGTGCCCCTCTCTTGGGAAGAATCACAATATCAATAATCTGCTCAATAGAGTTCCCCTTGGAATCTGTGGAGTTAACGATTATCTGGTGGAACCCTCGACTCAGCAATGGAATGGATGTAGACTCTGCTTCGGTCCAGTTTACATTTGAGACCAGAAGATCGGGAAGCTCGTTCTGAGATATATCATGTAACCAAATTGACCAGGCAAGGCGGTTTATATCATCAAGATCATCATATGATTGAGAAAGGTCGAGCGTCAGATTATCGCCCTCGTGAGCCTCATCGAATTCTATCTCTATCCCATTGGAAAATAGCTTTGGAATAATTGTTGGAGGGCTTGAATCGAGTACCCTAACTGTCCATTCCTCGGAGATGGTATTCCCTGCATCGTCAATCACCAGAAGCTGAACTGCAATCTCAGTTGGACTTCTCTGAATGTGTCTTGAGTAGAGATCGAGATGGGGTCCATTAACTTCGAAGCCCTGGTTAGCGGTGAAATGAAAAATATTCTCTGTTATTCCAGTCTGCCTCCATCCGTTGGAGATGTTGGTATGCATCTCTAGTGATACAGGTAGACCAGAATCATCAGATGCATTGACGTAGAACTGGATCATAGTTCCTGCTGGAACCTCAATAACCTCTCTTTCTACATCGATATTATCCTGTTCATTGCTTGTTATAGTACCGGACCAGGTTGGAAAAACGGCATCAACGACAGAGTTGCTCTTCCAGATCGAGGATGAGCCGTGAGAATCAGTGCAGGTAGCGGTTACATTGAGAGAGTCTCCATGTGAAAATCCTAATTCTGATGGAGCAAATTCAACCCATGGGTTTTGGTGTGTGTGGACTGTAATGTTCTCCAAAGAGACTATCCATTGTACTATTGGAACCTCTAGCTGGCTATCGGAACAAGTAGATGAAAATGAAATGATTCTATCAAGAGTCGTCGTAGAAGAAGATGGGAACTTGTTTCCAGAAATCCTTGGGGGCTCATTGGCGTCGATTGTTATTCTAATGTCGTATGCTACTGGGGCTTTCGATCGATTGACGAGGAATGTATTGGGTTCTCCAGAAATCAATTCCGACATTGGACTGAACCTGAATTCCCATCCATCGGGGAGATCGACCCAAAGCGGTACTTCTTCAATAATACCTCCAACCCTAGGCAGATCAATTAGTCTTAGGACTCTTCCATCAGATATCCCAGTCAGGTTGGCTGATTCTGTCCACCCCCAGAATACGTTTGTCCTGTTTACTGGACCAATTTCTGGAGGTTGAACCACAATACTTGGCTCCCCGACCGCCATCATTGGAGAGTAGTCGAACCTACAACAACCCCCCATATAGGCGTTGGACCAATTTCTTTCCAACAGAACCATGTCTGCAAAATCCTCTGCTTCTTCGTAGTCCAACCAACCATCAGAGTTACCCAATTCGGAATCTATTTGATTCAGCAGTCCCATTGTCCTATTTCCAAGGAGGTCGGTACCATAACTCTCCTCCACTGAAACCTCTGCATACCAAGTCGCATTGATCATTGAGCTATGGGAAATAGGACCGCTGAAATTAAGGAAAGATACTCCACTGATCAATTCATCATGATTTTGTCCTGAATTGGAGTGGTTTGCCTGATGTGAATTAGTATTTTTTTCAAGCGACTCCAGGCTATAGGAGCTAAATGACAAAGAAGCAATCATGAAGAAGTAGAAAAATGATAAAAGTGCCTGATTATTTTTTTTGTGTACCAAAATTTCCACCAGCTTTTTTAGTGAATTATCTCAGAGCCAGAGAAGTCGATTGAAATGGGTAAAATCCTGTTTTCTCGAGGTAGTTTGGATTCCATAATTTCCCTAAAATTACTTTCTCCAAAAACCAATAGGAAACCTCCTGAGCCAGCCCCAAGAAGCTTTGCTCCCTTTGCACCCATTGACATAATACTTTGATACAGTTTGTCAATTTCTTGATTGCTTACAGCGGGGGAGGTTTTCCTCTTTGTTAGCCACGCATCATTGAGTAGCACACCTAACGAATCTAGATCGCCAGACTCTACCATCTCTGCCGCCATATCAGCCTGATCTCTAATTTTTCTCAACTTCGAAAGCTTATCTTCCTCGGAAGATGATTTAGCAGCAAGAACCTTGCTAGCACTTCTAGTCATGCCAGTATAAACCAGGGTGAATTTACTTGAGATTTCGTCCGACAGGTTTTCATTGATTAGTATAGGCTCAACTTCGACACCAGCTGATCCGAAACGAATAGAGTTGAAGCCCCCGAATGATGCAGCATACTGGTCCTGCCTCCCTATGGGAGCTCCTAGGATGTCGATCTCTACCCTGCATGCCTCCTCTGCAAGTTGTTCCTTTGATGGTGACCTGCCTTGGAGGTTGTGCAGTGCATTGAGGAGTCCAACAGTAACCGTCGAAGAAGACCCCAAACCTGTACCTCGACCGGGAATATCTGCAATAGTCGTGATCTCAATTCCTGATTCAACACCTGTTAGCCGCATGGCCTCCCTTACAAGTGCATGTTGAATTTCATCAACCGACCCGACGTTTTCGATTTCTGAATATGATACTCGAATTTTTTCATCAAATCTTCTATTTAGAGTGACATAGACGTATTTGTCGATAGCTATTGAGACAACTCGTCCTCCATTTGGCTCACTACGAGCGAAGCCATCTAAATCGGTGCCCCCTCCACAGAAAGACACTCTTAGTGGCGTTCGGCTGATTATCATCGAGTTCCGGGGACAGAGTGTCACTCATCAAGACGCCGGTACACGTAATATGTCCCCACAGGCAATGACAAGGCATATGAGAGGACTGCTTCCGCGATGGAGAGAGAGTATGGGCGACCTAGTCACTATGGACGATCTAACTAACGACGAGATTTTATCCGTACTTGGGGATGCAAATAGGTTGCTTCCCGTGGCCAAAGGAACTCTACACCTTCCACTTCTGGAGGGTAAGGTCTTAGCAAACATGTTTTTTGAAAACTCCACTAGAACAAGGATGTCTTTTGAAGCAGCAATGAAGAGGTTGGGAGGATCGGTCCTCAACTTTAGTTCGGTGGGAACATCAGTTGCCAAAGGTGAGACTCTATTTGACACCATGCAAATGATTGATGGATATGCAGATATTGCCGCTATTAGACATCCAAGGCAAGGAGCAGCTCAGTATAGCGCAGATTCCGTTGAGATTCCGATCCTCAATGCTGGAGACGGAGCTGGCAATCACCCTACTCAAACGATGCTAGACCTATTTACAATAAATAATTCCCACGGATCCCTGGATGGATTGAATGTGATCCTGGTGGGTGACTTACGATATGGTAGGACTGTTCACAGCCTATCTCACGCCTTGGTAAGATTTGGTGCTAGCCTGACTATGGTTTCCCCCACAAGTCTTAGAATGCCAAAGGAAATAGTCTCTGATTTAAGATCACACGGTGCCGAAGTCAATGAGGCAGAATCGCTTCAAGATCAGATTCCAGATGCCGATGTGATATACATGACGAGGATACAGAAGGAAAGGTTCCCCGACGAGGATGAATATGCAAAGGTCGCAGGTATTTACAAATTGAGAGCTTCAGATCTCTCTGGAGTCAAGAAAGCTATGATAGTGATGCACCCCCTTCCTAGGGTCGACGAAATAGACCCTAGTCTGGACTCGACTGACCACGCCAAGTACTTCGAGCAGGCATTCAATGGAGTCCCAACGAGAATGGCATTACTCTGTAGGAGTCTAGGAGTTGAGGTTCCAAAGAAGGTGAGCTGATGTCAGAAATGAGAAGGGTGACGGCAATTAGAAACGGTACAGTGGTTGACCACATACCATCAGGTAGAGCAATGCAGGTAATCAGGTTGTTAAGGATAGACACGGACAGGTCAACCCCTGTATCTTTGGTCATGAACGTTCCAAGCGACAAGATAGGTAGGAAGGATGTACTGAAGATAGAGGACCGGGAGCTTAGTCACAAAGAGCTCGACAGGTTAGCTCTAATCGCCCCATCTGCCAGCATAGCAATAATCAGAAATCATGCTGTCGCTGAAAAGATGATGGTCGAACTGGCTGATGACCTAGTGAACATAGCCAGATGCTCATTTTCAAACTGCATCACGATCAACGACAGAGAACCATTGCCTCAAAGGATGAGGGTAGTTAATAGGGATCCGCTGGAAATCAGGTGCTACTATTGTGGAAGAGGTCAAGATATTGAAGAGCTGATAGAGAAAATACTTTGACTGAGAATATGATATAATTTATATTAAGTAACGACTTAAACATTAAGTTTCTTCTATTACGCCAATTATCTATGAGTAATCAAAATTTGACGCCTATAATGCTTTTAGCTGGACCTGTTTTACTTCTGGGGGCATTTATCATGTGGCCTGCCCAGACCTATGTTGGAGAGCGCGCAACACAGTCTCTAATTGATGAGGCTGACACGTTGATGCCTCTCCTAGTTGCAGCGACACTCGGTGTTATTTTGATGTTTGGAGGGCTTCACTTACTAAATTCAGAGATGATGGATGGATCTGATGGAATGAATAAGCAGCTACTAACAGTAGGGAGCATGCTAATAATGGTCTCATTAGTTTCATTCGTGATTGGGCTTGGTAGTAATGTTACCATCATCAATAATGTTGACGTCCCGCAAGATGAGTCAGAGGAATGGGTGGATAACGCATACGTGGATCAGGAAGACTACATGGATTCCCAAAACAGCGCAATTGACGCAGGTGCAGTTATTTGGCAGATGTCGCCTGTTACATGGGGTTTGGCTATGATTATCATTGGATTGGTTGCATTCCTTTCCGAAAGACAGGAAGGTGCTATGGGATTGGTACTACCAGCCTTGATGCCTATCGGAACATTATTCCTAAGCTCCCCGATAATCAATAACCCGGATTTATTTAACGCGGTATTCCCTTTGGTCATGATAACCCACGCAGCACTAGGTGGGCTAATGCTTGCAGGGATGGTGGAAGTTCCCGGTGGAGCTTCTGAGACTTAGAAGATCAAGTATCTTCTGAGAGCCATTTCCTCATCGTGCATGATTGACATATGTCCCGACTGGTTATTTCACCACAGATTGTGCAATTGTTTACTTGCTGCTTGGAGTCTGGATTGGCATGCCTGTGGAGATCCCTAATCTGATCTAGAGAGTGGAGTAGCCCGTGCCTGGCTCCTGGTGTTTGAGACTCCAAATTTGCCACCAACGCCCTGCTCTGCTGTCGCATCGCCCCCCTTGCATGAGGACAGTCTCCGTGATGGATTGGGAGTCCAGAATATATTGCAAAGGCATGAATTTCCTGCTCAGGAACCCAACGGAGAGGTACAATTCGTGGAACGATTCCCTCAATTGGAGACTGTGTGTGAGGCGCTAGTCTAACGGATCTCTCGACCTCACCCTTTTGTAAATTCATCAGGACGGATTGGGCCATATCGTCTAGGTTATGGCCAAGCGCCATCACGTCAGCGTCTAGTCTTTCGGCCATGGTATTGAGGCTTTGTCTCCGAAACACGCCACAATAGGAACAAGGCATCAGACCATTTGCTTCTGTGTGCCTCTGCCCTATCGATGGGATCATCTGGACGACTTTGTCCATTCTCTCATAACCCATCTCTTCATACGCCATAGTTTCAAATCTCACTCCCAAAGACTTGGCAAGCTCCCTTGCAAATTCCATTGAAGGGGCCCTGTATCCGTTGATTCCTTCATCGACGCATACGGCAATTAACTCGACGTCCCTTCGACGACCGATTATTTCAGACATCATTGACAGGAGTACTGCAGAATCCTTACCTCCAGATATAGCCACTAGGATCCTGAATGGGGTTCCATCTAACCTAGTTGCATCCTTGGGTAGTTCCAACTGAATTCTGAGCTCTTTTGACGTTCTTTTTCTTATGGATGACGAGAGATGCTTCCCACAAAGGTGCTGTCCACTGTATGGCTGGTGCACTATTGAGTCTGAACGGCACCTACTGCAGGACTGCACCTCAATAGCCGAGTCCATGTTTGTCCGCTACATTACACATGCTTGAACCCATCCTCCGGTGAATTGATTCGGGATTCCTCAATCGTAGACCCATGGATGGACCTGAGGCTCTTCCCAATAGAACTGAAGTGGGCTCGAAGAAATTCTCTCCTTGGCCAGATAGATTGGCCCTTGTTTCACTTTCAATGATTGCTGTTTTTGCCGCCCCCTTGATTTCTTCCTCTTTGGAGGGTTTCCTAGGAGATCATTCTATGATGGCAACGATCTGTGGTTTTTTGATATTGATACCTGTATTGGCCACATCTATTGGTAAAATATATGTCAGAATTAAGGAATGATCAAGACCTGATCCTAGAGATTCCAGATTCTATGTATCCAGAAACTGTCTGCCATGGGACAAGAAATCTCATTCCTGCGACAGCGATGATGAATAGGCCCGCTGAGATAACTTTTCCATAGGTCATCTGAAGTTCCAGGGACTCTTTGACTTGCCCGGACCACTGAGTCCCCTCAAGTATTCCTACTATTGAGATCATCAGGTCGTCGAATGCGAGAGCGAGAGCAGTGGTTATTCCCACTAATGCTATGATGACGCCCATTTGCACTAAATGAGAATTGACAACGTTGTTGAACTGTTTTATGAACTCTGAGTCCCTCTTTGATTCCTCCGGCAAGGAGGCAGCATACTCCATGTGTCCTATTGCAGCTGTTCCGGATTCTAAGAATAGAAGCATTAGCAAGGCCACCCCCAAAAGAGACCAAGCTAATTCAGAAACCAGCCCTCCGAACATTGTTCCCTCCCCAATTTGTGTTGGAAGAGCATTCAGGCCTACGTCGACCTCCGAGAGAATGGGCTCGAAAGTAAGGATCGAGTGGAAAGCAATGACAACGATGTAGTATCCTAGAGCCCATGTTATCGCCCTTTTTGACAGGCCCCAGATCCCCACCAGTCCTGCAAGAACCGGAGCAAATACTACTCCTAGAAAAATTAGCTCTGCGACTAGTCCCATGGGAGAAAATAACTCTCCCATGTGGTTAAGAGATTCCTCACTGTTCCACGGGAGGTGAAAGCCGTTGCTAAATGTAGCCATTATCCATGAACCGATAAAAGGGATTATCGCCCAAGCCGCGAAGAAAATGGCCACTCCTTGCTTGATCTTAGTCTGAAAATCATAAGGAGCAGCCCAGTATCTGTCTACAGCCACCACTGCGACTACACACATCAGAAGAGGGGCTAAGAGGGTCATTAATCCGGTCTGGTTAACTCCCAGAAGGAAGTCTGGGATTAGGAGTCCACCTCTGTTATCAAGCCACATTAGCCCTCTGGTATGCTCATACGAAGGACACCAAACGTTCTCATTGTTGTTATTGTCTATGATGAATTGATCGCTACAAGGACCGTAGATATCGCTCATCCGTTTTAGAAGTAGGAGTAGGGAGCCAGTAGAGATAATTTGCAGAACTAGAATCTGCCATTTCCTCCTTAAAGCCGGTATATGCAGGGTTTCCATGGCCTCACCATCCTTCTTTCCGATTTCCATAATTCATCACCTAGATTGCATGAGGGCCTGCGAGAGTTCCACATCGGGCATCCAATCAATTACTTTGGCGCCAAATCCTGAAACTGCTGTAAGTCTGTTCTGTCTTTCTAACTTCAGTACCTCATATGCCATCCTCGGAATCCTACTAACTAATCTCTCCAGGTCGACACTACTGGGTGATAGGACAATTACCTCGTGGCCGTTTCCTGACAGGTTTCTGATTGCTGGTATGGTGGTTCCATCTCCCTCCATGCTGCTGATAATGAAAACTGGTGACCCCCTACTTATTCTAGGAGCTAGTGAGTTAGTCACTGCCTGCAATGGCATTGATCCTGATGGAGATACGGATGCTAGACTACTGAGAATTTTATACTGCTGCTTATCACCAGTATCCGGTGGTAGGAATTCCATTCTACTTCCGTATGTTACCATGGCCACGGAATCCTTCCTCTTGAGGAAGTGGCTACCTATCGAGGCAGCAGCGGAAGCTCCCATCTCCAAGGGGTTCTTCAAAACAGTCCCAATTCTGCTGACCTCTCTGGTGTCTAAGATAACGAATACGTCAGTGACTGCATCTCTAGTCTTCTGGTTCACCATCAGATCACCAGTTCTAGCGAATGCCTTCCAGTTGATTGATCTTAATGAGTCGGTGGAAAGGTACTCCCTAAGTGAATAGAATTCCATACCTGGGCCTGGAGTCCTAAGAGTAGTAGCTCCAGTGTACATTTTTGGAACATCTGCTCTAAGCATAGCATCCTCAACATCTCTTACCTGAGGGAATACTGTGATGTCGCAAAGATCCTCGATTTTTGACTCGTTTACGAATAGTCCGAATGCGTTCTTGTACCTCACAGAAATTGGGCCTACGGAATAATGACCGCGCAGAGGGCATCTTAGCATGTAATCAAGCTTGGTAGTCTGCCCGGGACCGAGGTTCAATCTCATTTGGTTTATTCCTCTTCTAATTTTCATTTCGTGAGGGACATTGTCAAAGATCTCAATCTGCTGAGTTCTCCGGTAAGAATTGTTTGTAATTGTTATAGAAATCTCGATTAGATCACCTTTGTAGACATTGGAGTGCGGTACGTATCTTGTTATCTCCAATTCAGAATGACCTGAAATCCATGCACTGATAGAAATGAATGAAATGAACGTCAGACCAATAATCATCATCTGGAAATTTGAAATCATCATTCCGACAAGAATGAGGCTTATTCCTCCGGCCAACATAATTGCTGCCTTTCTAGTCCACATACGTAGAAACACCTCCAGAAGATTCTCCCCACTGTTTTATCCTTCTAACTATTCCAACCAGTTCGTCGGGTCTGTAATTTCTGTCCTCGAAAATAAATCGAACTAGGACCGGGTCACGGATCATCCCTTGAAGCTCAGCTGCTGGCATAGCATCGAACTCCTCCCTTGACAATGCGTTGATGTTCCTCACCCTTGTGAGAAGAACTTGTCTTATCTTCTCCGGTCTCTGGTAGTATTTGTATCTCTCAGCATCTCCAAAACCGTAGTAGACCACTCTGAATACATGCCTCCAGTCTTCAGGATCTTCCTTCCTGATTAACACAGCCTCAAGAAACACAAACAAAATCAGGAACAAAATCAGCATTGCCATCCAGTCATTTGTGAAGTATATCAACAGGTAATACAGTAGGTTGTATGTGTCTCCGAAAATTGTTGGTTGCTGGTGTCTGCTTTCATCAAAAATTACTAGCGCGTTTTCACTAGGTTGAGTACCATTATCATTGAGTATCAGTGCTTCGGCTACCACATCCAAAATCCATTTCCTGTTATCATTCTGAGGTACTAGCCCAAGGTACTTGGATTCGAATTCTGGATCGTATAGGGAGTTAATTAGTACCGATCCATCTGAAATAAAGTGTACTCTGCCGGAATCATAGCCTCGGCACAATATGGCCTCGCAATATCTCACATATACAGGAAAGGGTCCTTGCTCGTCTCCAACAATCCCAAAGGCGGCGTAGCTTCCAACAGTGTAATTTCCATCATCGTTGTTATCTATCCAAGAATCCTGAGTAGTTTTGGAAACTACATATCTTCGCTCAGCTGGGTTGTAAGAGCTGGTCTTTTCAAATGCAGAAGGGGTATTAGTTAGGATGCTGTAGTCCTGTGACCAGTCCCACCTTGGTTTATTTGTTGATTGGTCGTTGCCTAAAAAACGATGAGAACAAAGTCCGGTTGACGACGCCGTGAGGAAATTTGTACCTATTTCAGGATCTGTTGGGTCCTGATCTAGAACGTCCACCACTCCATCCATATCCGCATCCCTGAGGCATGGGTTAACTCCAGTCTGAGCCCCTTGGGATGAGGTAAAATTGAACGCTGAGGTAGTATTCACCCAAACGAAGTCAGAGCCTAAATCGTTATCGTAGCTGAAGTCGGTGTATAGCCTATGATTAGTAAATTCCAGTCCAAACTCTCCTGCCAAATTGCTTGAATACCCGAAATCGTCCATCAGAATAACAGTACCACCCCTCTCTACAAATTCCTTAATTGCTGCTATCTCAGATGAAGTATATCCGTCTCCTTCAGAGAACTGAACTATATCGTCTCCTCCTGTAAAACGAGGAAGCGAAATTGTGTCCCTCTCTACCCCAGAGATGATGAATATAGTTTCCTCAGGGTGATCCAGATCACTAAGTAATAACGGACTTGAGACGAGTGCGGTAGTCTCCACCCCCATTCCATTTAGCTCACCTCGGAAAGACCCTAAATCGTTCCATTCGTCCCCATATGCAGACTGCTGGGTTTGACCGGGAACAACATATGTCATTGCGATAGATGACAGCAAAATTACTAGCAAACCCCAGAAAGAAATCTGCAGTGCCATCCTTCTGTTTTTGCGAGAATTAGCGAAAGAAGACACTCGGTTCCAATCAATCATTCGGGCATCCTCCCTTGTCCTATAGGAGAGTGAGCCCGAAGGTCATTTTATGACCGTTATGTGACCCTGAACGAAAACTGCATCTTACTATCTGGAGAGCTCAACCACCGATCCAATGGTAGCAACTTCCTCCACAGGAATAGAAAGAAGGCCTTCTGTTGTTGGCCATGGAAGCTCGTTTGGATCGATACCGGATTCTGCTACCACCAAAATTGACACGATATTTCCAGTTCCTAAATCTACTGTGAAGTCAGCAAGATGGCCAAGTAAGTCTCCGGCGGCATCCACTACCTTTCTAGTTAGTATCTCCTTTCCGAATGTAGTCCTCATCAAATTCCTCAAATCAATTCAATTCCCGAAAGTCCGGAAGAAGTCCTCCTTACGGATTCTAGTCCACTAGTTAGTGATCCCTCCATCTTTGAATAGTACTCCAACATCTCCTCCGTCACAGTTGGCCTTACCATCTCCGCAGCCTTTTCGAAATGTTTCTTTGAGACTGTCTTCTTTCCGTCTCTCATTGAAATCAAAGCTGCCTCCCTGCAAACCGCTTCTATGTCTGCACCCGTGTAGTGCTCCATCATTCCTGCAAGCTCTTCAATCTTGAATTTACCAAGCGGCATCTTTGCAGCATGGATCTTTAGTATCTCGGAGCGAGAATCTTTGTCAGGCGGGGGGATGTGGAGGACTCTTTCGAACCTACCACTCCTCATTAGAGCTGGATCAATCATTTCAGGCCTATTCGTGGCTGCAACGACGATCACCCCTTCCATACCTTCCACCCCATCAAGACTGCTCAGCAATTGGTTGACAACCCTATTCATAACATCGGAGCCCTCTCCGGAATGACTTCTTCTCATCCCGGCGATACTCTCAAACTCATCAAGGAAAACAATGGAAGGGCTAGATTGCTTTGCTTTCTTGAAGACTTCTCTGACTGCCTTTTCAGACTCTCCGACCCATTTGGAAATCAGCTCAGGCCCCTTTATCGATATGAAATTCGCCTTTGCTTCGTTTGCAATCGCCTTGGCGATGAGTGTCTTTCCAGTGCCGGGAGCACCAAATAGCATTATACCCCTAGGGGGGCTTATTCCGAAGTGTTCGAACTTTTCTGGCATCGTAAGCGGCCATTCTATACTCTCCTTCAGCCTCTCTTTAACATCTTGCAACCCGCCAACTTGCTCCCAGGTAACTTCTGGTACCTCTACGTATATTTCTCTCAATGCACTAGGCTCAATCTCTTTTACGGCCTCTTGGAAATCGGACATCCTTACCTCCATCTTCTCAATAACCTCGGGAGGTATTTCCTCCTCGTCTAGATCGATTTCTGGCAAATACCTCCGCAGTGCTTTCATTGCAGCCTCTCGGACTAAAGCCGAGATGTCAGCTCCCACGAATCCGTGTGTGTTGTCAAGAAGCCAATCCAAGTTGTAATCATCATTGATTGGCATATCTCTTGTGTGTATACCCAGAATCTCTCCCCTGCCTGCCTTGTCGGGGACGCCTATCTCTAGTTCCCTGTCAAATCTTCCAGGTCTCCTCAGGGCTTGGTCAATTGCATCCCGTCTGTTGGTTGCCCCAATCACAACAACATTGTCTCTACCCCCCATACCATCCAACAATGTCAAAAGTTGTGCAACTACACGTCTTTCGACCTCTCCTGTTACATCCTCTCTTTTCGGAGCTATGCTATCCAATTCATCAATGAAAATAATAGCAGGTGAGTTGGCAGCTGCTTCGTCAAAAATCTCTCTGAGCTGTTTCTCGCTTTCCCCATAGTACTTTGAAATAATTTCTGGGCCATTGATTGAAGTAAAGTGTGCTTTGGTTTCGGATGCCACGGCCTTGGCGATCAATGTTTTACCAGTACCCGGAGGACCATGCAATAGCACTCCTCTCGGTGGCTCTATTCCGAGTCGCCTGAAAAGAATTGGATGCTTAAGTGGAAGCTCTATCATCTCCCTGACCTTTTGCAGTTGGCTACCAATCCCCCCTATATCTTCGTAGGAAATCGATTGGACCAGATCTTGTTCTTCTTGATCTACCGCATCCTCCTTGATTATAATTTCAGTATCCGGGAGAACTTGGACTATTCCCTTGGGACTAGTTTGGACAATTGCGAAAGGAAGCGCTTCTGCGAAAAGAGTCATTCCGGGAATAAATATCCTATCTCCAGCGACGACAGGCCTCTTGTTCAGGCCCCTCCTTGCAAATCCCTCTATTCCGGGGCCGAACCTTACCTTTTGTTGCTTGGCCATTACCGGGCTAAGTACTAGCTTAGTGCAAGGCTCTACTTCGACCTTCCTGATTTGGACCCTGTCCCCTAGGCTCACTCCTGAGTTTTTCCTAATAATGCCATCAATCCTGATTACCCCGAGATTAGCGTCTTCTGGCCTACACCTCCATACTATCGCTGCAGTTTTACTCTCGCCCTCTATCTCAACAATGTCACCTGGTTTTAGGTTTAGGTCATTGTCAAAGGGTACCCTTGCTCTTCCATGGCCAACATCACTAGGAATGGCTTTTGCCACTCTTAGGGTCAGCGAATCCGCACTTTCTGAAGCCATCTTTCACTCCCTGCCATCAGGTCTCGGGCATTGGGGGTAGTTAAACCCAGCAATAAAGCAGTCTCCACAGGGTAAAATGGTTATCGGAAAAAGGATGGTCGATGCGCATAATTCATTTCAGAATCTGTATTCGCGCACCCATGACGCACGTACTGGAGACCGGTTTTGAAGAGCTGAACAGAGAAAATCCCAATGGGAGCCCCGCAATTAGGGGGTACAACATTGTTGACGGAGAGCTGAAATCTTCGAGCAGTGGAGCTACATTTGAGAGCAGGAACCCGGCTTGGGTTGACGATTGTCTTGGTGAATTTCCCCTCTCAACAGAGGAAGACGTGCATGCGGCACTCAAATCTGCTAGGAAGGCCTTTCCAAGTTGGTCGTCCACTCCAGCACCTACCAGAGGGCAAGTCATAGGAAATATGGGTCGCCTACTGATGGATTACAAAGAAGATTTAGTGCGGCTACAAGCTCGTGAAATTGGAAAGACGCTGAAGGAATGTGGTGGAGAGATTCAAGAGGCAATAGACACTTGCTTGTTTTTCCAATCTGAGGGTCGTAGACTTTATGGGCAAACAGTAAATTCTGAGCTCCAAGACAAGGAGCTTTTCACCTACAGGAGAGCATTAGGAGTCTGTGGCATAATCAATGCATGCAATTTCCCTTCCGCAGTACCATTCTGGAAAATGATTCCAGCAATCATGTGTGGAAACACCTGTGTTTGGAAGTCACCTCAAGATTCGCCTATGCTATCCTTTGCATTGGCCAGAATAATGCACGAGGCAGGACTTCCAAACGGCGTGATTAACCTAGTTCACGGAAATGGAAGTGGGGCCGGTCAAAGCCTAGTTGACTCAGCAGACCTTGGAATGGTCAACAAGATATCGTTCACTGGTAGTACTTCTGTTGGAAAGATGATTGGCGAAATATGTGGGAGGAACCTAGTCAGCGCTTCACTGGAGTTAGGTGGCAAAAACCCACTTGTAGTGATGCCCTCTGCTGATATCGACAATGCTGTGGAGGGAGCATACTGGGCTGCTTTTGGGACTGCTGGACAACGCTGCACAAGCCTAGGCAACCTCATTTTGCATCAAGATATTTATGACGAATTTATGGAGAAATTTATGGAAATGGTGGAGAATACCAGAATTGGAGATTCTATGAGGCATGAAGATGTACTCTATGGCTCAATGCTATCAGAAAAGTACGCCATTGATTTCCTGAAAGGAGTCGAAATATGTGATTCTGATGGAGCTAAGAAAATGTTCGGCGAAGGGGCGATTACCGATGACAATAGACCAACAAACTTCCTCGGTGAGGCCTCAGATGGGTCATACATGTGGCCCCATGTCTATGTTGACGTAACTGAGGAGATGAGTTGTTTCCACGAGGAGATCTTTGGACCTCTAGTTACTGTGGTGAAGGCCAAAAGCTTCGACCATGCCCTGCATCTAGCTAACGCATCTCCGTTCGGGCTTTCAAGTGCATGCTATACAAACGACAGGCTAGAGGCTTATCGCTTCAAGACTGGCATCAAAGCGGGTATGACAGGCATCAACAACTCAACAACCGGTGCGGAGGCTCACCTACCCTTTGGAGGAGTTAAAGACAGTGGAAACGGCACCAGAGAATCGGGGATTTGGGTGATTGAAGCATATTCATATTGGCATGCAGTAAATGACGAGCTATCTGGGAAGCTACAACTCGCCCAAATGGATGTCGAAGAGATCCACATCGAGGAAGCTGACGCCGACTACTCAGCTCTGGCCTAGTACCTGATTGTGTAGTTGGACCATGCAATCCCTTATGACACATCTAACATGCCAGATAATAACGGGTGGTGCTTGAGATGAGCGAGAGCGTTAAGCTACCAATGAAGAAAGGCTTCGGTAGGACCGATCGTACCGATGATTGGTGGAAGGGTCCGACTGCGATGGCGGCTTACTTGGGACTGATGATTGTTTATGCTACTTGGAGAGGTTTCATGGAGTCAGACATCCTGTTTTTCAGTGAGTTAGGGGCGTCCTCATGCGAGAACTGGGATTCAGCTAAATCCTTCAAAGATGTTTCCAGATGCCAAACAATGTCAATCGAACAAGAATCGAAATGGGGGACCAGTCATGTTCTTTCACCACTATACAGTCCACTAATCTTTCCACAATCATCATGGATTCCCAAAGATTTGTGGTGGCTTAGCCCAGCGATGTTCATACTAGTATTCCCAGCAGGATTTAGAGGAACCTGTTATTATTATCGAAAGGCGTATTATCGTGCATTTTTCCAGCAGCCGACCGGTTGTGCAGTTTCTAAGCCATGGAACGAGTACAGTGGCGAAAAGGGGATATTTGTAGTGCAGAATCTGCATAGGATCTTCATGTACATCGCTCTAATATATCTGCCAATTTTGACCTACGACTTATGGCTATCGGTCAACTTTCACGATGCCCCGGATGGGTCCGCAGACAGCTTTGGTATCTCTGTTGGTTCTCTGATACTTCTACTCAATGTTATACTCCTAACTGGCTACACTCTTGGCTGCCACGCTTTCCGTCATGTTGTTGGAGGGGGTGCAAACAATTGGTCTGGTACAATATTGAACAAAGCGAAGTATCTGATGTGGAAGATCTCGACGAAACTAAACGAAAGACACAAAGATTGGGCTTTAATTAGCCTATTTTGGGTCATGTTTGCCGATTTCTACATTTGGATTTGCCAGGACTTTGGCATCACTGATTATGTTCTGATTGGAGGACTGTAAATGGATGAAAAAATCATCCATCATAAGTTCGACGTCATCGTAATTGGCGCTGGAGGAGCTGGACTAAGGGCAGCTATTGAGGCTAGCAGGGCAGGAGTTAGCGTCGCAATGATCTGCAAGTCTATGCTTGGTAAAGCGCATACTGTGATGGCAGAGGGAGGGGCGGCTGCAGCACTAGCGAACAAGGACCCTAGAGACTCATGGCAGACGCACTTCCGAGACACCATGAAAGGCGGAAAGTATCTTGGAGACTGGAGGATGGCGCAAATTCACGCCCAACAGGCACCTGACAGGATCAGAGAGTTGGAACAGTGGGGGGCTGTATTCGATAGAACCCCCAAAGGACTCTCAAGCCAGAGGAACTTCGGGGGTCACACGTATCCAAGGCTTGCCCACATAGGTGATGCAACCGGATTGGAGCTAATTAGAACCCTACAACAAAAGGGAATTCATGAAGGAATGGAGATCTTCATGGAGTACACAGTAAGGCGTATATTCAAGACAGATGGAAAGGTATCTGGATGCTTCGCATATGATAGGAACGATGGTTCCTTACACGTCTTTAAGGGAAAATCGATAATTCTGGCTACCGGAGGCATCACGAGGTGTTGGGAGGTCTGCTCGGGATCATGGGAATATTCGGGAGAAGGTCATGCTTTAGCATACTGGGCCGGAGCGGAAATGGGGGATATGGAATTCGTCCAATTTCACCCAACAGGGATGATCTGGCCTCCATCCGTGAAGGGCATTCTTGTGACAGAAGGAGTAAGGGGAGAGGGAGGGATGCTTACAAACTCTGAAGGAAAGAGGTTCATGTTCGACTATATTCCTGAGATGTACCGAGATGAGTTCGCTGATACTGAAAAAGAAGCTCTGGAATGGGTCGATGAAGTTGTTTCAGGAAAACTTGCAACAAGAAGAAGGCCGCCAGAGTTACTCACGAGAGATGTTGTAGCCAAGGCAATAAACAGTGAGAGGGACGCAGGAAGAGCATCGGAACACGGAGGCGCATACCTAGATATTTCTTGGAGAGACGAGGATGAGGTTAAGAAGAAACTACCTGGTATGTATCATCAGTTCATGGAGCTAGCTGCCGTTGACATAACGAAGCAACCAATGGAAGTAGGCCCCACAGCACATTATGTGATGGGGGGTGTGAAGGTCGATCCTTTTAATCAAGAGAGTTCCGTTCCGGGCTTGTTTGCGGCGGGCGAGGTTGCCACTGGTTTACATGGTGCGAACCGACTAGGCGGGAATTCATTATCCGATCTAATAGTGTTCGGAAAAATCGCAGGAGAGGCTGCTGCCGACTATTCAAAGGAACAACAGGATTACTCGGAAATAGATCAGTTAGAAATCGATGAAGTTGTCAATGAGACTCTAGAGCCATTGAGCAGGCAAGGAGGAGAGAATCCTGCCAGTGTTGTAAATGACCTGAGGGTAATGATGCAGAACAAAGCAGGAATAATTAGGACAGGGGATCTTCTTCAGGAGGCTATGGCTGACTTGGATTTACTTACTGAGCGTTCAAAATCTACTTCTCCCGGAGGTGGAAGGGTCTACAACCCAGGATGGCACCAAGCTTTGGAGATTGGAGCTATGATTGATGTCAGTAGGATGTGCACAATTGCAGCTCTAAGGAGGGAAGAAAGTAGAGGAGCTCACACAAGGGATGACTTCCCAGAGACTGATCATGAACATTGGGGAAACATAAACAGCGTGATTTGGATGGATGATAACGGAGAGATGAAGATTGATTTCGCCTCATATCCAAGAATTCCCAAAGAATTGAGATCTCTACTGGATTCAGAAGACTTGCACGAGGAGGAGTAGAATGTCGGAAAAAGTTACCTTCAGGGTGTTTAGAGGAGAGCCGGATTCGGACGGCGACCCCTTCGGAAAAATGGTTGATTACGAAGTAGACCTGGATGAGGGCATGGTCGTATTAGATGTGATTCACAGAATTCAAGCGGAACATGCTCCAGATTTATCCTGCAGGTGGAACTGTAAGGCAGGAAAGTGTGGATCATGCAGCGCTGAGATTAACGGTCATCCAAAGTTAATGTGCATGACTAGGATGGAAGAGGTATTCGAGGAAATGGATGACGAAACCGTACCGGTATTAGTAAAGCCGATGCAGGCTTTTCCATTGACCAAGGATCTAGTTACCGATACATCTTGGGCATACGAAACAGACAAAAAAATAAAGCCGATTAATGGACCAATCGAGCCCGATTGGGAATTCCATCAGGAAGAAGCAGACAGGTTGCAAGAATTCAGGTCTTGCATTGAGTGTATGTTGTGCGTAAACACATGTCACGTTCTAAGAGAGCATCAGATGTATGATGAGTTTGCTGGACCTAGGTTCTTCGTTAGATTAGCAAGTTTGGAGATGCACCCTCTAGACACAGAGAATAGAATTCCAGAGATAAAAGAAGACTTTGGGATAGGGTACTGCAATATCACAAAATGTTGCACAGAGGTCTGTCCGGCGGGAATAAAGATCACGGACAACGCAATAATTCCACTCAAGGAAAGAGTTGTTACAGAATACTTCGATCCGCTGGTAAATCCGGTTAAAACCGCAATAAATATCAGTTCAGGAGTTTTAAGCTACTTTACTGAGGATTTCGCCAAAACATCTGATCCAGGCAATCTCAAGAAGGCAAAGGGTGCTTCCGAGGATGAGAGATATAGAGCAGAAGAAGCGAGGAAACTGGATGCTAAAAGGACGGATAAGGCGAGAAAGAGGTTCCGTTTCAAATCAAAATAAACGCGCTTGGATGGTTGTACTTTATCCTTCAGAGCTGACGCTAATCAGGGCAAAGAACCCTACTGAGCTTGGAAAATCCGCTCGCTCAGACTCGGTCTATTCTTAGCTTCTTCACGTTGGCCTTGTTTATCATATCGGGAAGCCAGTCCGGCGCGTTTGGTCCTTTTGGAACCTTACTCTTCGATCCTGAGAACACATGAACTCTATTTGTTCCCCTCTCCCTTAGGTGAATGTCTGTGACACCCCTGGATGCTGCCTTCAGGGCTGCTCCCCTGGGCTGCTTGCTGTGGAACACTTGAGCAGTGTCCTTGCCGTTCTGCATCAACACGAAATATTTCTTGTCTGCCATATTTGGATTCCTCCGGCTGCTCGCTGGGCTCTATAGGTATTAAAGTGTGAGGCGGATTTAGCGCAAACAATGGCTGAGTTGTCCGTATTTCAGGTTTCTAGGATATTTCACAGCTCGGCGCAGGCTAGAGTTTTCGTGTTAATTACGCCTTCCACCGAACGTATAGAGTCGACTACCAGTTTTGCTATCTCGCCCATAGTTTCTGCCTCGATCTTCAGTATCATGTCATGATCTCCGAACAGAACCTGTGCATCCTTAACAAAGGGCAGAGAGGAAACCTTCTCATGGACTGAGTACTCCGACCCGGGCTCAACATCAAGCAACACGTAACCGGTGGACACGTCTTACCGATGGGGGCTATAGGAATTAATCATTCCCTATTCAAAAAAAATCCCTTACGATGGATACATATCAGATGGCCTCTCTTCGCAGCCCTATGGCCGACGTAGTTATTGTCAGAGAGTGTAGGCACGGTCAGGTTCGCGTTCTTTATGGGGACATTGTTGGAGTAGAAGGTGATGTTATGGTAATTCCAGCAAATAGCAGGCTTGCCGGAAGAGAGGGTTTGGATGAGAGGATGCAGCAATCAGCAGGAGACGGCCTCAGGGAGGCGTGTGCAGATATAGCAAAAGAAAGAAGGAAGTTAAATCTGCAACCTTGCGGTGTAGGTGAGGCAGTCACTACCCCTGCATTCGATCTTCCAGCTGCTAATCTAGTTCACGTTGTAGGTCCGGATTGTAGAAGGCCTACACAGGATAATTTCAGGAGAGAGCTGCTAAGAAACTCGTACGAAGCCTTGTTTCAAAAGACTGAAAATCTGGATCCTAGGAGTACGCTGGTCCTACCACCTCTAGGAATGGATGTCTATGCATACCCCCATAGGGAAGGAGCTAGAATGACTATGGAGATTATCTTGGCATGGATGGATGGAGAGCATGACCCGGGGGTAGAAATGGTGCTAATTGTCACTCATGAAGACAATTTCCTGAACAACATGAAGACGGTTTACCGAGAGAGCGAAGACCAATTTCCTGGTGTCGACAGGACAAGGGACTACAGAAAGGGAAAATTCCAGTAATTCGGACCGGTGTTCTCAATAACCCTGAGAACCGGATAGTGGCATGGGTACCAACTACGAACGAGAGTTGAGATTGGTCCTCGCAGGGGATCTGAAAGGAGTAAGAGCAGTTACTAGATCCTGCAGTGAGATTGAGAGAGCTAGGGCCATGAAGGTTGTTCAGAGGCCTTTCCTTGTTGTAAGGGCCCCTGGAAGTGGATCAGAGGGCACTGGGGATTTGCTCGCCCTCAGGGGCGACATGTGCTTTCCAATAGAGGTGAAATCATCAAAAAAGGACAAAATCTACCTCTCTGGTAGAACCATGGACCAGTACAGTGCTCTAAAATCTACAGGGGAAGAATGTGGTCTGCTTCCACTTTATGCGTTTAGGTTGAAAGGTGTGAGGGGAGATAGTTGGAGGATAATGAAAGTCGAAGTAGATGGATTGAGAGGGAAACTTAGGCACCTTTCGAGAAGTATACCCTCCCTGACACTTACCAGCAGGGGTAAACCTCACCTTGACTGGAATGCTGGTATGCCAGTCCATCGATTCTTACATCTCATTTGCAAGTCGGAAGGAGCAAGAGGGATTGCCTCAGAGCCATCTGGCTTCACCAGTAAGTCGGTATCTAACTAATCGGACCCTGAGAGCTTTGATTCTATAGATTCAATTTTTGTCTTAATTTCATTGAGCCTTGCTATTACAGTTTTCAATTCGGCCTGACTGAGAATTCTGTTGATGCTTTCTTTCTCCCTAGTCATCAGATCAAGGATGCGATTATCGCTCCTATCTTCGTCTCTAGACTGCATAGTTAATTTTGGGAAGGGGCAATCGGTATTGTCAGTTGCGACTATGAAGACGCAGGTTGAAGTGCAGTAGTTTGTTGTGGGCATCATGGAAAAAGAGGAGGGCGCCGACTTCCAGAGGGAAGCCGATGTTCCCCAGAGACGAAGTTTCTTTCTTCCCCTACTTATTCTCTATCTGATTTGGCTGTTGGGAGTTCCGTTAATTGGTGTTGTATTGATCGCCTTGTGGTTCTTAGCCCTGCAAATCGCTGAAGAAAAGGGCATTCTCGATAGATGGGATGCAACAAGAGTGCTTGGTGGGATTCTGATGGTCAGAACAAAAAGAGGCAAAGGCATGCTTGAGTTGATTTCAACAACCAAAAGGTTCTGGAGATTTTATGGGGAGATCTCGATTTGGCTTTGCTTCCTTGTAATGTTTGGTGTAATCCTAGTTCTATTCCTCTCTGCAATAGCCACCGCAATTAATCCTCCTGATGAGGTGCTTCCCGCTAGCGATTTACTCCTAATTCCAGGAGTGACTAGCTTCGTACCTTTCAAGTGGCCTGCTCTTGCTTTAATTATCGCGATTCTAATACATGAGTATAGCCATGGAATCCAAGCCAGGGCCCATGGGATGAGACTGAGAAGTTTTGGACTACTTCTTCTAGGCCCACTTCCACTGGGTGCTTTCGCCGAACCAGAAGAGTCGGAGATGGAGAGAATACCTCGAAGGGAGAGAATGAGGCTTTTCTCGGCAGGACCTTCGATAAATCTCTTTGCTACTTATATTGTCCTGATTATGCTATCCTCTGTTGCAAGTGGAATGGTGGCAGAGAACGAGGGTGTCCACGCAAGGGGCATCATTAGGGACGAAGGGGCGGAACAAGCTGGCATTCTCCCCTATGAAACGATAACTCACATCAATGGAAACAGAATATTGGACTATGATGATTTCTCATATGAGATGAGCTCTCTCGGATCTGGAGAGGTTGCATCATTTACCATATTATCTAGCCCAAATGTCACCAATGGTGCTGAGGAAAGAGTAGAAAGAACAGTATTTGTGACTCTGGGGGATCATTATGAATACATTTTAGATCAGTGTGATGGCGATCAGGAGTGTATTGAGAATTGGGTGGAAATACTCGAAATTATGGATATACAAGAGGGGGATGCGTTCCTAGGGGTTTCCGACCTGAAATCATCAACCGGTGGAGTGGACAAATACTCGAGAATAATAGAGGGGGTATACGTTGAGGGTGAGTACTCGGTAGCTAGTACGATAATTGTTGCATTGCTTGAGCCAATAATCATGATCTTCACGCCTGTAGAGCTCGGTGGCCATACGATGCTGGAGCACGAGAGAGCGATGCTGGTGGCTGGAGACACTGGAATTGCATCGATTCTAGGCACCGACCTAATGCTTGATTTGTTTGATTTCTTATTCTGGCTTGTGTGGATAAACTTTCTACTAGGGTTCGCGAATTTGATTCCCATGATCCCATTTGATGGTGGTCACATGTTTAGAGATGCTACGCACTCAGTCTTGACGAGGCTGAGGTCGAAATGGCACCCAATGGAGGTGGAGTTGCTCGCCAATAGGGTTAGTTCGATGAGCAGCATTTTCATTCTGCTAATTCTTCTTGTCCCGGTTGTTATACCTAGGCTACTGTAGCTTCATTCTTCCTCTTCAATTTGCCTTGGTTCGTGGACCTCTCGAAAAATCACTTTTCCGACTCCTACATGCTCCCTGAGTGTAGTTACGAGAGAGAATTTAGTGAATGACCAGTTTTGGTCATAGGCCATTTCCTCAGGTAGAGTCATCGTGAGGTCATCGCCATCAAACTCTATCTCAAAGTCTTCCCTTCCGGTATTCATCTTCATCAGGGTCTGGACTTTTTCCTCTCTTTCTTCCACTACCTTGACAATCTTGTAGCTGTACCTCAGAGTTACTCCTGCCAAGGGATGGTTGTAGTCTATTCTAGCCCTTCCAGCGCTCATGAACTGTAGTATTCCGTTCCTGCCAGCTATCTCCACAGGTGACCCGATTCCCAGGGTGTTGGGGTCCCGTACACTCCGGAGAAGCACGTTTTGTGAGATAGTCTCGATCTTGTTCTGGTCTCTTTCACCATAGGCCTGCTCAGGTTCTATTTCGAAGTCATAGTCCTTTTCCGCCTCGGCTTCGGCTAAGTGGGCCTCGAATCCCGGGATTAGTCTCCCGTCACCGACGATCGTGATCATTGGGGAGTAGGTCCTGTTCTCATCTTCCAGATCATGCTCCTTAGCAGTATGCTCCCTTGTGGTCTCGATAAGTTGGTCAGTACTAGCGTTGTATAGGTCATAATCGACGTGAACGATGTTTCCCTCATCCATTAAAACACCCTGTGGGGGCCAAGCCACTCGCTTCCCCCTTTTCATTCAAACGGTTTGCCATAATCTTGTCCTTCATCAACTGCCATCCCTTTGTCGGGCGATTCTGGATGTGAAAATAGCGCCATTTCACGCTTTATGTTTCTGGAGGTGCCCTGCAAAGGAAGCGAATGCATTTCCCAACAATATCATGAGCCAGCCGACCCAGACGAGGTGGCTACCAGGCAGGTGGTGAACGGTGACCCTGACCTGCTCGACCTCGTCTGTCTGCCCCATTATCATCGAGGAGAGCAGCTCGTTTGACTGCAGGAGGTCCAGAATGACGATCGTATCGCCAGTTAGATGAGGCATCCTATCGACCTCAGATCTGGCGGAGACCGCTCCAGAAGGAGAGTCGAAACGGAGCATCCCAGGAGTGAGCTCGCCCAGAAGCTCTCCATCGTCCCAAGCCTCAATCACGATTCCCACGTACCCGTCACCGATGCTGTACCCGTAGTCATCGTCATCGGCTTCTACGAGATCAACCCCTGTGAATACAAGGTCCATTCCCCGGTGTCTTACTGGTTCGTCCCTGTCCAGCGTGACGAGGTTGGATGAGTCAGTCCTGTCGACCAAGGTAGTGGTCAGCACGTGACCGACAAGGAGGATTAGTATCCCTGCATGGGATAGGTGTGACCCCAGCATCCTAGTCCTCGCCGGCTTTGACCGGATTTCCTCCCTGAAAAGAACAGGCGCGGTTGTACTTGCGCTCCTCCAAAGCTGGAGAATACTGGGCGGTATGGCCAGTGCCAACCATGTCAGCATGAACATCGAAAGTGCCCCCCTAGAGACCGAGTCAGTGATCAATAGATCCTGATTACCTGGAAGATCGATGTGGCTCGAGAAGTAAGCCATGGCAATGGAAAGAATGGTCGCAGTGACCAGACCGACTGTCCCTGCCCTTGCGCTTACCCCCTTGCCAAGAGCGTAGAGAGCAAGCCCTATTGCGGCCAGTGTTATCAATGGGGCACCGTAGTACTCGTGAGCCGCGATGTTAGTACCGTCTATCTCCACGGTGAGGAGGATCCAGGTAAGCAGAAGAAAGGAGACTGAGAGGTGCCACGGAAAGGACCGGACGGCCTTGGTCCTGTATGAGGAGTCGCTGAAGACTAGTGTAAACCACTTGAAGTCGTCCTGACCCTCGTCGGGAATTAGCCATACAAGCATGAATGGAACGATTCCCGCTAGTGACTGGTACCACTCGGAGATCCATGCCCAGCTGGAGAAGAGCATCAGCAGGACTCCCGCAGCCACCCAGTGGGTGGGAGGGCTCTCCCTGTCACCGTTCAAGAGAAGGAGCAAAGATGCAAGGCCCGCGAACAGAACCGCAGAAGATCCTATCCAAAGTCCTACAGCAGAGAAGTACGCGAGCATTCCCAGAGCCAGCGGTCTGTTCGATTGCATCAGCGTATTAGAGCCCATTGACTCGATTACCCTGCTCTGTTCCCTGATAAGGTGAGTCACACCGAGACAGGAGAGTAAGACTACTGAGGCCAAGTAGAAGAGGATCTCGAAACCCACGGGGGATAAGTCGATGATCTCCACTACCCTGAGATAAGGGTCTCTTGGCATTGAGTTCTCCCCGTCACCCACGAAAGCGTGCACTGAGGCCCATACGCCATTTGCCCTTGTGACCAAAGTGGCGTGCATCACGAGCGCTCCTACAACCAGACTCATTGCAGGCGAGGATGAGAATGGTCTTTCCGAGAGATTTCTCGACCTAGCATGAACGATGGCGAGAAGGGCCAGCCAAGGCAGGAGGGAACCGGTCTCGACCGGGTCCCATGCCCAATAACCACCCCAATCCAGAACTGTGTATGCCCATAGTCCACCCAAACCTATACCTATTGTGCCTGCGAGTAAAGAGTACCTTGCCCAGACCAACGAGGACTCATGAATCTCCTCAGATGGCCTTCTACTCAATACGCCGGCCACCGCGATACTCGCCGTTGCGAGGCAAAGTGAGTAATAAGCAAAAACTACTGGAGGATGAATGACCATCAGGTTGGTCTGAAGGAGAGGACTGATCTCCCCACTGGACCCAAGCAAACTTGGTGAGAAAGGACGTAAGACTGAGGATACAAGGAGGATCATGGCAGTCCATCCATGCATTACCCGTATCGATAACCGATCCGACTTGTTTTCGCTGGACATCGCCCAACTTATGACACTCATGAACGAGGCCCACATAAGAAGAGGGCCGGCTCTGCTGCCCCAAACTGCGGAGATCCTGTAGAGGGGAGGGAGGCCATTTCCTACGTAATCCGAGACAAGCCTCAGGCTAGTAGACTCAGTCAGAAAGCAAGCAGAGAGGAACAGGAACGGGGAGGACTGACACAACATTGTCATGAGTCTGTTTCTGTTGCCTTCAAGGAGATCTGGGCGGGTTGCCTGTATCGTACTCACAAGCAGTGCAATAATCAGTATCGAGTATCCTAGGAGGGTGAGCATCGTTCACCATCCGTAGTATTTCGCCCTGCTATATCCGAAGGCGAGCATAGCCGGAACTATCTTCTTTGAGTAAAGCCCAGGTCTTCTAAGCAGCAGCCTCAATCCGACCATTGTCTTTCCTGAGATTCCCATATCAGACATCTCATCCGGAAAGCAGGTTGCCATAACCGACATCTCTTCGTCTGTCAGATTAAATAGTGCGTTTTTCCCTCTGAGTATCTTGTCATAGGGAGGGAACTCTTCCTTCCACTTCCTTGTGTATTCTGACATCATCTCGGAGCTGGTATTGCCCTCGGAAATTGCTTTCGCGGCTGTCTCGGCCGCATAGACAGCAGACTTCAGGGCTAGGTGTGATCCACCTTCAAAAAGCGGCGAGGTAAAACCTGCGGCGTCTCCCACCAGTAGTAATCCATCATGGTGTGTATTCTCGAACGGTCCGGATATAGGTATGGTACCGCCGAACGCTGGGCTCCCCTTCTCCTTCCAAGGTGGTAGGACCTGCTCTGAGTCCTTGAAATGGGTATCTTCGATGAATTCGTCGAGTGCCTTCTTTGCCCTGGGCCTATCCTCAGTGACCAGACCTACGTTTGCCCTTCCATCACATTTTGGAATCATCCATAGGTATCCCTTCTCGGCGTAGCTGGGCCAAATGTAGAAATCTAGGTATCCGTCTGTTGGTACGTCAGTGAGTTCGTACTGCATCCCTGCAACCACCTTGCCCTTCTCGTTGAGTGGTTTGCCTTCACTCGTTTTTACGAGCTTTGAGCATACGGCTGCAACGCCTGAAGCGTCGATAACGACCTTCGCCTCTATTGGGAACTCATCTCCCTTGCCATTGCACCTCCAACCTTCGAAATTTCCGTTTTCCATCCTCTCCATAGACTGAAGCTTGTGACCTAAGTGCATCCTAGCTCCCGCTGCGACGGCTTCATCCGCGATCCATCTTTCAAAGAGGTGCTTCTCCAAAACATATCCCTCCTCAGTGAGACACTTCTCAGTTCGATCAGGGAATATTACCCTGATTCCTTGGACCCTTTTGCTAATCACTTCGTCAGGGAGGTTGAGGTCAAGGTTCTGGCACGCAATCTCCGAAATGCACTCCCCGCAATGGACTGGAGTACCTATCTCCGGATGATCCTCAATTAGCAACGTCTTGAGCCCCAAGCGTGCGCTCTGGAGGGCCGCATTACCCCCTCCGGGTCCTGCACCGATCACAAGGACATCACATGATGTGACCGCTTCACCCATGCTTTATCGGTAGGGTCACCATCAAAGAAACCCTCGGTTTGTTTACCTCGCAGAAAGCGAACCTTCTCATGATGGAAGGGCGGGGGGAGCAATATGGGATGGAGAAGTCTCGAAGAGTTCGTCCGAGAGCTAGAGTCCAGAGGGGAATTGCTCAGAGTCAGTCACCCGGTCAATCTTGAGTTCGAAGCAGGATGTATTGCCGACCGTCTTGTGAAAACTGGTGGTCCTGCAGTAATCTTCGACCAACCAAGGCTTGCTGATGGAAGTATCAGCAAATTCCCTCTAGCGATGAACCTGTTTGGAACCAGGGAGAGGACAAATCTGGCACTTGGAGTCGATAAACCTGCAGAAATCGGCAATATGATGACTGGCTTGATGAAGCCTGATGTTGGTGGCATAATTAGGAGGCCTTGGACTGGTCTCGGTTTACTGAGGCAAGCAGTCTCGATGGCTCCGATGCGGATCCGGAGAGGTAAGTGTCAGCAGGTCAGGATTACAGACCCTGATATGACAAGGCTCCCAATTCCAACAACATGGCCAATGGATGGTGGACCATTTATGACCTTGCCGTTGGTGATTACAGCTGATCCTGAAACAGGAACCCATAATATGGGCATGTACAGGAGCCAAGTGTTTGGTTCCAAAGAGGTGGGGCTGCACTGGCAGAAGCATAAGCACGGTGCCGATCACGCAGAGTCCACGGATGGAAGGATGCCTGTTGCGATATGTCTGGGAGGACCTCCGCAGATAATTTTCAGTGCCATCGCTCCACTTCCTGACAATCTGTCAGAATATGAGTTCGCAGGGCTTCTGAGCAGGAGGAGGCTCAGAATTACAAAATGTCTGACTAATGACCTATGGGTACCGGCAGACTCGGACCTTGTTATCGAGGGTTTCATGGTTCCAGGGGATAATCGATTGGAGGGCCCATTCGGGGATCATTTCGGACATTACTCTCTTCAGGACGAATATCCAGTTATGCATGTAACCGCAATCACTCACAAAAAGGATCCTATGGTACCAATGACAATAGTAGGGGTACCTCCAATGGAGGACGGTTACCTCGGTGAGGCGATCGGTGACGCTCTTTTACCTGTTCTGAAGTTCCAGCACAGAGATGTAGTGGACACATTCCTGCCGCTTGAGACCGGATTTCATAATCTAGCTATCATTTCTTCGAAACAGAGATTCCCGAGGCAGGCTAGGAAGACTGCGTTAGGGCTACTTGGGGCAGGGCAAATGATGTTCCTCAAGGTAGTAATTGTCGTAGACGAGAATCACCAAGTCAAGGACTTGGATGCTCTTCTTGATGCATTGGAGGACAAGGTCAGTGTTCACCATGACTTGGTGACACTGAAAGGTATGGTAGCTGATTCATTAGCACACACATCGCCCTGGGAAAACATACATGATAAGCTAATTATCGATGCTACCACGGTTATGCAGAATGATCCCATAGGGCCAGTGGTCAAGGAACCTGTGGGTGATTCTCTGGCAATTACTGTTTCTGCTATGGATGGGGTTGTGCAAGCAAGGATGCTGAGGCCTTCCATGATGGTAATAACCACTGAGGTGCAGGGAGGGCCGGTGCCAGAAGAGAGTATGGAGGAAGAAAACGAACAGTTGGCGAATCTTCAGAGACAGCGTATCTCAACGATCATCGATTCGATATGGAAACTGGAGGCTTCCAAGGGTTTGAGGTGGCTATTCATCACAGATATCGATGCAGACTTACAGGATGAAAACTGGAAGAGGAGGCTGCTTTGGCAGCTATTTTGTAGATTCGATGTTAGTAGAGACCTGCATTTTGACGAGAGTAAAACCAGGGTGGCCTGGGACGCCACTGCTCCCATTCCCTCCAAGGAGGGCCCAATCCCTGTGCGCAGGTGGCCAGCGGTTACACTTCATGACCCTGACTTGGTGAGAACGGTGGATGAATGGCTAACTCAGAGGTTGTGACATGGGATTAAGCGAGGTCTTAGAGTTCGTGAAGGTTGAACATACTCTTTTTTCACTACCTTTCGTTCTAATCGGTTTCGTTCTTGCAGACAATGAATTTGGGTCAGAAAATCTCGACATAGTCTGGATTGTCATAGCTGCAGTCGGGGCGAGAGGTCTAGCGATGGCTCTGAACAGAATCATTGATAGGCAAATAGACGCAGATAACCCTCGAACGGCTACGAGGCATTTACCAGCAGGGACGATGTCTACTCAATCTGCTTGGATATTAGCATCAGTATTCCTTGCAATGCTCCTTCTCGCAGCATGGAGTTTAAATCACGTAGCACTAAAGATGTCTTGGTTACCGGTTATAGCATTCGCGATATATCCCTATACGAAGAGATTCTCGTGGATTTGTCACTTCTGGATAGGGTTCTGTTTGGCACTAGCTCCGGCGGGTGCATGGGTCGCAGTAGCTGCCGACACCCATGGATGGGCAGCGATAACTGGTGCTATGGATGGGGGAAGGGATTTCTTGTGGTTCCCAGAGCTCTTCTTTGTCTCTTTGGGAGTCGCGTTGTGGATTTCTGCGTTTGACTTGAACTATGCCCTTATGGATATGGAAGTGGATAGGGACCAGGGGATTCACTCCTTCCCTGCAACTCATGGCGAGTCGGCTACAATGAAATTGAGTGTTTTGCTGACATTAGGTTGGTTAGCGAGCTTCCTTATCAGTGGAGTAGGTGATCCAGTGTTATGGTTTCCAACAGTATGTGTAATGGCTTTTCTAAACCTTTACATCGTAACGATAAGAGCTTCTAATGCACAATCATCGGTTCAAGATATGAAGAGCTTTCAGAGGGACTTGTTCAGAGGATCCATGTTGACGGGATGGTTTTTACTGGGCAGTCTTGGATTAATGGTCTTCTGACGGAGAGTATTTTGAGGGTATAAGATGTTCAAGCTACATTCAGAATACGACACGGCAGGCGATCAAAAGCAGGCTATTGAGCAGTTGGTAAGTCAAATAGACGCTGGTCAGGAAAGATGCATTCTCCTAGGTGTTACTGGTTCCGGTAAGACCTTCGCTATGGCAAAGGTGATTGAGAGTCTACAGTTACCAACTCTAATTCTCTCGCATAATAAGACTCTAGCGAGGCAAATATGGCAGGAGATGTCAGGCCTTTTTCCAGAGAACTCAGTTGAGTACTTCGTCAGTTACTACGATTACTACCAACCGGAGGCATACATACCTGGCAGGGATTTGTACATAGACAAGGAGCTTCAACTTAACGAAAGGATAGAGCAGGAGCGTTTCTCGACAGTTGCTTCTTTGGTTTCTAAGCCTGATGTAATCACAATAGGGACAGTCTCCACAATTTACGGTTTAAATCCCCCCGAGGTATTCCAACAAAACCATCTAAGGTTGCACGTGGGTCAAAAATCTGATCCTCAGGAAGTGATAAGAGACCTGGTTGGGCTCCAGTATAGAAGAACAGCCGGAGAAATAGTAAGGGGAGATGTGAGACTCAGGGGAGAGGTACTCGACGTCTGGATGCCAAGTCGCGATGATCCAATCAGGATTAAATTCGGATGGGAGGGGGTTGAGAGGATACAAGTTTGTGAAGCCGTGTCTTGGGAGCCTCTGGATGAGTTTGAGGAAGCATGGATTCACCCGAGAGAATTCTACATGACTGGTGAGGAAAATTTCAATCAAGCTTTAGATGATATCGAAAAAGAGCTAGATAAAAGGGTTGATTGGTTTGAGTCAAAAGACAAAGCAATAGAGGCGCACAGGCTAGAGCAACGTACCAGATTCGACCTGGAGATGCTCAAGGAGATTGGTTCATGCAAGGGGGTTGAAAACTACTCCATGCATTTCGACAGAAGAGTCAGGGGCGAGAGGTCTTACTGTTTGCTAGATTTCTTCTCCAGTAATGCTGATCAGTTTCACGGAGGTCCTGATCAATATCTCGTGATTATGGATGAGTCCCATGTAACACTCCCCCAGGTAGGCGGTATGCATGGAGGGGACTTTTCAAGGAAGAAGAATCTCGTCGATTTTGGATTTAGGTTACCTTCCGCGTATGACAATCGTCCACTAAGGGTTGATGAGTTTCAGAAGCTAGTCCCCCAGATGATCTATGTTAGCGCGACGCCCGGAGAGAGAGAGCTTCGCCATTTGGCAGAGGTAACAGGTCAAGAGGTCCCAGAAGAGCTCCTGCACATTGATGGTGGTGGCGGTGCGAATAAATCAGACAGAAAGAAGGTGGGTACAAACAACAGTATGGAGAATATGCTCGAAAGAATTGAAGGGATCTCAAAGATGGAAATTCGACCAACTGGGCTACTGGACCCTAGGATAGAGGTTAGGTCAACAGAAGGACAAGTTCAGGACTTATTGAGCGAGATCAATGAAAGGGTAGAGAGAAAAGAAAGAGTCTTGGTAACTGTAATGACGATTAAGTTTGCAGAAGAAGTTTCAGACTACTTGGAAAGAATGGGAGTCAAGGCTCACTATCTTCACAGTGAGATTGATACTCTTGAGAGGACTGAGATAATTAAGGCACTTAGACTTGGGATTATCGATGTGATAGTTGGAATAAATCTACTCAGAGAGGGTCTGGATATCCCCGAAGTATCCCTAGTTGCAATCTTTGATGCTGATAAACAGGGATTCCTTAGGAACGAGAGGTCGCTACTGCAGACAATTGGGAGAGCATCAAGAAACTCAAATGGATCTGTTATCCTGTATGGAGATTCGGTTTCACCGGCAATGGAATCAGCAATAAGCCAGACCGTCAGGAGGAGAAGCCTTCAGAATAAGTACAACGAAGAGTACGGCATATCTCCCAAGACTATAGAAAAGCCCTTGCCAGTGATGGGTTCGGAAATCGAAGATCTGCTTTCCGGAGTTGCTGGAACAGGAACTGGTGGAGGTAGGAGGATGGTTGCCAAGGCACCCGGAAAGAGAGGCCTCGAGGGTATGGCTGAGAAATTCAGATTGGGAGCTGGGGTATGGAACACTTCTGATTCAGTTCTGGAAAACGTCAGTCAGCCACAATGGGTTGATGAAGATGAGATAGACAATGTAGACGGGGATATTAGCAATCTGATCTCGCGACTAGAGAGAGAGATGCACCAGGCTGCAGATAGACTTGACTTTGAGAGAGCTGCTAATCTAAGGGACAGGATCTTCAAACTTCAGAATGCGACCAATTGAAGGCATGTGCACAGTGCGGAGTACATGGTTAGATACTCGCGAGATGATTTTGATGTCCCGGTAGAGGATTATGAATTCTCCAAGGTTTCCGATGTCAGATCTCTGATTGATCAGATGGGTAAGGCGGGCGGTTTCACAGCATCCAAGCTAGCCCAATCAAGGGATATTCTTAGGCATGCAATTTCTAAGTCGAAACAAAACAGGATTCTGAATTGGCTATCGTTCCCTGCTTGCCTGTGCGCAACAGGGACTCGTGGATTCTTCGTTGAGGCGATCAGAAGGAAGGCCTACAACGTTGTGATTACTACTTGCGGAACTCTGGATCACGATATTGCTCGAACTTACCGGGAATACTTCCACGGTGATTTCACTCTCGATGACGTAGCTCTAGGTGAAGAAGGGTTGAATCGACTTGGCAATGTCGTGGTCCCAAACGAATGTTATGGAGAAATCCTTGAGCGTGTCGTTCTTCCATGGTTAGAGGAAATAGAGGAAGAGCGTAAGAAGAATGACCAAGAGAATCCTTGGTTAGGGTTTGGTTCCGTGGAATTGTGCTGGTCCCTTGGTGACAGGATAGAAGATGAAACGTCAATACTTCACTGGGTGGCTAAGCATAGGATACCCATGGTAATACCCGGGCTAACAGACGGATCGATAGGCTCACAGTTATTCATGCATAGACAAAGGAGCCCTAGATTCATGGTGGATGTTTTAGCCGACGAACAGGTTCTTTCCGACCTAATATGGGATGCCGAAGAAAGTCATGGGTTGATGGTTGGGGGTGGGATCTCTAAACATCATGTAATCTGGTGGAACCAGTTCAGGGAAGAGGCTGGGATGGATTCAGCGGTATCGATCACGACGGCGCCTGAATTTGACGGGTCATTGTCGGGAGCTAGGTTGAGAGAAGCGGTTTCTTGGGGAAAGATTAGGCCTAATGCACCACAAATGGTTCTGGAGGGAGAAGCAAGTCTGATTCTGCCTATCCTTGGAAGTGATCTATTTGCCCAAACTAGTTGAGTCAAACAAGAATCCCTAATAGTTTCAATGATCTCCGGGATTTATGGGAGTTAGGGGTACTATTCAAGAAATGATCAATGAGCTAGTAGATGCAATTCCAGATGCTGAAAAGTTTGACTCCGGTAACAAAGCCGCAGGAACTCGAATTAGAAAGCTAATGCAATCCTGTAAAGTCAGGGCCCAGGAGCTTAGGAAACAAATTCTCAATAAGAATCGATGATGGTCTACTCCAAGCTAGCGATGACCTCCATCAAAGAAGTTCGCAATGGCACTAAAGGATGCCAGCCCTCCCCCCCAGAGTCGATAAGAGCACGGTGGAGACTCTGAAAATCAGGTCCAGAAGTACTTCCAGAATCAATCCCCCTGACTGGACTGGGTATGTTAGAAAGTGACTCTTTG